>CALXIQ010000025.1 GCA_944388405.1 uncultured Ruminococcus sp. | reverse complement strand
GTACAAAGCTTGGAACCGGCGGCATGATAACCAAGATAAACGCCGCTGAAATAGCCGTAAACAGCGGCATGGACATGATAATAATAAACGGTAAGAACCCGGATAACCTCTACTGGCTTTTTGAGGAGGGCAAGCTTGGGACAATGTTTAAGGCGAAGAAATAATTATATGCCGGACATTTGCGAAATGTTTTTTTGATTTATTTACAGAACAAGAGATTACAGACGAGATATAAAACGGTGCTTTATTATGAAAAGAAAAGCTGCGGCGTTTACAGCAGTTGCTTTGTTGATTTTATTGATTGTATATCTGCTGTACGTATTTAATGTTATACCCCACAGGACCTACAGCAACGCCGACTTTGATATTGAAACTTATATAAGCGACGTTGACATGGATAACGACGGAATTGACGACCAGACTGATATTTTAAATAATGTGAGAGAATATATCTCCACTCAGCCCAGATACCGAAGCAGGTACTATGCAGGGGGCTATCCCGACGACGGGTACGGCGTTTGTACTGACGTGGTGGCTTTCGGTTTAAGAGGCGCAGGATATGATTTAATGGAACTGGTAGACGAAGACATCAGGAATAATCGTGATGATTACAACATTGATGTGGTTGATAAAAACATCGACTTCAGAAGAGTGAGAAATCTCCGAGTTTATTTTGAGCATACCGCCATTTCCCTTACCACAGATGTTCAGGATATTGACAGCTGGCAGGGTGGAGACATAGTGGTTTTTGAAGGTCATATCGGCATTGTGTCGGACAGAAGAAACGAAAACGGCGTGCCTTTTGTCATTCACCATTCGGGGTGGTATCAAAGGCAGTATGAGGAAGATATTTTGGAATCAAGGGACGATATAGTGGGACATTACAGAATAAGTTAGAAAATAAATTCCGATTGTACTTGAAGAAAACGCAATGATATGAATCTGAGTGAAAAGAGGGAGTTATAAATGAAGGATATCGAGGATAGTATTATTGCCACAAAGCAGGAATTTGAAGCGCGCTTTGCAGAGGCGGATTTTTATAACAGACAGATGCAGGATGAGGCACATCTGAAATCAATCATGGATTTTTTGTCCGTTTCTCCCGGTATGAATATATTAGATTTGGGAACGGGTAGCGGATACTTATCATTTGCTCTTGCGAAAAAATACTCCACTGTATCGATAGTTGGCTTGGATATTGTGGAAAAAACATTGAAAAACAATCAAAGCAGAGCGGATGAAGAAAACATAAGAAATATTTGTTTTGTCAATTATAACGGAATAGATTTTCCTTTTGAAAACAATGTTTTTGATCTTGTTGTATCAAGATACGCTTTGCATCATTTTCCTGATATAAAGAAAAGCTTATCTGAGGTGTTTCGTGTATTGAAAAATGGTGGTTTATTCTTTATTTCCGATGCAGCTCCCAACGAAAATGATAGCGGTTTTATAGATGAGTATATGCAGGTCAATCAAGACGGGCATATTAAATTCTACACTTATGAAGAATGGATTCAGTTGTGTGAAAAAAGCGGATTTCAATTTTTAAAGTCCTTTTACAGTAGCATCCGTTATCCCAGAAAAATGGCAGATGCATTTCGGAATATTATGAGTAAATACGACAAAAAAATTATAGACGGCTATGATTTGCAAATAATTGAAGATGAAATTTATGTTACGGAGCAGGTTAATAATATGTTGTTTTGCAAAAGCGATAAATCTTGATTTATAGCAAGCCTTAAAACCAAACAATTAATAATTCCCGAAAGGAGCAGATAATATGAATTACATTGAAGAACTGGGCGTTAAGGCAAAAGCCTGCAAGGGCGAGCTTGCAAACGCCTCCACAGGGCAGAAAAACGATGCGCTGCTTGAAATTGCCCACATTCTGAGAAGATGTATGCCTAAGATTATAGAGGCAAACAAGCTGGACCTTGAAAACGCCGTTCGCCGCAATATGACCATTGCCCTTCAGGACAGGCTGAGGCTGGACGAAAAGCGTATCGAGGGCATAGCAAATGCCTGCGAAAAACTTACTTCGCTTGACGACCCGGTAGGGGAGATTTTAGGTGGCTCAGTGAGACCAAACGGAATGAGGATAACAAAAGTTCGTGTTCCTATGGGCGTTGTGGGAATAATTTACGAGGCAAGACCAAACGTTACGGTTGACGCCGCCGCATTGTGCCTTAAAAGCGGAAACGCCGTAATCCTCAGAGGTGGCAAGGAGGCGTTTAATTCTAATAAAATGCTCTGCGACCTGATGCGCCAGGCAGTTGAGACGGCAGGTTTTTCGCCCGATATTATTCAGCTTGTGGAGAATACCGACAGAGCCATAGCAACTCAGATGATGCAGGCTAACGGATATATCGATGTGCTTATCCCCAGAGGAGGAGCACAGCTTATTAAGGCTGTAGTGCAAAACGCCACCGTTCCGGTAATCGAAACGGGTACAGGCAACTGCCATGTTTATGTCGATTCTACGGCTTCGATTGATATGGCTGTGGACATTGTGGACAACGGAAAGACCCAGCGTCCGTCGGTGTGCAACGCGGTGGAAAGCTGTCTTGTGCATAGAGATATTGCACCTGACTTTTTGCCAAAGCTTAAAGCAAAGCTTGATGAGCACAATGTGGAAATACGTGGCTGTGAGATAACCCGAATGATTCTGGGAGCGGATAATGTGGTTCTTGCCGACGAGGACGACTATGCAACGGAATTTTCGGATTACATAATCTCAATCAAAGTAGTGGACGGACTTACCGATGCTTTGGAGCATATCGCAAAATATTCAACCGGTCATTCCGAGTGCGTAGTTACCGAAAGCCTTTATGTTGCGGAAGAGTTCCAGAAGCGGGTGGATTCTGCCTGTGTATATGTAAACTGCTCCACAAGGTTTACCGATGGAGAGGAGTTCGGCTTGGGCGCCGAGGTGGGAATATCCACCCAGAAGCTTCACGCCAGAGGTCCCATGGGCTTAAAGGAGCTTACCACCACAAAATATCTTATCAACGGCAACGGTCAGATAAGAAGCTGATTTGTCACAGCACAAACAGGCGACGTAATTCAAGGGGTGAAAGCAGGAAATGATAAGGAATTTTTCGGATTTCTGCAACGAGCTTTTAAAGTGCGGATTTTCAATGGGCGGTGGAAATGCAAAAGGAATATTTGCAGTTGTCCCATACACCTGGGAGGAGCAGGACTTTATTGACTCCCCCGTAAAATGGCACACCGGTGACTCCGAAACCGACCCCTGGGAGTGGCGGATAAGAGTGCTTGACGAGCGTGACGATATTGCCTATTCAAAGCTGTTTTTTAACCTGAGCGGATATATAACAAAGGAATGGTATCCTTACTTTTACGCCGTACGCAGAGGGGCAAAGACTCTGGAGGAGGAGTATGCGGACGGGAATATCACTATGTTTGAAAAATGCATCTACAGCGTAATCAGGGATACGGGATACGCCCCTGTCCATGAAATCAAGCGACTGGGCGGTTTTTCAAGAGAGGATAAAAGCCGGTTTGACAGAGCGCTTACCTCTCTTCAGATGAAAATGTACGTTACAATGTGCGGCAAAGCGCAAAAGATAAGTCGCTCAGGGGAGGTTTACGGCTGGAGCAGCACGGCTTTCTGCACCGTTGAAAGCTTCTGGGGCAACGAGCTTATAAAGAAAGCTTCCCGCATTTCTCCCCAATTGGCGGAGGAGAAAATACGAGAGAGGATACTCCTTTTGAACCCCGACGCTAAGGAGAACAACATCCGCCGATTTATAACCGACTCGCCGATGTCCTCCGCCTCTAAGGCGGCGGGTTCCATTTAGTTTTTAAGTGGGGGTCTTAATCCCCCACTGAAAAACTGAGGAGCAAAGCTCTTCGGCGACGGTTGCAATCGTCGCAACGTGATTAAGCCAGCTTATCACGCTTTGCTCCGATTTAAAGAGGATAAAATTACCCCGTTTCACAAAGCGCGTGAAACGGGGTTTTTGTGTCAGTTGTCGATAAATCCGTACAGCCTGCAGGCTTTAAGAATAAATTCCTCGGTGACGCCAAAGTGCTCCGCAAGTTCCCAGGTCCGGGTAATTCCGCTTTTGAACGCCTGTGAAAGGCTGTCTTTGGGAATAAGCATTTTAACCGCCCATTTGTCCGCACGGTATTCGCACCTTGACCTTAGTTCCAGGGAGTTTTCGTCATAAAACGCTCCCGTTTCACAGTGACCGACTTCGTGAGCGAGAATCACCTTTTCCTCGGCGGAAGTCGGTATCTTTGAACTGTCCATAACTATTGCGCAGTTTTTTGCACCGTCCATCAGAGACAAAGACTGAGTTTTTGTCAGCCTGCCATCGATAGTCAGAATATTTCGTCCGTCTGCAAATGTGTAAAGCTCAGTATTTGTCATCTTACAGCTCCTTCCCATTTTAATCGCTTTTTTGTTTTTCTTCTCTCATTTTGCGGGCTATCTGTGCATAGTGTCTTACCTCGTTAAGCACTTCGTCGTCGATGTCGGTGGTTCCGAACAAAGCGAATTTTATGCTGTCGTCGTCCGCGGTGCGGGAGCTTTCCTCGCCCCTTAAAATAAAATCGGTTGACACCCCGAAGTATTCTCCCAGCTTTACAAGCGTTTCAAAATCCGGCTCGCGCTTGCCAAGTTCGTAAAGACTGTACGCCTGTTTTGTAATGCCGAGATAGTCGGCGACTATCTGCTGTGATACCTTCTTTTCGCTTCTCAGCTTTCTGAGTCTTTCATTGAACATTCTGCCTGTCCGCCGCATTTTAAAATGCCGCAGACCGTCCTCCTCTCGTTTTTCGGATATGCCATAGCCAATTGCTTGCTAAGTTACAATACCATTATATCAACTAAATGTTGTCTTGTCAATGATGTCAACAAACGGTTGCTCATTTTTGTGAAAAGTGCTGAAAATCAGACTTTTCACAACAAATTGTTGACAAATCAGCAGGTATGAGTTATAATAAAGACAACGAAGGGTTGACCTATTGGTAAGCAAGATGAAAAGACAACGCCTGCAAAAAGAGAAAATTCAACGAAATGTTGATATGAATTCTTTTCTTTATATGTTATACCATTTTTCTGTGGTAAAGTCAACGGTTTTATGTACAATAAAACGTACAGTAATCCGTTTGGGAGGAGAGTTGTCGGAGGCAAGGTTGAGGGGGCGGAGCATGAGCGGATAAGGATACAGCAAAATCAACGGCATGATAACAGCATGTCGGCGCAAAGACAGAAGCATGAAAATCAAGAAAGGAAGAAGATATGTGAAATTAAGATCAAAATGGCAAAGAGTAGAGAGTTATGCTGCCTTGCGGATTTACGGCAAGGGAGAGCGACGCTTGTGGACGGAATAAAGTACTGGATTATGACCGCAGTCGGGCTGGCGGGTTCGGCAATCGCTTCTCTTTTCGGAGGCTGGACCAACGCCATGACGACGCTTATAATTTTTATGGCAATAGATTATATAACGGGAGTTATCGTTGCGGGAGTTTTCAAAAATTCGCTGAAATCGGAAAGCGGAGCGCTGGAAAGCAAGGCGGGCTTCAAGGGACTTTGTCGCAAAGGGACAGTGCTGCTGATACTGCTGGTATCCTGTCGGCTGGACAGGCTAATGGGAACGGAGTATCTGAAAAATGCGGTGTGCATCGCTTTTATAGTCAACGAAACCCTTTCTATAATGGAAAATGCGGGGCTTATGGGAATTCCTATTCCCTCGCCGCTGAAAAAAGCCATAGATATTTTCAGGAATAAAGAACAATAGAAAAAAGAACAAAACTAAGGAGAAAACAAAACGGATTCTGCACCAAAGCCGACAGAGAAACAAAGCTTAGAATGTAAATAATCCGTAAAAGAAAGCCGATATTTCTTGAATCAAACATTAAAATGTGTTATTATTCAAATGTGGAAACGACATTTTTCGACACATAAAGACTTCGAGGTGAACGTCTTGCGAGGGAATGACAACAAGGATATCGACGCAAATAAAAAGAGCCTTCCCAAGCTGAAATCCAAGGTTATACCGATCATTACCGCCGTTTGCGTTACAGCTGTTTTGACTGCTGCCGCTGCGGCGTTTTTTGTTAATTGTTTCAAGGATGAAAAAGACGATACGGTGCACTTTGACTACAGCTCACAGGTTACGGCTTATACTGCCGTGAGCAGCACTGAGGAAACGCTGGGTTCGTCGCCCGAAACGGAATTTTCCACAACCACCAAAAAATCTGTGTCCACAACCCTTACATCCCAGACGACCGTACAAACCGAAACCCAGGCTCAGACCCAAAAGGTCTACAGCTTTCCTGCGGATATAAACCTTGTTACCGCCCAGCAGCTTATGGCAATCGACGGCGTGGGGGAAATAACGGCAGGGAAAATTCTCGATTACCGCAATGGGGTGGGAGTTATACGCAATATGGATCAGCTGCTGGAGATAGACGGAATAGGCGAGATTACCCTTGAAAAGCTTAAGAAATATCTGTATGTGTCACCGTCTGACTATGCAGAACTTACAACTCGGGCGGAGCAGACGCAAACGGAAAAGATAACGACAAAAAGCTTAGCATCCTCAACTGCGGCAACAACCACTACTAAAAAGACTACAACCCAAAAGACCACGAACACTAAAAGTACCACCACAGCAGCTACCACTACAACCACGACAACCGGTACGGTTACTACTGCCGAGCCCCACATGAAAACGGTAAACATAAATACCGCCGATGCGCAGGAGCTGGCGGAATGTCTGCTGATAGATATTGAACTGGCGGAGGATATTGTAGAGTTAAGGAATAATATATGGTATTTTTCAAACCGCCTTGAACTGCTTTACGTTGATGGCTTTACGGAGGAAATGCTGGTTGAAAGGCGGCCTTACATAACGCTTTAAGGAAAATGATGCAAGAAAAAACGTTTAATTTTTGAAAGTTGATTGTTACAAACTTTCAAAAATGCTGCCCTTTAATGCGGCTTTATGATTTAAATTACACAAATTTGCATAAATTGCGTTGTAATCATGCAAAAAGGGTTGACAGGTCAAATAATTTGTGATACAATAAATTTCACGGAACAACGACGTTCATTATGCAGGCGCAATGCGTCTGTCTAATGGACGTTTTTTTGCGTCTGAAAGAATTTTTCAGGTGGGTTTGGGAACCGCAGTATCCGGGGGGATACAGAAGATTTTAATTTATAAGGAGGAATTTGTATGCTGCGCGAGGGTGAGATAAGAATACCGTCAGGCTGCGCAATATCCGGAGTGATTTCAAGGAGCGGAAAGAACATTAACGGCGCTGAGATTGTAAAGTCCATAGCGACAATGCACGACCGTTCCAACGGTCTGGGAGGCGGCTTTGCCGGGTACGGAATTTATCCGCAGTACGCTGATTATTACGCTTTTCACGTTTTTTACGACGGCAACAAAGCAAGAGAAGAATGTGAGAGATTTCTTGACAGACATTTTGATATTATAAACCTATCAAAAATACCGGTAAGAAAAAGCAACAAAATTACGGCTGAGCCTCTTATCTGGAGATATTTTGTGGCTCCTCTGCCGACAAAGCTTAAGGATTCCCATCTTGACGAAAAGGAATTTGTCACAAGGTGCGTAATCAACATCAACGCCAACATTGAAGGTGCATATGTTTTCTCCTGCGGAAAGAACATGGGCGTATTCAAGGCGGTAGGCTTCCCGGAGGACGTGGGAGAGTATTTTAGACTTGACGAATACGAGGGCTATTCCTGGACCGCTCACGGAAGATATCCTACAAACACTCCCGGCTGGTGGGGTGGGGCTCATCCTTTTGCGATGCTTGATTACTCCATCGTTCACAACGGTGAGATTTCAAGCTACGACGCCAACAGAAGAAACATTGAGATGTACGGCTATAAATGCACACTGCAGACCGACACCGAGGTTATTACATACATTATCGACTATCTGCTGAGAAAGCAGAAGCTTACCCTTGAAGAGTGCGCAGAGGTTATTGCCGCTCCCTTCTGGTCCACAATAGACAGAATGAAGGAAGAGGACAAGGAAAGGGTAAGGTATCTGAGGAACGCATTTTCCAGTCTGCTTATCACAGGACCGTTTTCAATTATCCTCGGCTTTGAAGGCGGACTTATGGCGCTTAACGACAGATTGAAGCTGAGGTCGATGGTTATCGGCGAAAAGGACGACAGAGTTTACATGGCAAGCGAAGAGTGCGCTATCAGAGTTATTGAGCCGGAGCTTGACAGAATCTGGACTCCCAAGGGCGGCGAGCCTGTTATCGCCACTCTGGACAGCTACGGAAAGTAATGTATAAGAAGGGATGGTATTTCAATGGCTGTAGATTTTCTTTATCCCGAATATGAAATAGTAAGGGATTATAATAAATGTATCGGCTGCCGTGTATGCGAAAGGCAGTGCGCTAACTGCGCTCATTCATACGATGAAGAAATGGACAAGATGGTTTCCGACGATGCAAAGTGCGTAAACTGTCACAGATGCGTTTCTCTTTGTCCTACAAGAGCGCTTAAAATTGTTCACACAGACCACACGTTCAAGCACAATTCAAACTGGACGGGACAGACAATTTCCGAAATATACCGTCAGGCAGGTTCTGGCGGCGTGCTACTTTCTTCAATGGGCAACCCCAAAAACTACCCTGTTTATTGGGACAAGATTCTGCTTAACGCTTCCCAGGTAACAAACCCGCCTATCGACCCGTTGCGTGAGCCTATGGAGACCAAGGTTTTCTTAGGCGCAAAGCCCAAGAAGATTGAGCGTGATGAAAAAGGCAGGCTGGTAAACAACCTTTCACCGCAGATTGAGCTTTCGACTCCAATCATGTTTTCTGCCATGTCCTACGGTTCGATAAGCTACAACGCTCACGAAAGTCTTGCAAGAGCGGCGGAGGAACTTGGTATTCTTTACAACACCGGTGAGGGCGGACTTCACCCCGACTTTTACAAATACGGACCCAACACGATAGTACAGGTAGCTTCTGGACGTTTCGGTGTATCCAAGGATTATCTTAAAGCCGGAGCGGCTATTGAAATAAAAATGGGACAGGGTGCAAAGCCCGGTATCGGCGGACATCTGCCGGGAATCAAGGTTTCGGAGGATATTTCAAAGACCAGAATGATACCCGAGGGCTCGGACGCAATTTCCCCTGCGCCTCACCATGATATTTACTCTATTGAGGATTTAAGGCAGCTTGTTTACTCTCTTAAGGAGGCTTCCAACTATGAAAAGCCTGTTATTGTAAAGATTGCGGCGGTTCACAATGTTGCGGCTATCGCTTCCGGTATTGCAAGAAGCGGCGCTGATATTATTGCAATCGACGGTTTCAGAGGTGGTACGGGTGCCGCTCCCACAAGAATCAGGGACAACGTAGGTATTCCCATTGAACTTGCTCTTGCAGCTGTAGATCAGCGTTTGAGAGATGAAGGTATAAGAGACAACGTCTCGGTAGTTGTAGGCGGTTCGATACGCTCCTCGGCAGACGTTGTAAAGGCTATTGCTTTGGGTGCGGACGCTGTTTACATTGCAACTGCGGCGGTACTGGCTCTGGGCTGTCATCTTTGCAGGACCTGTCAGACCGGCAAGTGCAACTGGGGAATTGCAACCCAGCGGGAGGATCTTGTAAGGCGTCTTAATCCTGAGATTGGCTACAAGCGGCTTGTAAACCTTGTAAAGGCATGGGATCATGAGATAAAGGAAATCATGGGCGGCATGGGCATAAACTCCATCGAAGCCCTTAAAGGAAACAGGCTTATGCTGAGAGGAATCGGACTTACCGAAAAAGAACTTTCAATCCTTGGCATCAAGCACGCAGGAGAGTAACAGAAACGGCAGGGACGTGCCCGCAGGGGCGTGCCCCTGCACCGAAGCGACCTCCGATGAGTTTGGCGAAAGGCGAGTTTGTCTGTCGGTCGGAGAGAGATTGGGACTTTGGGAAACTGTTTAGTAGGATGGTAGGGATGTGTCCCTGCACCAATGCGACCTCCGATAGATTTGTTTGAAAGGGCAGTTAGGCTGTCGGTCGGTCAGGGAGAGATAGGCACTTGGGTATATTTTAATACTGAAAGTATGCTTGAATCTTTTGACCTGTCTGGACGGTTAGTTGGCTGTAAGGGCTGCTCGATGAAAGTTGCGAGGTTATCTTCTGCAACGGTTCACGGTGATTGACTTCAATAAATAAGTTCACATTATATGGTAAGATTTTATATACACGTTTAATTGAGAGTGAGGTTGGGTTGTAGTATGAAACGAGTTTATGTAAATGAAAAGTGGTGTCTTGGCTGTCACTTGTGCGAATACAACTGCGCATATGCCAACTCCGGCAAGGACGACATGGTCAAGGCGTTGAAGAATGTTAAGATAAATCCCCGAATTCAGATTGAGGAAAAGGACGGCATTTCCTTTGCGGTACAGTGCCGTCACTGCGAGGAACCGCTGTGCGTAAAGGGCTGCATTACCGGAGCGCTTTCAATCCAAGATGGAATCATCGAGGTTGACAAGGACAAGTGCGTAGGCTGCTTTACCTGTATTCTGTCCTGCCCCTACGGCGCAATTATGCCCGACGACGACGGTCACGCTATTCAGAAGTGCGAGCTTTGCGTCAAGAATGCAAACGGAGAGCCTGCCTGCGTAGCCGGCTGTCCCAACAAGGCTATAGTTTTTGAGGAAAGATAAGGGGGAGCACAACAATGAGCAAATTTGTTATTATCGGAAACTCAGCCGGAGCTATAGGCTGCGTTGAGGGAATAAGAAGCATTGACAAGGATTCGGAGATTACGCTTATTGCAAGCGAACCCTATCACACCTATTCCCGTCCCCTTATATCATATCTGCTGTGGGGAAAGACCGACGAGCAGAGAATGAAATACCGTCCCGACAGCTTTTACAAGGACAACAACGTAAATGCAATGCTGGGAAAAACGGTGGTCAAGATTGACGCCGAAAAGAAAACCGTAACCCTTGATTCGGGGGAGGTTATAAGTTACGACAAGCTGATGTACGCCACAGGCTCTTCGCCTTTTGTTCCCCCGATGGAGGGGCTTGAAACGGTGGAAAAGAAATTTTCCTTTATGACCCTTGACGACGCTCATGCGCTTGAAGCCCAGCTTACCAAGGACGCAAGAGTGCTTGTTATCGGAGCGGGACTTATCGGCTTGAAATGCGTTGAAGGCATCGCCGACAGGGTAGGAGAAATCACTGTTGTTGATATGGCGGACAGAATTCTGCCTTCGGTGCTTGACAGCGAGGGAGCGGCTCTGGTTCAAAGCTTTATCGAGGAGCACGGAGTTAAGTTCTGCCTCAGCGACAGCGCCGCAAAGTTTGAAAAGAACAAGGCAGTGCTTAAAAGCGGCAAGGAAATAGAATTTGACCTGCTGGTGCTGGCGGTGGGAGTTCGTCCCAACGTTTCGCTGATTAAAGAAGCAGGTGCAAAGGTAAACAGAGGTGTTGTTACCAACGAAAAGTGCGAAACTTCCCTGCCCGACATTTATGCCGCAGGCGACTGCACCGAATCTCACGACATTTCCATCGACCAGGAAAGAGTGCTTGCGCTTCTCCCCAACGCTTATATGCAGGGTGAAACGGCAGGCATCAACATGGCAGGAGGAGAGAAGCTTTACGACAGCGCTATCCCAATGAACGCCATGGGAATGTTCGGCTATCACATGATTACCGCAGGCTCTTACGACGGAGATATTTACACCGAAAAGAGCGGCAGAAACTACAAAAAGCTTTTCTACAAGGACAACAGGCTTGTAGGCTACATAATGATCGGCGATATTGCAAGAGCCGGCATATACACAAGCCTTATCAAAAAGAAAACGCCTCTTGATTCCATCGACTTTGAGCTTATCAAGCACAAGCCACAGCTTATGGCGTTTTCAAAGAAAAAACGTGAAGAATTTCTGGCTAAATAGGTTAAGGATAAGGGGGATAAATTATGAAGATCACAGCAGGCTTAATGCATTTCAAGGAGCTTAACGACAAGCTTAAGGCTTGCACTACCGAGCCTATTGTTATTGAAAACTGTCTGGGACAGAGATACATCGCTTCGGGAAGAACCTCAGGCGATATTATTATAAACGGCACTCCGGGAAACGCTCTGGGAGCTTATCTTGACGGCTGCGACATCACAGTTTACGGAAACGCTCAGGACGCTACGGGAGATACAATGAACCATGGAACAATTACCGTTTTCGGCTCCTCCGGCGACGCTACAGGCTACGCCATGAGAGGCGGAAGGATATACGTACGTGACAGCGCAGGCTACAGAGCGGGAATTCATATGAAATCCTACATGGATCACATTCCCGTGCTTGTTATCGGCGGCAAGGCAGGCTCGTTCCTGGGCGAGTATCAGGCAGGCGGATATATCATCGTTCTGGGTCTTGGCTCGGAAGGTGAGATTCCCGTAGGAAACTTCTGCGGAACGGGAATGCACGGCGGAAAGATATTCCTCAGAACCAACACCCTTCCCAAGGACCTCCCCGCACAGGTAAAGGCGGCGGAAGCGAGTGATGAGGATCTGGCGGAGATCGACGAGTATATCAATGAATACTGCGACAAGTTCGGGGTTGACAAGCAAAAGGTAATGAAAGAAAGATTCTATGTTCTTACTCCCGACACAAAAAATCCGTACAAACAGCTTTACACGCCCAACTAAATGTAGTATAATAATAAGAGGCTATACCAAACGTAAAAGCGAGGTATAACCTCTTTTGTATAGGCTAAGAGACGTGTTTTGAAGTTCAAAGGACGTCGCAGGAATAACGAGGCGGTATTATGGATAAAATCAAAAAGGCAAAGGAAATTTTTATAAAAGACAGATATGCCATGGTTACAACGGGAATTGATATTGTGGCTGTGGATGAGAGATATGCAAAGTGCAGTCTTAAGCTGGACGAGCGGCATCTTAATGCGACGGGACACGTTATGGGCGGGGCGATTTTCACCCTGGCGGACTTTGTTTTCGCAGTGGCTACCAACTTTGAACAACCGCCCACGGTTACTACCGTAAGTCAGATTAGTTACATGGGTTCGCCAAAGGGAAAGGTGCTTTACGGCGAAAGCAGGCTTCTCAAGGACGGAAAGCGGGCTTGCTATTACGAGATAGACATAACAGACGATTTAGGAAATCCCGTGGCAATGGTAAGCACGTCGGGAATGCATATATAAACGGCTGTCCGGGGGTTGAAACAATCCGGGGAATATGTCGGCGACAGGAGGATAAGTAGATGAAATATACCGAAAAAGAGGTTTTGCAGTTTGTTGAGGAAAACGACGTCAAGTTTGTAAAGCTGATGTTCTGTGATATTTTCGGCAGTCTGAAAACCATATCGATAATATCAAGCGACCTTCCTAAGGTTTTTGCGTCGGGGCTTGCTTTTGACGCTTCAAAGGTTGCGGGGTTTATGAACGTTACCGAGGGGGATCTGCTTTTGTATCCCGACCCCAATACGCTTTCTCTGCTGCCGTGGAGGCCTCAGCAGGGCAGGGTCGTAAGGTTTTTCTGCAACATAAAAAACAGCGACGGAACGCCTTTCGACGGCGATGGACGGTTTTTCTTAAAGACCGCTATGGACTACGCCAGGTATAAAGGTTATATCTTTCAGATAGGAACTTCATGCGAGTTTTATGTGTTTGAGACCAACGAGAAGGGTATGCCCACCAAGATACCCCACGATTATGCCGGCTACTGCGATGTTGCTCCTGCCGACAGAGGAGAAAACCTGAGACGTGATATATGCCTTACAATGGAGCAGATGGATATTGTGCCCGAAAGCTCCCGCCATGAGGCAGGCCCGGGACAGAACGAGATAGATTTCCGCTATTCAAATGCGCTGAATGCGGCTGATAATCTGGTGACATTTAAGAACATGGTAAAATCCATAGCGGCAAGAAACGGTATGTTTGCGTCATTTATGCCAAAGCCGCTGCCCGACAAGTGCGGAAGCGGCTTGCACATATATCTTTCCTGCATTAAAAACGGGAAAAACATATTCAGCACCAAAAGTGATTTTTCGCCGGAAGCCAAGAGCATGATGGCAGGCATACTGAAAGAAATTCCGTCAATGACGCTGTTTATGAACAGCACAACAAATTCCTATTCGAGGTTTGGCGAGCATCTTGCACCTAAATATGTTACATGGACCCACAATAACTACGCCCAGCTTATGAGGGCGCCCGTAAATGGAAGCGAGGAGAATGAGATAATTCTGCGTTCGGCGGACAACACCTGCAATCCTTACTTTGCGCTGGGACTGCTTATCTACGCCTGCATGAAGGGGGTTGGGGATTCGGCAGAGCTTTGCGAGCCTGCGGATTTTGACCTTCACAAGGTGGGCGAGGAGGTGCTTGCCGGGTTTGAAAAGCTGCCTTTAACGCTGGAAGAGGCAGTAAGCTCAGCAGAGGACAGCGAGTTTCTGAAAGAGCATCTTCCCGAGAGAGTGCTTGAAAGCTACATTTCAATGAAGAGGGCAGATTGGAACGATTATGTAAACGCTCAGGACAAGGAGATCTATGAGTCGGTGAAATACTTCTACACGCTTTAAAACACGGCGGAATCGGGAAATGGGAAAGCCATTGCCTTAAAGGAGGAGGTGCGCCGATATGGACAGGGTACTTGTGGTTTCAAGCAATGAAAAGGCTGCCGCCGCTGTAATCAGTATGGTCAGGGAGGCGTTTCCTGCCTGCAGGCAGTCGGTAGTGGATTCGGGAATAGAGGCGAGGCGGATTGCGTCTGAAAACAACTATGACGCCGTGATAATAAATTGTCCTTTATCCGACGAATACGGAAACGAGCTTGCGGAGCTTTTTACCGAGTCGTCAATGGCAAGCTGCATAATGATAGTAAAAGCCGAAAACGCCGACGCCATAAGCGAGCGGATGGAGGACATGGGTGTTATGGTTATACCAAAGCCGTTGAGCAGGCAGCTGTTTTTCCAGCTGATGAAGTTCGTCAACGCCTCAAGAAAGCGTATGCTGGGTATTCAGCATGAGAATATAAAACTTCACAAAAAGCTGGAGGAAATAAGGAATGTAAACAGGGCGAAGTTTGCTCTTATGCAGTATCTTAACTTTACCGAGCAGCAGGCACACAGATATCTTGAAAAGCAGGCGATGGATCTGAGGATGACAAAAAACGAGGTTGCGCTAAGAGTTATCAAGATGTATGACAATTGAATGTGTGCAAAATGTTAAAATACGACTGTGATATTGTTAAATTCAAAAAAATCCGTTGCAATCCGGGGACAAAGATAGTATAATATATGTGTTGTTTTAAAATGCAAAACGAAAGGGTGTTTAAAATGTTGGTTTCAACTAAGGAAATGATGACTAAGGCTGTTGAGGGACACTACGCAGTAGGTCAGTTCAACATAAACAATCTTGAGTGGACAAAGGCTATACTGCTTACCGCTGAGGAGCTTAAATCACCTGTAATTCTCGGTGTATCCGAGGGTGCCGGCAAGTATATGTGCGGCTACAAGACTGTAGTAGGCATGGTAAACGGAATGCTGGAAGAGCTTAACATTACCGTTCCTGTTGCGCTTCATCTTGACCACGGTTCTTTTGAGGGCGCAAAGGCTTGCATCAACGCCGGATTCTCTTCCATCATGTTTGACGGTTCACATTATCCTATTGAAGAAAACATTGCAAAGACAACAGCTCTTGTAAACACCTGTGACGTTTTAGGTATATCCCTCGAAGCTGAGATTGGTTCAATCGGCGGCGAAGAGGACGGAGTTATCGGAGCAGGCGAGTGCGCTGACCCTGACGAGTGCAAGATGATTGCAGATTTGGGTGTAACAATGCTTGCTGCGGGAATCGGAAACATTCACGGCAAATATCCTGAAAACTGGGCTGGACTTTCTTTTGAAACTCTGGCGGCAGTTAAGGAGAAGGTAGGCGACATGCCTCTGGTTCTTCACGGCGGCACAGGAATTCCTGCCGACATGATCAAGAAGGCAATTTCTCTTGGTGTTGCAAAGATTAATGTTAACACTGAGTGCCAGCTGGCATTTGCCGATGCTACAAGAAAGTATATTGAAGCAGGCAAGGATCTTCAGGGCAAGGGCTTCGACCCAAGAAAGCTTCTGGCTCCGGGATTTGAAGCTATCAAGGCTACTGTTAAAGAAAAGATGGAGCTGTTTGGCTCTGTTGGCAAGGCTTAATTTTGCTTTTGCTTGTGCGGTTTTGGCGCACGTTAATTAATGTCAACGGGGGCAGGCAATAGTTTGTCCTTGTATAAATCGCTCGAATTTTCTTTGAAGATTCGGTGTCTTGAAAGAAAATTCGAGAAGATTTTATTTTAAATTTATATGCAGGTGTGGCGGAATAGGCAGACGCGCTAGCTTCAGGTGCTAGTGATCGCAAGGTCGTGTGGGTTCAAGTCCCTTCACCTGCACCA
>CALXIQ010000024.1 GCA_944388405.1 uncultured Ruminococcus sp. | reverse complement strand
TGTAAGCCGTCTGCAAATTTTCATTTCTCCGTCGCCTCCGGCTCCTACAAAATGAAAATTTGCGATATTCTACTTATCACTATATTTTTTTGAGAGTATGTGTCAACTATCATTGACTACTGAACAGCTGTGAATTTGTCAATTTACTTTTAGAACTTGATTATTTGAAGTAAATATGTTATAATTATATTGTTGTTTTTTCAGCTCATACAAGCTAAAGAATGGAGGACTCGCTATGGTTGGCGATTTACATTGTCACACGACGCTGTCTGACGGCTCTCTGGGAATTGAAGAGGTTATAGCTCAGGCAAAAAGAATGGAACTTGATTTTCTTGCCATAACCGATCATGACACTCTTTCTTCGTCAAACCGCGCTCAGATTCTGGGCGAGCGCTATGGCGTAAAAGTCATTCCCGCTGTTGAGCTTTCGGCATGGGACAAAAAAAGAAATTCAAAGGTTCACATACTATGCTATGCTCCTCAGAAGCCTGACCGTCTTGAAGGGCTGTGCCTTAAATCCTGTTCAATCAGAACCGAATGTGCAAAGGACATGATTGAAAAGGTTATGGAGCGCTATCCTATTCCGTCCGATGCGGTAAGAATGTATACAAAAGGCTCAAAAAGCATATTCAAACAACATATAATGAGGGCACTTGTCAATTACGGATACGCTACCGAGCTTTACGGCTCTGTAAACGACAGGCTCTTTAAATACCCAGACGGCGAGTGTCTTGTCACACGTGAATATCCCGATGTTAATTTTGTGCTCGACTTGATTCATTCCTCCAAGGGCGTTGCGGTAATGGCTCATCCTTACATGTTTGACAATATAGATTTGCTTTACGAGCTGACGGAGGCGGGCAAGCTGGACGGAATTGAAGTATATCACCATTCGGCTGACGAAGAAAAACAAAAGAAGCTGCTGGAATTTGCGGCAGAGCACGACCTAATTTGCACCGGCGGTTCTGATTTCCACGGCCTTTATAACGAGGTTTCCACCCATATCGGAAGCATGACAACCGACAAGGAAAACCTTGACAAGCTTTTTAAGCTGATACACATAAACGCTCAGAAAGCCAAACATACTACAATTAAAACCTGATATCTCTGTAAGGAACGCTTAACGGCGTCACGTATGTTTTTAGCTTTCTTCCATATCAGTCATATTAAAAGTTTAGAATAACGGAACACAACAAGAGGAGGATTATTATGGATAAAATAAGCTACAAGACCCACGGAATATGCTCCAGAAAGATAAACGTTGAGGTTGAGGACGGAATTGTTAAAAGCGTTGAATTTGTAGGCGGCTGCAACGGAAATACTCAGGGAGTTGCCAGACTTGCCACTGGCATGAAGGTGGAGGACGTTATCGAAAAACTTCAGAACATCAACTGCAACGGTAAGGGAACTTCCTGTCCCGCTCAGCTGGCGGAAGCTCTGAAGCTTTCACGTCACTGATTTTTGTAACCGCAAAATTTACCGATAAAATATATAATCGCCTTGAAGCATGATTTCTCAGCTTCAAGGCGATTTTTTATACTTTCTTTTTCGCTATACTTCCCTCTTTACAAAGCCGTCCCATGCGGTGAGAATAAACACCGCCATATGTGCTATAAGCACAACTATTGCAAAGGTCAGCGACTGCTGAGCGAAGAGGGGTGTTCCCTCGGCGATTGACGCCAGATCGGTGTTTGAGAACACCAGGTATCTTGCCCAGTCCTGATTAAAGGCTCTGAGAAGGGTTACTATTGTATTTCCCATAAGCATCAGGAATACTGTAACACCAATCGAGAAAGCCGCACTTCTGAAAAGTGACGAGATTGCAAATGCCAGAGTAGCCATTACAATTATGGAAACGCTGTTGAGCAGATACATCTGCACTGCACGCAGAAAGCTCGACATGGTGTGAACTACTCCGTCGTCAACGTACAGATAGGGAGCGCTTATTCCGTCAAAGCCGATAAACACGCCGATTGCCGGAATCATTACAAGGTAAAGCAGCGCAAGCATTATATATCCCAGGGAAATCACCGTAAAATACTTGGACATAAGAATCTTCCACCGCTTTACGGGATTTATCAGCAGAAACTTTATTGTTCCCTGTGAAAATTCACTTGCTACCGAGCTTCCCGCTACCACTATTATCAGCAAACCGACTATTGAAATCATTGAAGCTGAGGTATAGAACACCGTCCAGAAATCAATCTGATCCGCTTCGTAGGTGTCAAACAGGGACATATTGTCGGCGGTGTTGCGTTCAATGTTATTGTCAAGTCTGTAAAGCGCAAGCTGTTCCGTTTCCTGCATTTCTCTGTACTGCTCCGCCTCGTCGGAA
Organism: uncultured Ruminococcus sp.; assembly: GCA_944388405.1. Classification (GTDB taxonomy): domain Bacteria; phylum Bacillota; class Clostridia; order Oscillospirales; family Ruminococcaceae; genus FB2012. The sequence continues at coordinate 161,999 of CALXIQ010000024.1, read as the reverse complement.
CTGAGCATATCGAGATCTACTGCCGCAAGGGCGGTTTTTGCCTGAGCAGCCTGAGTTATAGCATCGTCCTTCCAAGTGTCGCCGAAGGGAATGTTATTGTCTATTCGGTACTGATACGCCCATTTGTCCCCTTCATTGATGGTGTTATCCCTTAAAACTTCGCACACTGCCTGCCAATCATCGTTTACAAAAAGCGAATCAAGTGATTCCACAAGCTCCACGCCTTCCAGTGTGGCGGCAAGGCTTTCGGCAACCTCATAACGGACGTCGTCCAGCTCAACTCCGGCTTCCTGTAGGTACTCATAAAGGGTTAGCTGATTTTCATAGCCTACAGGCTGTGTGGTTTCAAGCCAGTCTATCTGTTCCTGATAGTAATCATAAGAATCCTCAACGTAGTAGTATTCATTGCTCATCTGACTTTTGCCGAATGCCGCTATTCCCGACAATGCCACTGCGGCAAGCACCACCAGCACAAGCATTATTTTGGTTGAAACTCTTTTAAGAGTTTTGATATATTCGTTTTTTACAAGTCTGAAAAACTTAGCCAATCTGACCACCTCCCTGAGTATCCTTCGTAAGCTGGATAAATACGTCCTCCAGCTTTTTGTTTTCAGCTTCCGAAACGGTATACAGCCTGATTCCTGCGTCTATAATCGCCTTGTTTATGATGGAAATCTGCTCCTGAGCATTCTCTACAGGCAGGTCAACCGCTATCCTACCGTCGACGATACGCTTTTTGCTTTCATCAATGTCAATAACGGAAAGGGCTTTTGTAATATCGTCAACCTGTATAACGTATTCCTTTTTATCTCCTGAAGATGCAGAAATAAGCTCCGCCATAGTGTGAACTCCCAGCATTCTGCCGTTGGCGATGATTCCCACTCTGTCGCACATCAGTTCCATTTCAGACATAAGGTGAGATGAAACCATAACGCATATTTTCTCCTTATGGGCAAGCTCTTTGAGTATATCTCTAAGCTCCTTGATTCCGGCAGGGTCAAGACCGTTGGTAGGCTCGTCAAGGATAAGAACCTTGGGGTGGTGGAGAATCGCCTGGGCCACGCCCAGACGCTGACGCATTCCCAGAGAATACTTTGAAACCTTATCGTTTATGCGGTTTGAAAGCTTTACAAGGCTTACAACCTCGTCGATACGCTGCTGGGTTACGCCGTTTCTCATGCGGGCGTACTGGCGGAGATTTTCCATGCCGGTCATGTACTTATACATTTCGGGATTTTCTACGATTCCTCCCACGTTCGCCATCGCCGCTTCAAAATGCTTTCTGATGTCGGCTCCGTCCACATATATTTCTCCTTCGTCCAGCGAAAGCAGTCCTACGATGATTTTTATGGTGGTGGTTTTTCCTGCGCCGTTTGGTCCAAGGAATCCGAAAACCTCGCCTGCATAAGCTTCAAAGGTAATGTCGTGAAGTATCTGACGCTTGCCTATGGTTTTATTGACGCCTGAGATTTTAAGCAGCACGTTATTATCACTCATCTGCTTCGCCCCCTTCCGAATTGGTGTTTTCGTCCTCGATTATTTCTGCAGCGCCGTCCCAGTAATAACTTTCAATTGCGGTTATTTTCCATTCTCCGTCGGTGTTTTTCAGATATACGCTGATACCCTCGAATCCCTGAGTCAGACGGTATTTTATGGTGTCATCTGGATTACAGAAAAAATAATCGTCGGTGCTTTCGTAATTGTTGTTGTCAAGCGGTTCAAATCCGACTGGAGTAAGCGCATAAGGATAGCCGTAAAATTCAATGTAAGCTTCAAGGTCGAGAGTTACAACTGCGCCGTCAGGACCGTTTTTGTTCACCGATATGTTGCTGGTGGAACATTCAAACTCAGATATATAGCCCGTTGAAGTGTCCTCCTCTTCCGAGGACCTTATATTTTCAAGCAGAAAACCTTTTGTCTCATAATAGTAGTCCTCCATTGAATTGTCGTACGCCCACTGCTCGTCAATCAGATTGGTGCAGTTTTCCCGCATGGCATCTTTATCTCCTATGTTTGCCTGCGCCATGCTGTCAAAATAGCTTTCCACCGTAGACTGAATCTCATCCCGGCTGCGATTGAAACGGGCGTTGTCGTAGACAACATAAGCCGCCGTTCCAATGATAAGCACAGCTCCCAGAATAAGACCGCGGTTAAGCTTTCTTAGATTCATATTCTTCTCATCCTTTCTTTTGATCTGTTTTTCAACAATTGTAAGTATAGCACATGAAAATCACTCTATCAAGTGTTTTTTAGGATTTTAAGATTCGCTTAAGAAACGCTAAAGATTTTTGTCAGCAAAAAAAGCGACGAAAAAATCGCCGCTTTTTATGTATCACACAGTATATCCGATTATTCCTTGATTTTTAACCCAAGGAGCGCAGACAGCTCCAAAGCCTGCATGGGAGAAACCACTGCTCCCCTAAGCTCACCAAAACTGTCGGAAATTCTGATTCCCGACAGCAGGCAGTCGGAGAAATCCACGCCTTTAAGGGAGGTTTTGAAAAATCCGGTACCTAAAAACTTGCTGTTTTGAGGGACAAAACCCTTTAACGTGCAACCCGAAAGCTCGCTGCCGCTAAAATCACAGTCGCACACCGATACATTTCTGATTGAGGATTTATCAAACACCCCATAAGCGCAGGTACTTCTTTTAAAAAGCACTTCCTTGAACACCGAGGACGAGAAATTTCCTCCTGTCAGCTTGCAAGAAATTATCTCACAGCGGCAGAAATAATTGTCGCCGCCATCGCAGTTGGAAAAATCACAGCCTTTGAATTCGCAATCGGAAAAAGAGGTTCTTTCCAGACTGCTGCCTGCAAAGCGGCAGTTTTCAAACCTGCACCCCGAAAAGGACAGGTAGGATAAGTCCTCATATTCAAGAAAAGCGTTTTTGATAAGATACCCCGCAATTTCCTTATCGCTTAGGACATACGATTTTATTATCGAGAGTATATCCTCCTCCGGCTCTGTGAGGGAGCTTATAATTGGTCGTGCCAGCTTCATGCCTGCTCTCCCTGTGAAAAATCAGAGTTTTCGGGGAAATTCTCGGCGATTACCGTTTTTGAAAATTTAAGCGCTTCCTCAATAAGCTGTGGAGTGTTTGCCGTCCAGGTATAAAAATCTGCGTCAATATCTGCCGCTGCAAACGCAATTTCAAGGGAAACAGAGCGTAAATCACAGGCTATAAAATTTGGCTTTGAAATCAGCTTCCACACAAACGGCTGAGCGCATACAAGTCTTGCGGGGTAGTTGCTGCCTCTTGTATCTTTATGAGTAGATATAAGCTGACCTCTGAAAACATTGGGTGCAAACAGCCTAAACCACAGCAGTGAAAAGGGATTGAAGCTTTCAACGGCATACTCTCCCTTATAGCCTTTAAGCAGATGACAAAGCCGCTTTTCCAGCGTCCAGATTGGTGCACCGTCTTTTATTTCAATAAGCAGCGGCACTCTGCCGTTTACAAGCCTGAGCACTTCGGATAAGAGCGGTATTTTTTCGTCACTGTCTTTAAGTCGAAATGCGGAAAGCTGTTCATATGTCATGTCACTGACCCTGACATCGGCAGAACACATTCTGTTAAGGTCACTGTCGTGGAATACAACTATTCTGCCATCCTTTGTAAGCCTTACGTCAAGCTCAGCCGCAACCCCTTTGTTTACCGCATTTTCAAAGGCTTTCAGGGAATTTTCAGGAGCGTCACAATCGTGCAAACCTCTGTGGGCAATATATTTACCGAAATCCATATTCTCATAACCTTTCATTAAGAACTTTTGCTGAATAAATTATACTACCCTCTTTTATCTTTGTCAACTTACAGCAGCTGCCGGATTGTTATCTTCTCATAAGCTTTGTGGATGTCCAAATGAAAATATTCAATGTGTTGTCACACAATCAACACATAAACACAGTATAATGTATGGTATACGCAAAAAGCTTTAATTTTCTTACATTGAAAGGATTTATAATTTATGTTGAAAAAATTTTCCGCCATGATACTGGCGCTTATTATGACCGTTTCATTGGTTACTTCCTGCTCCGAAGGTGATTCAAGCTCATCAAACGGCAGCACATCCTCCTCGTCGGCGGCTGCCGATTCAGCCGATTCTTCCACAGAAAGTGCCGTAGAAACCGTGGAAGCATCCCTGACCATTGACGGCGAAAGCATTGATACGGACAACCTGATAATGTGCACCATCGATGGAGTAGACGTTGATTTTGAAACCTTCAGATACTATTATTTTTATACACTTAATCTCTATGAAAACACCTACGGCGTAACAATGGACATTATCTCCGAAACCGATGGCGCTTTCGATCTGCTTATGAGCGACGTTATTACTCAGCTTAAGCAGGAGTACGTTACCCTTCACCTGTGCGAGGAAAACGATATTGAGCTGACTGATGAGGACTACGAGCAAATAGAAGAAACCATCGAAACCGCAAAAAGCAATTACGATACCGATGAGGAATATGTGCAGGCGCTTGAAAGCTCATATCTGACGGAGGATTTATACCGCCGCATGGTTGAGTTGTCTACCTTGTATCAAAAGGTTGAAGACACGCTGTTTACAAACGGCGGCAAATACGCCACTACCGAGGATGAATTCAGAGAAATTGTTCAGGACCCCGAGCAGTATGCAAGAGTTCTCCAGATTCTTATTCCCTACCAGTGTCAGGTTGAAATTACCGACGAGGACACTCTTGACAGCTATGACGATATGACCCTTTCCGAAAAATATTCCGCTAAAGAAACCGCATATAATGCTCTTTCCGAGGAAGAACAGGAAGCTGCCAGAGATGAAGCCCATGCTCTTGCGGAAGAAGTTGCTGAGATGGCACAGAACGGCGATGATTTTGAAAGCCTTATTGCGGAATACGGCTGGGATCCCGGAATGGAAAACAATTCGCAGGGCTATTATATGAGCCATGACACCAATTTTGTACAGGAATTTATCGATGCAGGATTTGAGTTGGAAGAGAACGAAGTCAGCGGTCCTGTTGAGTCGTCCACATACGGCTGGTTTATCCTGAAAAGACTGCCTGTGGATATGGACTATGTGGAAGAAAATATAGATTCAATGATTATCGAATATGATACGCCTACAATTTCTCAGCTTTATTCCGACATAATGGATGAAATGGAAGTAAGCTACGGCGAGTATTACGATCAGATTACCCCCGAAAGCATTACCTGATAATTTCCACTTATATATCGGCAATTTAGCATATTTCCTTGCATAAAATCAAAATTAAAAGCCGAACGAAACGGTTTGTTGCTGCAATTCAGACTTTGCAGACAAAACACGGTCGTTCGGCTTTTTAATATTACACGCTTTCGCTGTTTATAAACTTGTTGACTTCATATTCGCTGGCGACAGGCTCGGGCTCGTCGTTTGAAAAAAACTGCTCCAGCTTCTGAACTGAAACCGCCATTCTCACCTCTCCATCAAGAACAGACAAAATCGCTTCGGAGCAGGACGAACCGCACAGCTCATTGAACGCCCTGCAATGCTCAAGGGCAGCCTCCTTAATCAGCTGCCTTGCGTCGATTATTATTTTCATATTCTCATTCATCGGAAACCTCCAGAGCTTTTAAAAGCTTTTGCTTATGATTTTTGGCAGATGCGCACAGCTTCTGAAAGGCTTCCCTTAGCTGCGGTTCTGTTGCCTGCTTGGAATATTCTTCAAAACGGTAAATCAGGTTGTTCTGTACTAAAACAAGCTTTTTTATTCCGTTAAACTCGCGTACGGTCAGCTTTTTCCCCATTCAATGTTCAAGCCTTGACACAAATATCAAGGCATGAAGCTACACCCTCTTTCCCTATTGGTTTTTAAGGCATACCGCAAACTGCACTTTGCCGCCTATACCTATAAGAGTATTGTTCCGTTTGAATGAGAATTTATTCCTCGGGCGTTGAAAATTTTTTATCGGTACAGCAAATAGACACGCAGTAAACCTCCTTTGCTCCCATATCTTTAAGAATTGACGAACATTTATTCATAGTTGCGCCCGTTGTAAAAACATCGTCGCATAGTATAACGGCTTTATCTTTAATTGGTGCGCTTTTGGGATTTTTATAGTATATTTTCTGTGCAAATTCATGACGCTGACGAGAATCAAGCTTATGCTGTTCAAGGCTATCAGAGGTTCTTTTGAGAATCTTGAAATCGGTCTGCAAATCCAAGGCTTTTGCAATATGCTTTGCCAATAGCTCTGCCTGATTGTAGCCTCTTGCATTCTTTTTCCGCCTTGACATGGGTACGGCAGTTACTATATCTACACGGCTTTTACCGTCGTTTTCAAGCTTGTCGCAGAGAATTTCTCCTGCATATTCCGCAAAATTTGCCCCGATGCCGTTTTTCAGTGTGTATATTCCGTCAACGGCTATATCCTCATAGGCAAACGCCGATACCGCATAATCAAACACGAAGGGACTTTCTCCCGCTTTCTCTGCATACCGCATCTGCCACGGCGTGTCGTCAAGAAAAGGAAGATTGCTTTTGCAGTCCTCGCACAAAAGCCTGTCCCAGACGATAACCTTTCCGCAGCAGGGACAGCGGTTGGGAAAGAATATATCAAGCCAGAATTTACAATTCAAAAGCCTGCTGTTCGTCAGCTTCAACGTCGTTCAGCTCCTTAAGCATATTTTTAAGGCAGGTATATCTCAGCGTTCTGCGATTGTTGTCAATCATAAACTCTACCCGCTTTTTTGAGCCTATGATAATCATTAACTTTTTGGCTCTGGTTACCGCCGTATAAAGCAGATTTCTGTAATAAAGCTTGTCAAATCCGCCGAATACGGTAAGTATAACTGCGTCAAATTCACTGCCCTGACTTTTATGTACAGTAATGGCGTACGCAAGCTCAAGGTTGTCAAGCATATCGGCTGAATAAACGGCTACCCTGCCCTCAAAATCAATTGTTACCGTTCTGAGTATCTTGTTTACTCCGGTGATTATTCCTATATCTCCGTTAAAAATACCTGCGCCGCTTTCGGTTTTGTCATCGGGAAGGGTTTTCTTCCATAGAATATCATAATCGTTCTTTGTCTGCATTACCTTGTCGCCCTTGCGATAGATGTACAGCGGCGTTTTAACCTCCGATTTCCCCGGGGCAGGGGGATTAAGCTCCTGCTGAAGCTTGCGGTTAAGCTCCACCGTTCCCCCAGGGCCCTTTCTTGTAGGCGACAGCACCTGAATATTTTCAGTGGGCGAATATCCGTAGGCGTTGGGAAGTCTGGTTTTGCAAAGCTCAACTACCAGCTCCTGCAGGTCTTGAAAATTAAGCCGCTGGAAAAAGAAAAAATCCTTATCCTTCTGCGTAAGGTCAATATGCTCGCCATTAACTATTTTATGAGCGTTGGTTACTATCGCACTCTCCTGCGCCTGACGGAATATCTCCTTAAGCGTAACCACAGGCATTACTCCGCTGTCTATAATGTCCTTGAGCACGTTTCCCGCACCCACCGAGGGAAGCTGATCCGAATCCCCTACCAGCACCAGCTTGCAGGTAATGCTTACCGCCCTCAACAGCGCTTCAAACAGACAGGAATCTACCATTGACATTTCGTCGATTATCATAACGTCGCAGTCAAGCAGCTCGTTTTCATTATGTACAAAGCTGAGGGTATCTCCGTCGGAATGTTTAACCTCAAGCAGACGGTGAATGGTTTTCGCCTCAAAGCCTGTAAGGTCGGAAATACGCTTTGCAGCCCGTCCCGTAGGTGCAGCAATCATAACCTTTAGTCCCTGCTGCTGATAAAGAGAAATTATTGCGTTAAGGGTGGTGGTTTTTCCCGTTCCGGGACCTCCCGTAAGCACTAAAAATCCGTGGGACAGCGCCAGATTTATCGCCTTTCGCTGAAGCGACTCGTATTTAATGCCGTTTTGCTCCTCGGCAATGTCTATAACCTCAGAAAAGTCTATTTTGTTGTCATATGAGCACTCTTTCATTATCGAAAGTCTGCGGGCGATATAATCCTCGGCTTTATAAAAATCCCGGAGCATCACAAAGGGACGCTTTCGCTTGTAGTAATAAAACAGGTTTTCCTCCTCAATTTGTTCATCAAGAACCTTATCAAACAGACTGTCGTCTATCCCCAGAAATTCACAGGATATTTTTTTGAATCGATCAAGGGGCAGACAGGTATGACCCGAATTTGCGTTTTCTCTTAAAACGCAGCTAAGCCCTGCTTTAACACGGCTTTCCGAATCCTTTGGAATTTCAAGCTTTCCGGCAATGGCGTCGGCTTTTACAAAGGGCAAGTCTATTCCGTAAATGCAGAGCACGTAAGGATTGGACCTTATCATCGCCTCAGCCGTATCGCCCCATCTTTTCCACGCCTTGATACCGACAGATGCGGGGATGTCAAAGGAATTAAGATATATCATCAGCGAACGGACGGCAAAGGTAGTTTTAAATTCAGAGGATATTTTCTGTGCTTTTTTAAGGGTTATTCCATCTATCTCCGTCAGCTTTTCGGGGTCGTTTTCTATAACCGAAAGAGTATCCTCTCCAAAGGCGTCAACAATTCTTTTGGCAAGCACTGCGCCTACGCCGCCTATTACTCCGCTTGCCAGATACCTGCGTATGGCAGAGGGGGAAGTGGGCAAAGAACGCTCACACATCTCGCATTTAAACTGCTCGCCGAATTTCTGGTGGGTTACAAACTTACCCGTGCATACAAGCTCCTCGCCCTCTTCCACGTTACCCATATTTCCTACTACCGTTATAAGCTCATCTTCCCATTTAAGCATCAGCACCGCAAAGCCGTTGTCGTCGTTGCGGTATATGACGCTGTCCACCTCGCCCTGAATTTTTTCCAAGTTATCCATTTTACCTGTCCTTAATAAGTATATTTATTCCGTAATCTCTCCGCAGCGAAAAGCTTTCTTTTTTATATAATCCCCAAGATCTGAAAGGTCAATTGCGCTGACAATTGAAAACTCTTGCGCAAGACGTTTGGCGGTATATACATTCTCGCTTTTTTCAATTATAACGATAAGTATCTCCCGACCAAGATTGCTGTTTTCAAAAATCTCCTCCCAGTAATATGCCCGCACCGTTTTCTCAAGGTTCTCGGTTTTAGCAGTGCATGGAACAATTATATATCCCGTATTTGCGCACCGCCTTTTCATAAACATTATTTTCTTTACCGCTATACAGGCAATAACCAGAACGCATATGACTGCCGCTATAACAATTCCAATCACCCAAAACACCCCTTGTGAATTTTTTTCATGCCGAACCTACAGGTTTTGCAGGTTGACACTGAGTTAATTTATCCTATGTTACGGGGGGTGAAATTGTGAATCTATACTTTCATTTTACTATTTTTTCTCCGCAAATGCAAGTCCGAAACACCGCTTCATCGTCAACAGTCCGGCTTCGGCACAAAATAAAAATGAGGTTCGGCTAAAAAGCAGAACCTCAGATATTATAAGCTTCGCAAATAAAGTAATTATCTGGCTTCCTCAGCAAATCCGCTGTCAACCAAAGCAACCAGACCGTCTACAGCCTCTCTCTCATCGGAACCGTCAGCAATGATTCTGATAGTCGTTCCTCCGATGATGCCAAGAGAAAGAATACCGAGAAGGCTCTTAGCGTTTACTCTTCTCTCTTCCTTTTCAATCCAGATAGACGACTTATACTCGTTAGCCTTCTGAATAAAGAAAGTAGCCGGACGCGCATGAAGCCCTACCTTATTCTGCACTGTTACATCTTTAACGAACATACAATATCTCTCCATTCATTAAATTTCCACTCATAAACTGATGGATAAAAAGTTTTATTTACCTTTTTTACACTTATATTATACAGGACAACCCCGACTTCGTCAACGCAAATTATCACCAAACCGCAAAAAAATCGAAGATTTTGTTGTTTTGCTCATATTGAAATTTTTTAAAACTATCAATCTTGTGCAATATGTTCAATAAGTTTTCAACAATTAAGGCATACTGTACAAAAACACTTAACAATTCATTGTTGAAAACCTTTTTCTATGGATTTTCATTGTTATTTTTGTCCGATATTTTAGTGATAATAGCCAAATCTTTTTCACTAAGTGAATAATTTTTCAATAAATCGGGTCGCTTTTCCAGTGTAACTTTCAGCGACTGCTCATGCCTCCATTTCTGTATGTTGGCATGATGTCCCGACAACAGCACGGAAGGTACTTTCATTCCTTCCCACACCTCGGGACGGGTGTACTGTGGATACTCAAGCAGACCGTTGAAATGGCTTTCGTCCTCATAACAATCTGGTTCGGCAAGGACTCCGTCAAGCATCCGCACAATGCTGTCAATAAGCACAAGCGCAGGAAGCTCCCCTCCCGTCAGCACATAATCTCCTATGGAAATCTCCTCATCCACAATTTTTTCGATTACCCTGTTATCTACTCCCTCATAGTGCCCACATAATATAAATATGCTGTCAAGGTGGGAAAGTTCAATGCATCTTTTCTGAGTAAGAGTTTTTCCTTGGGGCGACATGTATATAACATGAGGCTGTGACCGGGTCATATTGCACACAGCCTGCCAGCAGCGGTATATTGGCTGGCACTGCATAAGCATTCCCTGCCGTTCACTGTAGGGAGTGTCATCTACCCGTCTGTGTTTATCAAGGGTGTAATCCCTTATATTATGGCACCTGGCGGTAAATATATTTTTGGCTCTTGCCCTTCCTATTATACTTGCATTGAGATAATTTTCTATAATATCGGGGAAAAGCGTCGCTATGTCAATTCTCATAATAAGCAAAAATCCTTTTTATATAATCTGAAGATTCGGAAGAGTACGAAGCTTCTGAATTTTCGTTCAGATGCTGCTGAACGCTGAATCCGTCGGTTTTATACCGTTCTATGCCCTTTGCTACGCCAATGGCAATAAAAATACCCACAATAACCAATATTATCGCCGCAATAAGATTTGATTTCAACTTCTTAGGCTTGTTGCCGTCGTTGTGGTAATAGACTCTCAGGCTTGTAAGCATATTGTCAAGCTCAAGAGCGCTGAGCTTTCCGTCGGTGTAGCCGTTTGCAAGGGTATTAAAGCCGCTTTCCTTTCTGAGCGCCTTTATCAGCCACTTCTGTTCCGATTTCCGAGTCCTGAGCCGAGGACTGTTGTCTATATATCTGACAAAAACCCTTTCTATGCATTTAAGCGATTTGGCTCGGTCCTGTATTTTGGGATACACAAGACAATACATACTGTCGCTGTAAAGCCTGACAAGCCGCTCTACATCCTCATACTTGCAAAACATACTTTACCGCCCTCAGTTAATCAAACAATCCGTCAAGAGGGGTTATCTTCATTATTCCGCCTTGGACATCCACCTCTCTTACAACATCGGGTATAGCGGGGATATAGTACATTTTTCCGTCGGGAGCTTTAATATGGTAAACGTCGTTTGCTCCCGTCACGGTAACATCGGTTATTACGCCGTATTCCTCTGCGGTGACGTTGTCGATAACTTTTAGTGAGAGCAGGTCCTGCACAAAATAACAGCCCTCATCAAGCTCGATGTCGTTACGGTCCATATAAAGCACTCGGTTTCTAAGCTTTTCGGCTTGTTCGACCGTATCGACGCCCTCTATTTTCATAATAACAATATTTTTTTGAACCCTCGACCTTTCCACCGTAACAGGGGTGCCGCTTTTGTAATAGAGCGTGTCAAACTCACACAGAAAATCGGGGGTATCGCACCAGGGGTGAACCTTTACCTCCCCTTTCAGTCCGAACACCGATACAATCTTACCTATTTCAAGGTACTGTTTCATATTAAACCCTCCGGCAATTTCTTCGTTTTTCATGTATGATTATATCATACTCCCATCTCTTTTTCAATAGAGGCGGATAAATAAACCTGTTTGTTTTAAAGGCTTATGATATTCGTTTGACAATATGCAAAGCATGGAATTTTAATTCATATAAAATTTACAAATTACAAAAAAGTAACAAATTCTCCCGGCTTTTAGGGCATTTTAAATAAAAAACACCGCCGTTTTATGTGATTTAACAGAAAGTTCACACAACAAGGACAAAAACATGTTACAATTTGTAATATATTAAGGCGACTTTACACCTTATTCGTGCCTACGGTTGGCTTTTTGAACACTTTTACTATAAACCACTTGCAAATTCAATCATTTTTTGTTATAATAGCAGTGTATAGTCAATTGATTTTGATTGATTAAATTTGCAGGTAGAGGGGATTATCTTATGTCCAACAGATTATTTCAAAGCGTGATTCATCAGATGAGGGATACTATTGACTGCACAATCGGCGTTATCGACGATACCGCAACAATTATCGCCTGCTCCGAGCTGGCTCAGGTAGGCACCACCAACGAATTCGTATCGCTTGATTTGGGGGATTCCCACGATATTTTCGTGCGTGACGGCTATACATACAAGCCTTTCGGCTCCCACATGAAGCCGGATTATGCCGTTTTTGTGGAGGGTACTGACGAAACCGCAGCCAAGTATGCAAATATTCTTGCTATTTCTTTGTCCAGCATTAAGCAGTATTACGATGAAAAGTACGACAGAAGTAATTTTATCAAGAATGTTGTGCTTGACAACGTTCTTCCCGGCGACGTTCACATCAAGGCAAGAGAGTTGCATTTCAGCTCCGATACGTCAAGAGTGGTGCTTCTTATAAGAATCATTTCCTCAAACGATGTATCAGCTTACGATGTTATACAGAATCTTTTCCCCGATAAAAGCAAGGACTTTGTTTTCAACATTACCGAATCGGATATTGTGCTGGTAAAAGAAGTAACATCCAGCATCGAGCCAAAGGACCTTGAAAAGCTTGCCCGTTCCATTTCGGATACCCTCAGCGGTGAATTCTATACCCGCGTGAACGTAGGAATAGGAACTGTTGTTGAAGGCGTAAGAGATCTTGCCAGGTCGTTTAAGGAAGCACAGATCGCCTTAGAGGTAGGTAAGGTTTTCGATACCGATAAGATTATCGTTTCATATGACAACCTGGGAATCGCAAGGCTGATTTATCATCTTCCCACAACTCTTTGCGAAACTTTCCTGAAAGAAGTTTTCAAGAAAGGTTCAATTGATTCCCTTGACCACGAAACACTTTTTACAATTCAGAAGTTCTTTGAGAACAATTTGAACGTTTCAGAGACTTCAAGAAAACTGTTTGTTCACAGAAACACTCTGGTGTACAGACTGGAAAAAATCAAAAAGCTGACAGGACTTGATCTGAGAGAATTTGACCACGCTATTGTCTTTAAAATTGCGCTGATGGTCAAGAAGTATTTATCCGCTAACCCGGTTAAATTCTAAGATGGTTCCTGCGGCTTGAATAATGAAGGAAGCTTTTGCTTTCAATTTATTAAGGCGGTGTATTTTCTTTGGTAGAATTCAAAGATGTGTCGGTCACATACTCCAGCGGTGTCGACGCGCTCAATAAAGTAAATCTGAAAATCAACGACGGAGATTTTGCGTTTGTGGTAGGACCCTCCGGCGCAGGCAAATCAACTCTTATCAAGCTCGTGCTCAAGGAGATAGATGCTACTTCGGGCGACGTTATCGTAAACGGCTTCAGCTTGAGAAAGCTAAGACGCCGTAAGATTCCCGCTCTCAGAAGAACCATAGGCGTTGTATTTCAGGACTTCAGACTTATTCCCACTATGACGGTTTATGAAAACGTGGCTTTCGTGCTGAGGGTTATCGACGCCCCTGCAAAATACATAAGAAGCCGAGTGCCTTACGTTATCAGCCTTGTGGGTCTGTCCCATAAAGCAAAATCATACCCCACGGAGCTTTCGGGCGGCGAACAGCAGAGAGTTGCTCTTGCCAGGGCCTTGGTAAACGACCCTCAGCTTATTATAGCCGACGAGCCTACCGGAAATATCGACCCTGCCCTTTCTTATGAAATCGTAGAGCTGTTAAAAGGTATTAACGAATGTGGAACAACTATACTCATGGTTACCCATGAGCACGATTTAGTGCGCTATTTTGGCGGACGCATCATTAATATCAATCACGGTAGCATTGCTTTTGACGATGTCATAGGAGGTTCAAATGAAGATTAACAGTTTCAGATACCTTGTCAGCCAGGGTCTTAAAAGCATCTGGACCAATCGTATGATGTCGTTTGCTTCGTTCTGCATCATGCTGGTTTCCCTGCTTATGGTTGGCGTTTCGGTGTTGATGTCCATAAATCTTAACCGAATTATCGGCGGTATAGAGGATCAGAGCGAGGTTGTTGTCCAGATTACGGACGACATATCCGACGAAGCTATTCAGGAGCTTCAGGAGCAGATTGAGATGATTCCAAACGTCAATACCGTTGAGTTTTATTCTAAAGAAGAAGCTTGGGAAAACATGATGGAGGATATGACCGAGGAGGAACAGGAGCTTTTCCAGTATGCCGACGATAATCCTCTTCCCGACACCTTCCGTCTGACTGTTACCGATATTCAGAGAATGTCGGAAACCACAACTCAGATTGAAACCTTTGACAACGTTGAATCTACCAGGTCGCCTACGGCATTTGCGGATGTGCTTATAAGCATACGTCGTATTCTTGCAATTATTTCCGCAGCGATCGTGCTGGCGCTTATAATAGTTTGTCTTATAATAATTTCAAACACTACTCGAACCAGCGTTTTTGCAAGGCGCAAGGAAATCAATATAATGAAATACGTAGGTGCAACCAACAGCTTTATAAGAATACCCTTTTTTGTTGAGGGTATGATTGTTGGTATCTTAGCTGCGGCGGGTGCACTGCTGCTGACAAAGTTTGCTTACGAAGGGGTCTATAACATTTTCAACGATGATTTCAGACTGTGGAACATTCTGGGCGTTCAGAACCTTTACTCGTTTGACGATTTGTTCTGGCCTATCACCATCGCTTATGCCGTTGCCGGCGCACTTATCGGCGCAGTGGGAACATCAATAAGCGCAGGAAAGCACCTTAAAGTCTGAACCATATCTGCGGCAGATTTTTTGCCGACAAGCAAAAAACTTCAGGCATGCTGTATAACATGGCTTATCAGCCTGCCTTTAAGTTTGCCGGAAGCACAAACTGGTAACATGCAGCGGTTTGATCTTCCCTTCCGGACAGAAATATAAAATGCATACAGCCTGTGAAAAAGCTGTATACTGCATCACAAACGACGTGTAAAAATTAACGGCGGCAGAGATAAATACGGTTCCGCCAGACTATGGAGGATTAAAAAGTGTATAGGACCGGTTTGATGAAACGTCTGCTTGCGTGTTCATTAGCGATTATCACCGCTTTTACAATTCTTGCAAGCGGAAAGGACACTGTTATTTCACAGAACATCGCTGCTGCCACCAGCAGCGAAGCCGAGGAGAACGCTCAGAATATTGAAGCGACCAAGGACAAGCTTGCCGAGCTTGAAGAAAAACAAGCCGAGCTTGATCAACAGATTGACGACACCAAGGACGACATTGCTCTTGAAGAAGAAAATCAGGCGGCAATTGAAGAACAGATAGATACTGTTCAGGCGACCATTCTCACTCTTGAAGAATCTATAAGTCAGCTGGAGGATGAAATAAACCAGCTTTCCGAAAGCATTGCCGAAAAAGAGGTTCAGATATCCGACAAAAGAGCCGAGATAGAAACAGGTATCGACGAGTTCATGCAGCGTATCAGAATTATGTACATAGCGGGCAGCAGTTCCTACACCGATATACTGGTGGGCGCTACCGATTTTTACGATATGCTGATGAAGCTGGAGCTTGTAAAACGTGTGGCTGACCATGACAACAACATGATTGACAACCTCATTGACCTTAAAACACAGTACGAGGCCGACGAGGCGGCTCTGGAAGAGGAAAAAGCTCAGCTTGAAACAAATAAGAGTGAACTTGAAGCTCAGATGGAAAAGCAGCAGGAGCAGAAGGATAAGCTGGAAGAACTTTTCTCTGAAAGCCAGGCTATGATTGACAAGCTGGAACAGGACAGAGAAACATTCATGGAAAATCAGGAGGCGGCTCAGGAGGAATACGAAGCCTTTGAAGCCGAGCTTCAGCAGCTTTACGAAGAACAGGAAGAAATCAAGCGCAAGGAAGAGGAAGAAAGAAAGCGACGGGAAGAAGAGGAACGCAGGGAGCAGGAACTGTTGGAGCAGCAACAGCAGCAACAGCAGGAATCCTCATCCGGCAGTGATTCATCATCTAACAGCGGCTCGTCAGATTCGGACGAATCAGACTCCTCAACAAATGACGGCAGCAGCAACAGCAGCTCTACCGATAACGGCGATTACGGTTACGAGGATAAGTCGATGTTTACCTGGCCTGTTCCGGGTCACTATCACATTTCTTCAGGCGTCGGTTGGAGATGGGGCTCCTATCATGCAGGCATTGATATTTACTCCTACAATATCCGTGGCGCTAATATCTGCGCTGCCGCTGATGGCACTGTAATCAGAGTTGTAAATACCTGTCCTCACGACTACGGTAAAAACAGCAGCTGCGGCTGTGGAGGCGGCTATGGTAGATACTGTATTATCGACCACGGCAACGGCTGGTGGACGTTATACGGTCACTCTGAGGGAATTACCGTGAGTGTAGGTCAGGAAGTTAAACAGGGCGATGTTCTGGGAACTGTCGGTTCTACAGGATTTTCAACAGGACCTCACCTGCACTTTGAAATCAGAAAAGACGGCGTAGCCCTCGACCCATCCGATTACGTTTAAATGAAAATAAGCCCTGCTGGCAACGCAGGGTTTATATATTGCAAAGGAGTTTGTATTCTCATGGTCAAAATGAAATTTTGCAAACGTGTTGCTGCGTTTGCGGCGGCGGTTGCGCTGGGATTCGGTCTTTTTTCCGACAGCTTTACTCAGCCTGCAATAATCACAAAAGCCGAATCGGGATCATTTGATATAACGTCCTATGCCGACAGATTAAAGGAAATCTCAGAGGAACAGGCAAGACTTGACGATGAAATAAAAGCTGCTGAGGACGACATCGAAAAGGAACAGGAGAAGCAGGAAGCTATTCTGAAAAAAATAGACTCCGTAAACGAAAAGATAGAAGTTTTAAACTCCTATATGACACAGCTTGAAATAGAGATAAACACAAACAAGCGGCTTATCTCCGATAAAAAGGAGGAAATAGACCAGGGCATAGACGATTTCATGCAGCGGTTAAGGGCTTTGTATCTGGCGGGGGACGAATCCTACACAAATGTTATTCTTAACTCCAGCGATTTTTACGACGTGCTTATGCGAATGGAGCTGGTCAAGCGGGTTGCCGAGCATGATAATCAGATGATTGACGACCTTGTTGCCGCAAAAGAGGAATACGAAGCGGCTTTGGCGGAGTTAGAAGAACAACAGGAGGAATACGACGCTCAGTATGAAGAGCTTGAAAGTCAGCGTGAGGAGCTTGACGAGCTGTATGAGTCAAGCGAGGAGGCGCAAAGGAAGCTTGAAGAGCAAATGCTGGAGCTTGAGCAACAAAACCTGGCTTACATAGAGGAACGTCAACAGTTTGAAACGGACTTGTCCGACATACTGAAATCCAGCTACGGAAACTCATCGGACGAAACGCTGCGTCAAGCAGCGGAGCTTTCGGCAAACGCCGCACTTGAGCTACTGCACGACTCGATAGATCAGCGCATTGAGGACGGCGAGGAGATTTCGGAGGACGAATGTCTTTACAACTTTACCTGGCCCGTTCCAGGTAACTATTATGTATCCTCCGGCGTAGGAGAACGCTGGGGCAGCTATCACAACGGCATGGATATTCCCGGTTCTAAAGGCACTGATGTGTGCGCCACCGAAAGCGGTAAGGTCATACGAATCAACACCACCTGCCCTCACGATTACGGTAAATCAGCGTCCTGCGGCTGTGGCGGAGGTTACGGTAACTTTATAATCATAGACCATGGCAACGAATTTATCTCGCTGTACGGACACCTCACCTCTGTTGATGTTTCGGTGGGAGATACCATTACCAAAGGCGAGGTTATCGGACATATGGGTTCAACCGGCTACTCCACGGGCGATCATTTGCATTTTGAAATTCGCTATCAGGGCTATTATCTTAACCCGGCAGCTTATGTTTCTATCGGCTTATAAATTAAACACATTTCAGCGGAACGTTTTATGAATCATAATACGCTCCGCTTTTTTGTCGATAGTTATGCTTTTTGCACATTGTAGCTTTTTCTATTGCATATCCCCACTTGTTGTGGTATAATAATTAACAAAGATTAACTTAGAATAGTATAAAAAATAAGGAGCGATAACAATGAGCGAAAAGAGAATACCAAAAAGAAGCGAGGTTGACCCGAAATACACCTGGGCACTGGAGGATATTTATCCGAGCGACCAAGCGTGGAATGAGGATTTCAAGAAATTTCAGGCGCTGCCGAAAAAGATTCTTGAATATAAAGGTAGGCTGGGCGAAAGCGGAGAAACTCTCCTTGAATTTATGAGACTTTCGGACGATATAAGCGTGCTGTGCGATAGCCTTGCCAACTATGCTCAGAGAAAATCCGACGAGGATACTGCAAATTCGGTATATCAGGCGATGGTAGGACAGCTTATGAACGCTTACGTACAGGTAAACTCCGCAGGAAGCTTTGAAACGCCCGAGCTTATTTCAATCGACGAGGATAAACTTAGCGGTTTTTATGAGGCTGTACCTGAGCTAAGGCTTTATAAAAAAAATCTTGACAGAATACGCCGCAAAAAAGCCCACATTCTATCCGACGAGGAGGAAAAAATACTGGCGCTTGCAGGTGATATGTCCCAGTCCCCCGAAAACATCTATTCCATGTTTTCCGATGCAGATTTGAAATTCCCCGACGCCGTTGACAAAGACGGCAAAGCTCATCAGGTTACTCACGGAAGTTACATTCCCCTTGTGCAGTCGTCCGACAGAGTTTTGCGTAAATCTGCGTTTGAGGCAATGTACCACACCTACGACAGCTATAAAAACACCTGCGCCGCTACTCTGGCAGCTCAGATAAAGGCAGTTCAGTTTTACGCCAAAGCAAGAAAATACCCATCTTCTCTTGCAGCCGCTCTTGATGGCACTGAGGTCCCCGAGGAGGTTTATCACAACCTTATTTCTGCCGTTCACGATAACATGCATTATATGTACGATTACGTCAAGCTGCGTAAAAAGCTGCTGGGCGTAGATGAGCTGCACATGTACGATTTGTATACCCCCATCGTCGCCGGAGCTGACGCAAAGATAACCTTTGAACAGGCCAAAGAAACCGTCCTGAAAGCCCTTGCGCCTATGGGAGAGGATTATCTGTCCATTCTGAAAAAAGGTTTTAACGAGCGGTGGATTGACGTTTACGAGAATGAGGGCAAAACCAGCGGCGCATATTCCGCAGGAGCGAGAGTTCACCCTTATGTTCTGCTCAACCACAAGGACACCCTCAACTGTATGTTTACGCTGGCTCACGAAATGGGTCATGCAATACACTCATATCTTTCAAACAAAAATCAGCCGATAGCCTACAGCGATTATGTTATCTTTGTGGCTGAGGTTGCCTCTACCTGCAACGAAGCGCTGCTTATGCAGTATCTGCTGAAAAATACCGAGGACAAAAAGGAAAAGGCCTATCTTATTAATTACTTCTTGGAGCAGTTCCGTACTACACTGTACAGGCAGACGATGTTTGCCGAATTTGAGCTTAAAATCAACGAGCTGACGGCTCAGGGTGAAACACTTACCGCTGAAAGTCTTAATAAGCTGTACAGAGAACTTAATGTGCTTTATTTCGGAAGCGACGTTGTTATCGACCACGAAATTGACCTTGAATGGGCAAGAATCCCCCACTTCTATTACAACTATTACGTTTATCAGTATGCGACGGGATATGCTGCCGCAATAGCCCTTTCCCAGCGTATTTTGACGGAGGGCGAGCCTGCCGTTAAGGATTATCTGGGATTTTTAAGCGGCGGATGCTCTGCAGACCCTATTACTCTGCTGAAAGGCGCAGGGGTTGCTATGACCTCTTCAAAGCCTGTGGCAGACGCTCTGAAGCTGTTCGGTGAGCTAATAGGTGAAACGGAAGATCTGATGAAATAATTTTGCGAATATATAAAACAGGCGTACCCGGTGTGCTCATACCGACCTGACGACTCAGGTCTTTGGGAACATTCCAAGGACGCCTGTTTTTTATTATGAAAGGGTGTTGAATATCTCTACCAGCGACTCCCCTATCAGTTCGCCTGTGTAAAGCACCTGGTCAAGGGAATTTCCGTGACTTCCCACCTCGATAAGCAGAGAGCCTGTGGTCAGGTCCTGATTGTAAAAGCGGTAATCGAAAAGCACCGGTCTTGTTATGCCGCTGTGCATTGTTTCAATTGTGGACTGCAAAAGAGACGCAAACCTGAAATTCTGCATATAATTCGGCATATTCATTGTGCCGTCGTCACAGCCGGAAATTATCATTATCTGCGCCGCTTCCCTGCCGTCTATTTCGGCTACGGGAGCAAGCCTTGTTCCGTCCTCCCTTTCAATTCCGTCACGGTGGATGTCAAGGGCAATTTTTATAGAGGGATACTCCTCCAAAATATCCTGTACTGTGGCACGGCTTGACTGATATGAGCCGTTGTAGCTGGGATAATCGTGTACAAGGGTATCGTGAATATATTTAATGCCCGCTTTATCAAGCTGCTCACAGATTTTATCCCCAACGGCAACTATGTTTTTTTCGGGATTCGTGGTCTTGCTGGTAAAGGAGCTGTCGTAATAGTCCCTTGAATATGGCTCAAAGCTTTCGGTGGCGTGGGTGTGGTATATAAGTATCTGTGGTTCATCGCTATCGGGGTCAAGCTGAAATTCCACATCTTTAAGGCTTTCGGCATACAAGTCCTCGTTTGAAACGTCAGTGCAGTTTCTCACCTGTCCTCCTGCGTCAAGGTCAAAATACTGCTCGCCGCTGTATACTCCATAGGTGTACTTTTCAATAACTCCGTCGTGGCTCTCCATACTTTCGGGATAAGGAATAGCGTTTAAAACCTCCTCGCTGGGTTTGGGCACAGGAATTTCACCGCTTTCGCTGGGAATTTCCAGCTCCTGAGGCGCCATGTCAATATCCCAGGCGCTTTGTCTTGTAACGGAAACAGGTTCGAATACGCTTTTAACTATGTCCTCCGCCGATGAAAGAGAATCCCCGCTGTATCTGAAAGTGTTGTAATCCCCCATGGTTATTCCTGCCGAGCCGGAAGCAAGCTTTTCAATATAAGGCGCAGCCCTTCCGCAGCCCCAGATTCCCACCGGGATAAAAACCACTGTCATGATAACGCACAATGCCCTTATACAGATTGATTTCAAATTCATATAACCTGTCCTTTCCTTTTTATTTCAATAAATTATATGAAAAAAAGCTTGTATCTATGTCATAAACGGGAGCTAAGACATATAATATAATCGGATAACTTATGGGTAAAGCCGAAATAATTTATGAAAGGGAGGACAGCCCGACAGCCGCACTTTAAAACGCATATGGGCGATATTATGGATTATCTGATGCTTGTTGACAAACTTAGCGCCGTTCCCGACGGCTTTGAAAAAACTATAACCCTTGAAGAGGTGGGCGGCAAGCTACTGGAAAGTCAGGCTTGCAGACAGTGCCGCCTGCTTTTAAAGGACGCCGAACGTGACGGAATAAAAATAAAAGTGCTGTCTGCATACCGTTCCTGCGACTATCAGCAGCTTCTCTGGGAAAAAAGCATATCACAAAGAATGGGACGGGGTATGAGTTACAGCGATGCTGTAAACGACACCTCCCGAACGCTTGCCAAATCAGGTCACAGCGAACACAACTGCGGCCTTGCAGTTGATTTTGCCACACCGTCTGCGGTTGATACCGAGGATGATTTCTATACAACGCCACAGGGCCGCTGGCTGTGCCGAAATGCCCACAAATACGGGTTTATTCTCCGCTATCCCAGAATGAAGGAGCACTACACCGGCTATGACTACGAGCCGTGGCATTACAGATACGTGGGCTCCGAAGCGGCAGAGTTCATCAAGAAAAGCGGTCTGTGTTTAGAGGAATTTCTCCATTTTTATTCAGAAAATTTCATTTGACATATTTGACTGTGTGTAGTATAATTAAAGAAATAAATATGCTTAAAAGAAAGGATGTTTTTTATGTCAAACTACTCACAGAAAAAATCGTTTTGGGCAATTATGGGAACATTACTACTGGTTATAGCTTCTACCGCTTTGTTTGTCTACAAATATCTTGACGACAAGGCTCACGATGAAAAGTGGAAGGATTATGACGAGTGCGGAATTTAATAAGGCGGCAAAAAATGCAGGTAAGCAACTGAACTTACCTGCATTTTTTTATATGATAAGCATACAATCTCCAAAGGAAAAAAATCTGTACTTTTCCTCAACGGCGATTTTATAGGCGTTCATGGTGTTTTCGTATCCCAGAAACGCCGATACCAGCATTATCAGCGTGCTTTCGGGAAGATGAAAATTGGTTATAAGGCCGTCAAGCACCTTAAATTCAAATCCGGGATAAATGAAAATATCCGTATACCCCTCGCATGGCTTTATCCCATTGTAAAAGGCGGAGACGCTTTCAAGGGTTCGGCATGATGTGGTGCCAACTGCTATTACACGTCCTCCGTTTGCTTTTGTTTCATTGATAAGCTTTGCGGTACGCTCGAGGATTTCATAATGCTCGCTGTGCATCTTATGTTCAAGGACATTTTCCTCCTTAACGGGGCGAAAGGTGCCAAGTCCCACATGAAGGGTAACGTAGGCAATATTTATCCCACGAGATTCAATGTCCGCAAGCATTTCTCTGGTAAAGTGAAGCCCTGCGGTGGGGGCGGCGGAAGAGCCTATTTCATGGGAATAAACCGTCTGGTAACGCTCCTTGTCTTTCAGCTTTTCCTTTATATAGGGCGGCAGAGGCATCTGACCTATTTCGTCAAGGGCGGCAAAAAAACTTCCATCGCACTGAAATTCGGCGATTCTGTTGCCGTCCTCCAACACGTCGGTTATAACTGCCGAAAGCTTTCCGCCGCCGAACACAAACTTTGTTCCAGCCTTTGCTTTTTTACCGGGGCGGCAGAGAATCTCCCACTTCATGTTGCCCTTCTGCTCCAGCAGCAGAAATTCAATAAACGTGCCGTTATCAGCCTTTTCGCCGTATATTCTGGCAGGCAGCACCCTTGAGTCGTTAAGCACCAGCAAATCACCTTTTTTAAGGTAATCACATAAGTTATAGAAATGGCTGTGCTCGATTGCGCCGCTTTGGCGGTCAATCTTCATCATGCGGGAGGCGTTTCTCGGCTCTATGGGAGTCTGAGCGATAAGCTCCTCGGGCAGGTCGTAGTAGAAATCAGATTTTTTCATGTTATTCAAATCCAGCATAATTTCAATCTCCGTTTTCTTTATGCAGTCAAAGCAGCTTGATTTTCCATAATAATCAACTGCTCCGCTGAAAATCGTTTGTTTTACAAAAAATTAATATTTTTTCTGCTAATAGTCTTGACATACGGCATATTATTTGTTATGATTAAACAGAACAGATAGAGGTGCGGTCAAAATCAGTAGCATTTTTGAGATGTGTGACATCACGGCTTCCCGAGGCTTTTTCTTAAATGTGAAAGGTGCGACTGCCGAAGCACAGGCTTGGGAAACCTGACTGCTGACTGTAGTTTTAACAGAACTCCGGTTGTCATCATTACTTATGATGGAGTGCTATCGGCATATGATTAAAAATATGTCAACATTCTAATTATATTGTATGATGAGCTGGTTTTCAACCAGTTTTTTTATTGTTTGTTTAACTTTTATGTTTTGTGCAAAATTACATCGAAATCAACGTATTTTTTAGTGATAATGCACATGGCGGCATATTAATTTAAAAAGGAGATTTTGCAATGAGAAAGTTCAATGTTGGTATTATAGGCGCGACAGGAATGGTGGGTCAGAGGTTTTCTGTCATTCTTGATAAACACCCGTGGTTTAACGTTGTATGCGTAGCCGCTTCTCCCCGTTCAGCAGGTAAGAAGCTTAAAGATGCAGTTGCGGGAAAGTGGAAGCTTTCAGACCCTATGCCGGAGGCTATCGGCGAGCTTACCGTTATGAACGCAGAGGAGGACGTTGAAAAGATAGCTTCAATGGTTGACTTTGTTTTCTGCGCCGTAGACATGAAGAAGGACGAAATCAGAGCTTTGGAGGAAAAATACGCAAAGGCTGAATGTCCCGTAGTTTCCAACAACTCGGCACACCGTCACACCGACGACGTTCCCATGGTTATTCCCGAGGTTAATCCCGAGCACATTGAAATCATAAACGCTCAGAGAAAGCGTCTGGGCACAAAGAAAGGCTTTATTGCTGTTAAATCCAACTGCTCCCTCCAGAGCTATGTTCCCGCGCTTGCTCCCCTTATGGACAAATACAAGGTAACAAAAGCCCTTGCCTGCACATATCAGGCAATTTCAGGCGCAGGCAAAACCTTTGAGACCTTCCCTGAAATTGTGGACAACGTTATTCCTTACATCGGCGGCGAGGAAGAAAAATCAGAGAAAGAGCCTCTTAAAATTTGGGGACATATTGAAGGAGATAAAATTGTTGACGCCACTTCTCCATCCATTACCACACAGTGCTTAAGAGTTCCCGTTTCTGACGGTCACACTGCAGCAGTGTTTGTATCCTTTGAAAACATGCCTTCCAAGGAGGAAATACTTGAAGCGTGGAAGAATTTCAAGGGGGTTCCTCAGGAGCTTGAGCTACCCTCTGCTCCTAAGCAGTTCCTCAACTACTTTACTGAGGACGACAGACCGCAGCCTAAGCTTGACAGAGATCTTGAGGGCGGCATGGCTGTTTCAATAGGCAGACTGCGTGAGGATTCGCAGTACGATTATAAATTTGTATGTCTTTCACATAACACTCTGAGAGGAGCGGCAGGCGGAGCTGTTTTGCTGGCTGAGCTTCTTGCTGCAAGGGGTTATTTTGACTGACACCGACAATCACAGAACTTTTATGAAAGGAGTTCGCTTATGAAAAAGACTATCTTTACAGGCGCAGGCGTTGCTATCGTAACACCTATGAACGCCGACGGTTCCATTAACTATGACGAGCTGGGTCGTCTTATTGATTTCAACATTGAAAACGGCACAGATGCCATTATCATCTGCGGAACAACAGGCGAAAGCTCAACCATGACCGACGATGAACATATTGAGTGCATCAGATACGCCGTTGAAAAGACTGCTAAGAGAGTTCCCGTTATTGCAGGCACAGGCTCTAACCACACCGAGTATGCGGTTAATCTCTCAAAAACAGCTGAACAGCTGGGAGCAGACGCTTTGCTGGTGGTTACACCTTATTACAACAAAACCTCACAGGCAGGACTGGTTCGTCACTATGCCGAGATTGCCAATGCGGTTTCCCTTCCCATTATCATGTACAATGTGCCCTCAAGGACGGGTGTGAATATCACTCCCGAAACCTGCGCTGAGCTTGCAAAGGTTGAGAATATTGTAGCCGTTAAGGAAGCCAGCGGAAATATAAGCCAGATTGCCTCAATTGCTGCAATGTGCGGTGATTCGCTCCACATTTATTCCGGCAACGACGATCAGATTATACCTATAATGGCTCTGGGCGGAAAGGGCGTAATTTCGGTGCTTTCAAACTGTATGCCTGCTGAAACTCACGAAATATGCAGGCTTTGTCTTGAAAACAAATACGACGAAGCAAGGGCTATTGCATTTAAGATTCACGACTTTACAAAGGATTTGTTCTGCGATGTAAATCCTATTCCTGTTAAAGAAGCTCTTAATCTTATGGGCTTTAACGCAGGTCCTTGCAGACTTCCTCTTGTAGAAATGAGTGAAGCAAAGAAAAAGCAGCTTTCCGACTCCATGAAGGCTGCGGGACTTATCAAGTAAATGTTAAACAGGGCGAACAGCAGCTTCGCCCTGTAGCTTTAGAAAGGAATGTTATAAAATGACTGATATAACTATCTGCGGCGCCTGCGGAAAAATGGGAAGAGTAATTTACGACATCATATCCGCCCGCAATGACTGCCGTGTTGTTTCAGGAGTAGATAAGGTAGGCGAAAGCTACGGCGACTTCCCTGTTTACAACAAAATATCAAAGCTTGAAAGCAAGCCTGACGTTATTATAGACTTCTCTCACCCTTCCCTGCTTGACGATTTGCTGGAGTACTGCCTTACAAACGGAGTTGCCGCTGTAATTGCCACAACAGGCTATTCTCAGGAGCAGATTTCAAAAATACATAAGGCTGCCGAGAGCATCCCGATTTTCTTCACCTTCAATATGTCGCTGGGTATAAATCTGCTGGCTGATCTTGCAAAGAGAGCCGTTAAGGTTCTGGGGGACCAGTTTGACATCGAAATTGTGGAAAAGCACCACAATCAGAAAATTGACGCTCCCAGCGGCACTGCCATCATGCTGGGCGAGGCTATCAATGCTGAGGCAGGCAACAAATACAACTATGTCTATGACAGACATTCCGTAAGAGCCAAGAGAACCAAAAACGAAATTGGTATGCACGCTATCAGGGGCGGCACTATTGTAGGCGAGCATGAAATTATCTTCGCCGGACGGGACGAGGTTATCACCCTCAAGCATGAGGCTCACTCAAAGTCGGTGTTTGCAGTAGGCTCGGTAAATGCTGCTATGTTCCTTAAAGGCAAGCCTGCCGGACTTTACGCAATGAGCGACCTGCTTAAAGATGCTTGACTTAAGGTTTTTAAAGTTCTCTCGGAATAAACATATAACAAAAATCGGCTTGCACTCTGGCAAAGCCGATTTTTTAGTTACAATTAAAAAATATAATTACTCATAAAGAGGATATTTATTGCAGATACCCGTTACAACCTCCCTGATTTCGTCAGCCTTGTTTTCAAAATCGGTAGCTGTAAGGTAAATGCACTCAGCGATTTTCTCCATGTCATCTTCCTTAAGACCTCTCGTCGTAACGGCAGGAGTTCCGATTCTGACGCCGCTGGTTATAAACGGGCTTTGCGGGTCGTTGGGAATAGCGTTCTTGTTTACTGTGATATAAACCTCGTCCAGCTTCTTTTCAAGGTCCTTGCCGGTAATGTTAAACGGCTGGAGGTCTACCAGCATAAGATGATTGTCAGTGCCGCCGGAAACCAGATTGAAGCCGCGGCTTACAAGTCCCTTAGCAAGCGCCTGAGCGTTCTTTACAACTTGCTCTGCATACTCTTTGAACTCAGGCTTCAGCGCCTCGCCGAAGCATACCGCCTTTGAAGCGATAACGTGCATAAGAGGTCCGCCCTGTGTGCCGGGGAAAACTGCCTTGTTAAACTTCTTGGCAAGCTCCTCGTTGTTTGTAAGAATCATGCCGCCTCTGGGACCTCTCAAGGTTTTATGGGTGGTAGTGGTGACAACATCGGCATAAGGGATAGGAGAAGGATGCTGACCGCCTGCAACAAGGCCGGCAATGTGAGCCATGTCAACCATAAACAGCGAGCCTGTGCTCTTTGCAATCTTAGAAATTCTTTCAAAATCAATAACTCTTGGATAAGCGGAAGCGCCGGCAACTATAAGCTTCGGTTTATGCTCCTTAGCAAGCTTTTCAAGCTCATCATAATCAAGAAAACCGTTTTCGTCCAGACCGTATGATACAAAATTATAGTTCTTTCCGGACATATTTACAGGCGAACCGTGAGTAAGGTGACCGCCGTGAGCAAGGCTCATGCCAAGAATCGTATCTCCCACATCGCACAAAGCAAAATAAACTGCCAAATTAGCCTGTGCTCCCGAATGGGGCTGAACGTTTGCAAACTTGCAGCCAAACAGCTTGCAGGCTCTTTCAATGGCGATATTTTCAACAATATCCACGCACTCGCAGCCGCCGTAGTATCTTTTTCCGGGATAACCTTCGGCGTACTTGTTGGTAAGCGCTGTGCCCATAGCCGCCATAACGGCAGGTGAAACGATGTTTTCGCTGGCGATAAGCTCAAGATTTCTTCTCTCGCGGGCAAGCTCAGCATTCATAGCCTCTCCGACTTCCTTGTCAAAGCCTTCGACAAAACCGATTGTGTCCATTATTTTCATAATCATTCTCCCAACATTTAAAATTCCGAATCCCACAGGACTTTTAAAGCGCCTTGCGGAAAACTACATATTTAATTATAACTCATAAATTCACAATTGGCAATAGTTTTTTGTTCGATTTATACAAAAAGCGGAATGAACTGCGTCATTCCGCTTTTTTCTTACGCCTGTAAATATGACTTTACCAGAGCCTGCAAAAGCTCGTCTCTGTCAATGTGACGAATCAAGCTTCTTGCATTGTTATATGTTGTTATGTATGTCGGATCCTCGGAAAGGATATATCCCACAATCTGATTAATAGGGTTATAGCCTTTTTCCTTCAGTGCGTCATAAATAATTGTCAAAGTTCTTTTCAGCTCTGTTTCTTTGTCCTTTACTACTGAAAATTCCATAGTTTGTTCGTGCATAAGCTCAACTCCTCCGTTAAAATTTGTACACCTAACATTCTACATATATTATTATAACCTATTACTTGAGAAATAACAAGTACTTTTTTCAAATTTATTGAATTTGCATAAACTTGTTGAATAAAGTTTTATGCCGCAGCAAATTTTGTGGCTGCGGCATAGCAATATTTCACTGTTTATCTTCTGTAAACCCCTGTTTCCTCCAAAGCCTTGACAATCTTGTTCATAGCGTTGTCCGCCTGCTCGTCGGTGAGGGTTCCCTCATGGGAACGCATTGACAGAGAGTAGGAAACCGACTTCTTGCCGCTCTCTATCTGCTCGCCGGTGTAAACGTCAAACAGCGACACTTTTTCAAGTATCTGACCTGCGGCAGACCTGATGGTCTTTTCAATTTCTGCAACGGGAAGCTGCTGGTCGCATACTACCGAAATATCTCTGGTGGTTGCCGGGAACTTGGGCAGCGGCTTGTATGTCTTTTCTGATGAGGACAGCTTCATCAGCTCGTTCATATTAATCTTTCCTGCATAGGCTCTTGTATCAATTCCGTAGTTTTCAAGCACATCGGGATGAAGCTCGCCGAAGATAGCGATTTCCTCGCCCCCTGCCTTTACAACTGCACATCTGCCGGGGTGGAAAGCGTGACGCTCATCAAATGAACAATCCTCGGAAGGTCTGGCAAACTCGTATTCCTTAACGCCTGCCTTTTCCATAACCGCTTCAACAATGCCCTTGAGGTTGTAGAAATCAAAAGCTTCGGTTGTATCGTAAACGCCTATACCCAGTCTTAACGGCTCAATAGGGAGAACCTCGCCCTCAACGGGAATATACTCGTTGCCCATTTCAAATATATGACACTCGGGATTTCGGTAGCTATAGTTTCTTGCCAGCACCTCGCAGATTGAGGGAATAATCGTGGTTCTCATAACGCCGGTGTCCTCACCAAGAGGATTTGTTATTGTAACAGTATTTCTCAGCTTGGAATCGGCAGGAAGCTTGATTTTATCAAAATACTTAGGCGAAATAAATGAGAAGGTGGTAACTTCGTTAAGCCCGGAGGCGAGCACTGCATTTTTGATGGAACGCTCAAAATTCTGCTTGGAGGTTCTCTTAGCCTGAGCCACGCCTCTTATAATAGTGCTGGGAAGGTTGTTATAGCCGTAAATACGTGCTACCTCCTCGGCTATATCAGCCTTGCATTCAATATCTATTCTGTACCAGGGAGCGATTACCCTGCCGTTTTCAAGCCTGAAGCCCAGTCTTGTGAGATATTCCTTCATATCCTCCTCTGGAATGTCAGCGCCCAGGAATCCGTTTATCCACTTAGGGTCAAACTCAACCGACTTAGGAGTTTCGTCCTGATAGTTCTCTTCCGCAAGGGTATTTATTACCTCGCCTGCGCCAAGCTCTTCTACCAGCTGACAGGCTCTCATCAACGCCTCGTAACACTCGTGAGGGTCAAGACCCTTTTCGTATCTTGAGGAAGCGTCGGTTCTCATTCCCAGCTTTTTAGCGGTGGTTCTTACAGACGCTCCGTCAAAGCAGGCAGATTCAAATACCACGGTATTGGTGTCGTCCATTATTCCGCTGTACTCGCCGCCCATAACGCCGGCTACTGCCACAGGTTTTACTGCGTCGGCGATAACAAGCATCTCCTCCGAAAGCTCTCTTTCAACGCCGTCGAGGGTAGTTATTTTTTCTCCGGCTTTAGCGTTTCTTACGTTAATCTCACCGCCCTCAACATATCTTAAATCAAAAGCATGCATTGGTCTGCCGTATTCAAGCATTACAAAGTTTGTAATGTCCACAAGATTGTTTATTGGACGTACTCCGCAGGCACGAAGTCTTTCTCTCATCCAACGGGGGGAAGGTTCAATTTTTACGTTCTTAACAATCGCGCCGATATATCTTTTGCATAAATCGGTATTGTGAATCTTGACTTTAAGATAATCCCTGACATTTCCGTCGATTCCCTTGAAAGTCGGCTCCTTAACGGTAAAAGGCACATTGAAGGTAGCATGAGCTTCTCTTGCAAGTCCGATTACGGACATACAATCGGGACGGTTTGAGGTTATTTCAAACTCAACCTTGGTATCGTTGAAACCTATGGCTTCTCTTATATCCATACCCAGGGTTTTATCGCAGTCGTCGCCCAAAATGAAGATTCCGTCCTCAATAGCGTAAGGAAAATCATGGGTGGTAAGTCCCAGCTCGCTTAAAGAGCAAAGCATTCCGTTTGATGCAACGCCCCTCAGCTTGCCCTTTGTGATTTTGACCGGCTTGCCCTCGTGGAGCACGGTAGATTTATGCTTTGCAACTGGAACATAATCCCCCTTGTTTACATTCTGAGCGCCTGTTACAATCTGAACAAGCTCCTCCTCCTCTCCCACATTCACCTGACAGGTAAACATATGGTCTGAATCGGGGTGACGCTCTATTTCCTCAACTCTTCCTACAACCACATTTGAAAGATAGTCGCCCTCCTGCTCATAGCATTCAACCTTTGAGCCTGACATTGTCATTCCGGCGACAAAGTCCTTTATATCACAGCCGCAGTCAACATAATCTGCCAGCCATCTCATTGACAAATCCATTAGTATAACCTCCTATTAAATCAGAACTGCTCAAGAAATCTCATATCGTTCTCATACAGCAGACGCATATCGTTAATGCTGTATCTTCCCATCGTAAGTCTTTCAAGACCGATGCCGAAGGCAAAGCCGCTGTAAACCTCGGGGTCTATTCCGCAGCCCTCCAACACCTTGGGGTGAACCATTCCCGAACCCAGCAGCTCAACCCAGCCTTCCTGCTTGCACATTGAGCAGCCTTCGCCGTGACAGTTAAAGCACATCAGGTCAACCTCTGCGGACGGTTCTGTATATGGGAAATGGTGAGGACGCAGTCTGATTTTTGCCTCGTCGCCGTAAAGACGCTTCATAAGCAGCTCAAGAGTGCCCTTCAGATCAGCCATTGTAACGCCCTTGTCAATTACCAGACCCTCTATCTGATGAAACAGCGGAGAGTGAGTGGCGTCCACAGCGTCCGAGCGGTAAACTCTGCCGGGGGAGATTATTCTGATAGGCGGCTTCATATTCTCCATAGCCCTTATCTGCACGCTGGAGGTCTGGGTTCTCAGAAGCACGTTTTCGTTGATGTAGAATGTATCCTGTGTATCTCTGGCAGGGTGATGCTTGGGCATATTCAGCGCCTCAAAGCAATAGTAGTCGGTTTCAACCTCGGGACCTTCCACAATATCAAATCCCATGCCCAAAAATACGTCCTCAACCTCTGCCAACACGGCGTTAAGGGGATGAGGTCTGCCGATTTTCGGAGTCTTTCCCGGCAGGGTTACATCTATAGTTTCAGCCTTGAGCCTTTTCTCAGCCATAACAGACTTAAGCTGCGCCTGCTTTTCGGAAATTGCGCTTTCAATATCTGCTCTTACTGAGTTTGCCAGCTGACCGATTACAGGTCTTTCCTCAGCGGAAAGCTTACCCATCTGCTTTAAAATCGCCGTTATTTCACCTTTTTTTCCAAGAAACTTAACCCTCAGCTCTTCAAGCTGCCTGGGGTCTGAAACCTTTGAAAGCTCTTCCTTAGCCCGAGCTTCAATGTTTTTCAACTGTTCTTTCATTCAAGATTCCTCCCGATAATTAATAAAAAAAGCCTTATCCCGAGCTAATCAGGACAAGACTATGCTTGCTATACCACCTATTAGTCAAAAGAGCCAACACTCCCGCATCTTTAACGCAGACTTCTACGTTTCCGCTTACAATAAAAAACTTCGGCGGAACCACTCGCAAGTGAACTTCGGTATACTCCGATTTAAAGCCGCTTTCAGACGCAAACGCTGCGGCTTCTCTCTGAAAACCTGATGAATATGCCTACTCTCTTGGTCACTGTGTTTAATGTAATTATATCACAATTGATTTTACAATGCAAGAGCGATTAATAGAAAATTTACAATTATCGACTACATTCTTTCCTCTTGTCAGGCTTTCAATATAGCTTTTTATGTCAAAGCGTGTATATTATAAAAAACGGGGACTGAAACTGCCAGTCCCCGAAGGTTTTATCTGTTTTTCTTTGCGTCGTTCTCACGTATTTCCACACGCCTGATTTTTCCGCTGATGGTTTTTGGAAGCTCGTCCACAAATTCAATAATTCTGGGATACTTATAGGGAGCGGTGGACTTCTTTACATAGTTTTGAAGCTCCTTTACAAGTGCGTCCCCTGCTTTGTCCTTGTATTCCTTGGTGAGAACTATAGTCGCCTTTACAACCTTTCCTCTGATAGGGTCGTCTGCGGCGGTAATAGCACATTCCAGCACCGACGGATGCTCCATAAGGATACTCTCAATTTCAAATGGTCCGATACGGTAACCCGACGCCTTTATAAGATCGTCGGTTCTTCCCACATACCAGTAGTAACCGTCCTCGTCCATATAAGCGGTATCGCCGGTATGATATATGTCGAATCTCCATGCCTTGTCCGTTTCAACCGCATTACGGTAATACTTTACAAACAAGCCCTGATGCTTTCCTCTTTCGGCGTAAACCACAATTTCTCCGGTTTCTCCCACCTTTACGGGATTTCCCTTTTTATCTACGATTCCTACCTTGTAAAGAGGAGTAGGCTTTCCCATAGACCCCGGCTTAGGCTCGGTTCCGTATAGATTTCCTACAAGCACCGCAGTTTCCGTCTGACCAAAGCCCTCCATGAGCTTAAGTCCGGTATACTCATACCACTTGTTATACACCTCGGGATTTAACGCCTCGCCGGCAATACAGCTGTATTTCAGAGATGAAAGGTCGTAATGCTCCAGACCCTCTTTGATAAAAAATCTGTACATAGTAGGAGGCGCACAGAATGAGGTTATCTTGTAATCCTGAATTACCTTGAGGACATTTGCCGGAACAAATCTGTCAAAATCATAAATAAAGGTGGTTGCGCCGCAGGCAAACTGTCCGAACATTTTTCCCCAAGCACATTTTGCCCAGCCGGTTTCCGACACGGTAAGGTGAAGGGAATTTTCATCAAGGTGATGCCAGTGCTTTGCAGTTATAATATGGGCTGCGGCAAGGGAATGTCTGTGAAGCACCATCTTGGGATAGCCGGTAGTGCCGGAGCTGAAATACATCAGCATTGACTCGTCAACATTAGTGTCCATTCGCTCAAAAACCGTGGGGTATTTATTCATTTCGGTAAGGAAATCTATCCAGCCGCTTTTCTCGCCGTGAGTGAGAAACTTACGCTTCATTCCGCCGTATTCCTCAAGAGCGGCATCAACTTCGGCAGGAACGTCGTCCTCAGCGGTAGCCACGATATAACTAATCTCGGCGGCGTCAAAGCGATAAACGTAATCCTTCTTTTTAAGCTGACAGGTAGCAGGAACCAGAATTGCGCCTATCTTCATAAGACCGTAGGCAAGGAACCAGAACTCATAATGCCTTTTAAGTACTGCCATAACCATATCGCCTTTTTTAACGCCGTAGGCAAGCATCATGTTGGCTACCTGATTGCTCTTTTCAGACAGGTCCTTAAAAGTAAACTTATGTTCTTCGCCGTTTTCGTTCACCCAATAAATCGCCAGCTTATCAGGCTCGATTTTCGCTATCTCGTCTATAACGTCATAGGCAAAGTTAAAGTTGTCCTTTAAATCAAGCTCAAACTTCAACAGCCTTCCCTTATCGTCAAGCTCTTCCTTGACAAATCTCTTGTAAAAATCCTTCATCGCTAAAAAGTCCTCCATTTTTTCTTATTGATCCACACAGCGTTAAGGCCTGTTACGGATTTTATATAATAACACAAAAACTCCTCAGGCTTAGGCGGGGAATTTTTATGTAACAAAGCTTATTCTCTCAGGACGTACAAACCTCAGCCGTCTTATTTTTATCGGGATGGGATATGTATTTCAGAATATCCTCCGGCTTGTAGGCAATATGCTCTGCGCCTGCGTCGGAAAGCTCCTGCACTCCTCTGAAACCCCATGCGCAGCCTATTGATTCTATGCCGCACCGTTTTGCAGTTAAAATGTCAACGTCAGAATCCCCTGCCATTACGCAGCTGCTTTTGCAGATACCGAAACACCCTATTATTGTATCAAGTATCTGAGGATCGGGCTTTGCGGGAACCGTTTCGGTTTTTCCTTGAATATAATCAAAAACGCCCTCACCAAACAGGGAGTTTACAATATGCTTTACAAACACGTCGGTTTTGTTGGAAGCGACGGCGCATTTAACGCCCATAGCTTTCAGCTTCTCAAGCAGCTGCACAATTCCCTCATAGGGCTTGGTTTTGTCAAGACAGCATTTTTCATACTTCTCCGAAAACAATGAATGAAGCCGCATTATCTCCTCGCTGCTTCTTCTATCCTCAGGCAGCGCCCTTTCGCACAGCTTTAAGGTGCCGTTTCCCACGAAATGATAATATTTCTCAACCTCATGCCCGGGGTAACCAAGCTGAGCAAGTGCGGAGTTTACGGCGTCCGCCAGATCATAAATAGAATTTATCAGCGTTCCGTCAAGATCAAATATAATCAATGATTTCATTTTATTATTCCCAACATTCTGAAATTTTATACACATGACAGTTTTTTATACACTTGTCCAAAAAACCACGATTATTATAATAGCATATATTTATGTCTTAATTATGAACAATTTAAGATGTTAATTATTAATTCGTACCGCACGATTTTACATTTCAGCCTGTCAGAAAAACATATGCTCTGTAAATATTTTTAATCCGATTGCAATAAGTATTATTCCCCCCGCAATTTCGGCTTTGTTGTTAAGCCTGCCGCCGAATTTTCTGCCTATAAACACTCCCATGCAGCTGATAACAAAAGTAACCGAGCAAATTATAGCAGAAGTGCTGACAATGTTCACCGAAAGCGCCGCAAAGCTTACGCCTACGGCGAGTGCGTCTATGCTTGTGGCAAGCCCCTGAACAATCAGAAGCGGAAGAGTTAACATAACTATACTTTCGTCCGGTTCTTTGTGTTTTATACTTTCGGCTATCATTCTGCCTCCGATAAACAGCAGTAGAATCAGGGCTATCCAGTGGTCAAACACCGAAATCCACTTTTCAAATCCGCTCCCAAACGCATATCCTATTGCAGGCATTGCTCCCTGAAAAAGCCCGAAGCACAGTCCGCACATCAGAGAATATACCAGAGCAGCTTTTTTCACCCACATACCGTTGGTTACCGACACCGCAAAGGCGTCCATTGACAGTCCCAAAGCAATAAGAAAAATTTCAAACCTATCCATTACATCAAGCCTTTCATAACGCCGATAATCAACAACGGCAGACTTGCGCACATTCGCACAAATCTGCCGCAGCGAGCGGCTTCTTAATCCTCAAGTCGGGATTCAAGAAGGCTGGAATATTTATTTCTGAATTCTTCAAATCTGCCCTCGTCAAGAGCGTCACGGATTCTTTCCATAAGTGTGTTGTAAAAATAGAGGTTATGCATAACCGCAAGCCGTCCTGCAAGCTGTTCATTCGCCTTAAAAAGATGACGTATGTAGGCTCTTGAAAAATTCCGACAGGTAGGACAGTCGCACTCAGTATCAAGAGGACGGTCGTCAAGCTCGTAACGTTTGTTGTTGGCATGCATTATTCCGTTCCAGGTGAATATAGTTGCATGCCTTGCGTTTCGGCTGGGCATTACGCAGTCGAAGAAATCAACGCCCCGATAAACCGCTTCTATAATATTGGACGGAGTGCCCACTCCCATAAGATACCTTGGCTTATTCACAGGCATAAACGGCTCCACCTGCTCGATTATATGATACATTACCTCCGTAGGCTCACCTACCGCCAGTCCGCCTATAGCGTAACCGTCCAAATCAAGCTCGCGTATCACCTTCATATGCTCGATACGCAAATCGTCAAAGGTGCAGCCCTGATTTATGCCGAAAAGCAGCTGATGTTTATTTATGGTAGAATCAAGAGAATTCAGACGTTTCATCTCATTTTTGCATCTCACAAGCCATCTTGCGGTACGCTCGCAGGATGCTTTGGAATATTCATGAGTAGCGGGATTTTCAACACATTCGTCAAATGCCATGGCTATTGTTGAAGCCAGGTTTGACTGTATCCGCATACTTTCCTCGGGGCCCATGAAAATCTTTCTTCCGTCCACATGAGAGTTGAAATACACGCCTTCCTCTTTAATCCTACGCAGCTTGGCCAAGGAAAATACCTGAAAACCGCCGCTGTCGGTAAGAATAGGCTTGTGCCAGTTCATAAACTTATGAAGTCCGCCCATTTTGTAGATTATCTCGTCCCCGGGGCGCACATGAAGATGATAGGTATTGCAAAGCTCCACCTGACATTTAAGCTGCTGCGCCAAATCCACGGAGGAGATTCCTCCCTTTATTGCGGCGGCAGTTCCCACGTTCATAAACACCGGAGTCTGTATAGTTCCGTGGACAGTCTTAAATTCTCCTCTTCTGGCTCTTCCCTCTTGTTTAAGTAACGTATACATTTTACCACTCTGCTCAATAAAGAGCAGCGCTCCTTTCCTGTTTTTTATGCTATATAACTTGATTATTTCTCCAAAGCGTGGACATCACCATCAGTCTTTTTCGGATAAGTACAGATTCTTATCCTCGAATTTTTCGTAATAGCCTATCAGTTCGCCGTCCTCATTGCGGATTGCGGTGGTGTAGATGTCATAGTTTCCGCCGTTTTTTGTACTGTGGGCTTCAAAAATCTTGTTTACGCCTTTATCATTGGTCATAATCTCAATATTGCGCCTGATGATTTCCACCGATCGGGGGTTATGACAGTCAAGCACGCTTTTGCCCACAAGCTGTGCGCCTCCGAATTTTTCGTATCTTTTAACCGCCGCAGGGTTCATATATATAATTTCATGCTTAGTATTGCAAATAACTACGGCCTGGTCGTCCGAGTCAATTATGCCTTTGAAAAATGGGGTTAAATTCATTTCAATCACTCCTCTAAACATTTTTTCGGTATCCATCCGACCTTACCGTTGTCGGTTATTATCTTGGCATACCCGTTTCGTTCTTCAACATAAAAAACACTCTCACCCTTTTTAACCGACAAAAACGCCGAAAGAAAATCATATACCGACTTAACTCCCTTGCTGTCATATATACGGCTTTCGGGGATATATCCGCTTTGTCCGGTTACATTATCGCGAACATATGCCAGACCTTCTTCAGTGCTTAGTATTTCTATATCCTGATTGCTCCAGTTGGTATAAACGGGATTAAGCAGGCTGTGGTAATCGGATTTTACGGTTTTTCTGTCAAACACTGTATCCCAGACAACGCTGTAGGTATAATTATTCCCGTCCTTATTTATTATCAGAGCGTTAAGCTGACATGCAGGCTTTATGCCGAGTCCGCCGTCAATGTCAATTATCTTTTTGTCATAATCAAAAATCGGCAGGTTTGTACAGTTGCTCTCCTTAAAATTATACACGGGAAAATGACCTACAACAAGCCATTTGTCCGTTGGGTTTTCTTTTGTGAAAAACCATGGGACTGTTATTGCATAATTATCGTCAGTATTCTCCCAGTCGGGACGGTTTTCAAGTCCTGCGTGAACAAAAAAATGCTCCTGAGTGTCCAAGGCAATTGGGCGTGCTTTCATAAAATCAAGCTCCGGCTTATATTTTTCGTGGACCGCCCTGCGTATATCAAGCCAGTTTTCCTCACTGCACCAATCAAAGCCAAGGCTTTCAGCCATCTGATTGTAAGTTGTGCCCTTCCAATAAAATTTTTCGGCAAATCGTTCATAAGGATATGAAAACGCCATTCTGACAACGGCAGTATCATTGTTTCCAAGTAAGCAGAAAGTTCTGTCGTTTTCACACAGCTTCATTACAGTGCGGATAGTGCTTAAGTTATTATCCCTGTGTTCGAGAATATCACCTACTATAACCAGATAGTCCTCACCCGGCTTGTATTCCGCTTTTTTAAGTACTGATTTAAGCAGATTGTCGTATGTATGAATATCGCTCATGGCAATTATTCTGCATTTGTGCGGAAGCACTGTCCTGATAACATTTTCCATCTGTTTTCCTCCCATGACGCTGTCTGAATGATATTATAGCATACTCGCCGGATAAAATCAACTTTCGGACAGCCAACATTTTATAGATAAAAGTTGAATGATGGAAACGTTTTAATAAACATTGTTGTATAAAAGCTTTAAAAATTGTGAGGATGATTTTGTGTAATAATATAAATAAATATAAAATTTCGTAGAAGGTATTGTAAAAACGAATCGAATAAAGTATAATAAAATAGTAGAAGTGCGTAAAGGCTGTTTGCCTCAGTCGTCTTTCATAGTCGGTTATCGTTTTTTGCGGTGTGAAAATTGCGTGCGGCAGAGTATTTTCTTGCCGGGTATGGCATGATTATTTACGCTTTGTAATTACATAGGTTGCTTAAAACGTATCAAAGGCTTATAAGGCGGCTCAAAATAAAACAGAAAACGGAGGATCTTGGAATGGAAAGCTCAAACACAAAAAAAATTTTGTTCGACACTCAGACAAGAGTTGCGCCCCTCGGTCTTATTTCAATGAACGGCACACAGGAGCTGGGCAAAAAAATCAACGATTATCTTGTTAAATGGGGAAAAGACCAGGGCATGGCAAATGACAATTATCTTATTGAAACAGACTGTCCGAGATTTTCCTCCGGCGATGGAAAAGGTCTGATAAGATCCACTGTAAGAGGAAACGACCTGTTCATTCTTTGCGATGTGGGCAACTATAGCTGTACCTACAATTATTTCGGCAAGAAAAATGCCATGTCGCCCGACGACCATTATCAGGACCTCAAGAGAATAATTCAGGCGGCAAGCGGAAAGGCTCACAGAATAAACGTTATTATGCCTTCTCTTTACGGCGGACGTCAGCACAGAAGAAACTATCGCGAGTCCCTCGACTGTGCCGTTGCTCTTCAGGAGCTGGAGGCTATGGGTGTTGAGAATATACTTACCTTTGACGCTCACGATCCGAGAGTGCAGAATGCAGTGCCGCTTATGGGCTTTGACAATATCATTCCCTCATATCAGGTTCTGAAAGCAATGTTCAAGAGCATAGATAACTTTGTTATCGACAAGGATCATTTTATGATTGTTTCCCCCGACGAAGGCGCTATCAACAGAAATATGTATTACGCTTCGGTACTGGGCGTTGACCTGGGAATGTTCTATAAGCGTCGTGACTATTCGATTGTAATCGACGGAAGAAATCCGATTGTGGCTCACGAATATCTCGGTAACGATCTGACAGGCAAGGACGTTTTTGTTGCTGACGACATTATCTCCTCGGGCGAGTCGATGCTGGAGGTTGCGGTTGAGCTGAAAAAGCGTAAAGCCAAGAGAATTTTTGCTTATGCTACCTACGCTATTTTCACCAACGGGCTTGACAGCTTTGACAAGGCATATGCCGACGGAATTATCGACGGAGTTTTCGGCACAAACCTTACCTATCGCACTCCTCAGCTTCTGCAGAGAACGTGGTTCCATGAGGTTGACTGCGCTAAGTATATTTCTTATTTTATCGCTTCCCTCAATCATGATCTTTCCATATCAAATATTATCGATCCTCATCAGAAAATCGCTGCGCTGCTGAAAAAATACGGTCAGTAATACAAAATATAAGGGCGGTATATCCGCCCTTGATTTATATTCGGGTAAAGGGTGGTCTTGTAACAAATGATTTTTGCAGGAATAGCGGCAGGCGGAATCGGCAGCAGAATGGGCTTTGACATTCCAAAGCAGTTTATAAAGCTTAAGGGCAAGCCGATAATTATATGGACAGTGGAAAAGTTTCTTGCCGACAGCCGCATTGAAAAAATTTACCTGGGCGTTCACAGTGAACGGATAGGATATACCGAAAGCCTTGTCAATGAGTATATTGAGCAGAAAGAACGTATCTGCATTATAAAAGGCGGCAAGGACAGAAATTCCACGGTGCTGAGGATAATAGAAAAGATCTCGGAGGATTACGGAATTAACCCCGACGACATAATTCTCACTCACGACGCCGTAAGACCCTTTGTAACAGATAAAATAATAAACGGTAACATCCAAACGGCGCTGTCAGGCAAACCTTGCACTACCGCTGTTAAGGCAACGGATACGATTTTATACAGCGAAAATGGAACGGAAACCGAAAAAACCCTTGACCGCAACTGTCTTTATCATGCTCAGACACCTCAAAGCTTTAATATAAAGACTTTTATTGACGCATACTCAAGGCTTACTGAAAAGCAAAAAAGCTCTCTTACCGACGCCTGCGGAGTGTTTAACGGCGCAGGTATACCCGTTTCGATTGTTGAGGGTGATGTAAGCAACATTAAAATTACTACGCCTTATGACCTGAAAATCGCCGAAGCGTTGATTTAAACTAAGGACTTGTATAAAAACAAACGATACCGCACACGGTTTGCTTACAGCATTGTGCGGTATCGTTTTTCTAATTTGCATCGACGCTTAAAGGGGGTTCGCTTTTCAGGTAGCTGAAATTCCTGGGTTCTTTAAACATTCTCCAGCGTATTAAATCGTCAAGGGCTGTTCCTACGGCGGAAAGTATAACCCACAAAAAAACAAACGGCAGACAAATCTGTCCGTCAAAGTTTAGGGGAATGTCGGAATAATCCCAGATGTTCATTTGAAGATATTTGTTTAGAATCTCCCCTGCCAGAAATTCAATTGCCGTTATAAAAAACGCCGCTATTGAAATCTGCAGGAAATAGTTCATGCCCTGTCGCCGCTCGTCATTCAAAAGATGTATCACAACCATTGAAGCTCCCCCTAATACTCCCATTGTTATGTGGGTGAAGCCCCTTGCCCATATTTCTATCAGTCCGTATATAAGGGCGCCTACAGCAAATAATGTAAAAATCTTGACTGCTTTGCTCTGCAAATCTACACCTCCGTTGCATTTAATGCTTAATTATAATTTGCACCGAAAACGAGCTTTTAAAACTGAAATAAAAAAGAAATTTATTGAAATAAAAGTCCTTAAAAAAATCCCAGCCTATAATTTGCAGAAACATACAATCAACCGTTGATTATTTCCGACAGCTACTCCGCCAATCCGTATTTAACCTTTACTCTGTCAAGTCTGTCAAGCATAGGCTCTGCGCCTATAAACAAAAACACCGCCGTAGCCAGACCGTGGACAATATCCATGGGAAGCCCCACAGCATAATATGATGCAAGCACATATCGGTTAAGCTCTGTCCCTGCAATTATCGCTGAGGATGGGTTCATTATTCCTCCATAGATTATCACGGCGGAGAGAAATCCGAATATGCTCAATGGAATGCGGTCACGCCGCAGAAATCCCTTGCGAAACAATATTCCAGATAAAAATCCGATTATGCCCATTGCAAACATCTGCCAGGGAGTCCATGGTCCCTGTTGAAAAAACATATTGGATACAAGCATTGTCACTGCGCCTACAAGAAAGCCTGTTTCGCCGCCGAAGGCTACTCCCGAGATTATCATCAGCGCAAGCACCGGCTTAAACTGGGGGAACATATAAAATGCCGCCCTGCCCGCAACTGCCAGTCCACACAGGGCAGAGATTATAACAAGCTCTCTCGCCATTGGCTTTCTGCCCTCAAAAATCATAAAGAATGGCAGCATACATTCAAGCATTACCAGCAGTGAGATAAACAGATATTTTTTATCGTCAAGATAATAAACCCCCACAAACACCGTCACAGGAATTGCCAGGAGAATCATTGCCGCAGCGGCTATGGTACGCTTTTTCAGCTGCCGCTTTTTAGCGGGAGGGGTGTCATATGTTTTGTAATCCGGCTTTTTTACAAATGCCATTCCAAGGAGAATTACGCTTATTACAAGCAGAATATATTCAGGTCTTATTCCAAGCAGTGCATTAACAGGCGTATTTATCAATCCTAAGCTTAAACCTGCCGATACTGCGAAAAGCACAACAGCCATGGAAATCAGAATTTTACGTCCAAGGGACATTTTACCCCGTTTACTTGGCACAGGCGACTGCTCCTGACGGTAGGGAAGCTTCAGATTGGCAACAGGGGGCATATCTATGGGCTTAATTTCCTCCGCTTTGCCGCCGAATGCAGTTATAACGTCGTTTACCGTAACCGCGCCTTTTACTATG
The DNA here is from genome assembly GCA_944388405.1 of uncultured Ruminococcus sp. GTDB lineage: Bacteria > Bacillota > Clostridia > Oscillospirales > Ruminococcaceae > FB2012. The sequence goes on along the minus strand of CALXIQ010000024.1, from coordinate 119,390 downwards.
CCTCCTGCCATGCGGCTTGCGGAGGTGGTGTAAAACATATTTTCCGCAAAGAAATCAGACGGTCTGCCCTCTGCCGCCGCACTGCCGTTAAACAGCATAACGCAGCTGTCGGCGTACTCGGCGCAGAATTCAATATCATGGCTAACCATTATTATGGTCTTGCCTTTAAGACACAAGGCTTTAAGGATTGCGGCAAAGGTATGCTTAAAATCAGCGTCAAGCCCCTTTGTAGGCTCGTCCAGCAACAGTATCTGAGGGTCGCACAACAAAACCTTTGCAAGAGCCGCCTTCTGCCGCTCGCCGCCGGAAAGGTCAAAAGGATGACGTAAGCAAAGCCCCTCGATTCCGCAAAGCTTCATGACGGCTGCCACTGCCCCGGCTTTTTCGGCTGCCGACAGCTTTTTGCCGTCAAGCATTTCAGTCAAATCCTCCTGCAAGGTTTTCTTAACAAACAAAGCTTCGGGATTCTGGGGGACTGCTCCCACAATATTGCCGCTTAGATTTTTAACCTCCCGGATATTCTCACCGTTGATGATGACTTTTCCACGGTATGGAAAATTAATCCCGCAAAGCAGAGAAAGCAGCGTGGTTTTTCCGGCGCCATTCCCGCCGATTATTGCAAGCAGCCGCCCTTTTTCCGCTTTAAAGGATACTCCTTTAAGTATATCCTCCCCGTTTTTGTCGTATCTGAACCAGGCGTTTTTTACCTCCACCGCCGTTTCGCCTACATCTTTTGTATATTCACGCTTTAACGGCGTGGGAGTGTGATTAAGTGCGTACCCTTCAAGCCACACTCTGCCCTCCCCCACCGTCAGGGGACAATCGCCGCCATCTGACAGTGCAGACCAGATTCGCATTGGCGCAGGCATCGCCGCAAACATACCGCCATCTTTTAAAAGCTTGGCGGCTTTGCGTGGGACATCGTCACAGATTATTCTACCACCCTCCATTGCAATCAGACGGCTGCTTACGGGAATTACCTCCTCGAGTCTGTGCTCGGTGATGATAACCGTTATTCCAAGCTCACGGTTAATTTTCACAAGCATACTAATAAACTCCGACGCCGCAATGGGGTCAAGCTGGGCAGTGGGCTCGTCCAGGACCACAACCGACGGCTTTGTTACCAGCACAGAAGCCAGATTCAGTAGCTGCTTCTGACCGCCCGAAAGCTCGCTTACATTCTTTTCAAAAATAGGCTGTATTCCAAAAAACTCTGCCGCTTCAGCGGTTTTTCGGCGTATGGTATCGCTATCCACCCCGAGGCTTTCCAGGCCGAACGCCAGCTCATGCCACACCTTATCGGTGACGAGCTGATTATCCGGCGACTGCCCTACAAAGCCAATTTCACGGCTTTGAAACTCCGCCGCTGTTTCATCAAGTGAAGTTTGTCTGAAAACTATTCTGCCCTCTCTTTTGCCGTGAGGAGTCAGCACCGTCTTAAAATGCCTAAGGAGAGTGCTTTTACCACAGCCGGAAGGACCGCAGATTGTGATAAATTCACCCGGGTAAACCGAAAATGAGATGTTGTCAATCGCATTTTCTTCCCTTTCCGGGTAGGCAAAGCTTAAATTTTCGACCTTAAATATTTCCACTTTCTGTCCTCCCGTAAATTTATTATCATGGGCATTGAGCACAGCGCAAAATAGCAGACATACACCGTCAGCGACCACGCCGTTACGGGGCTTATGCTCACCGTGGGAAAGCATCTGAAATCAGCATAACCCATTACACAGCTAAAAATCACATATCCGCTGAACGCCGCTGTAAGCGTAAGGATAACGCCGTCTCTTTTTTCAAATGTGTATTTTGTAAAGCAAGTTCTTTTTGTCGTACCGTAACCGCGGCTTCGCATTGAGTCGGCGGTTTCAACCGAACCTTCAAGGGCTCGGCTTATCATTATTCCGAAAATTCTCACGGCATTTTTAATGCGCCGAATAATACTACCGCTTGAAATATCCCGACCAATGCATTGCTGGGCTTTTCTGACCTCTGCAAACTGTTCCTTAAAGCGAGGAACAAACCTCAGGCTCATTGACAGCATAAGGCTGAGATGAGGGATTGCTTTTGAGAAAAGATACATAAATTTATCGGCAGTCATTACCTTGTTGAAGCAGGAAAACCACATTACCACCACTGCCATCAGCAGCCCTGCCATAACGCCGTACACAATCGACTCCAGCGTAAGTGGGTTTCCGTTTGGCAGATAAGTTAAAATTGTCACTCCCTCATGATTGAACAGCGGATTAATAACAATCAGCATAACCGCCAAGGGCAAGACATACAGAAGTGCGAAGCGAAGGCTTTTTGCTCCGTTGAGATATGCCGAATACCAAACGGCGTTTACTATGGCGATAAGCAGAAAAACGGGGTTCATAACAAACATTGAAAACAACAGCACCGCAGTAAAATAGCCAAAGCTCACCAGCGGGTGAAAGCGTGAAAAAGAATCTTTCATCAGGTTGCCATGCTCCTCCTTTATGCTTTATCCTGAATGTATTATTGGTTCTGACTGTAATAATCTCCGCCTACATCGCCGCCTAGGTCGCAGGTGTAGACAAATTCCACCACATCGCCCTCCGAAAGGGTGTACTCGGAACAGCTGTAATTGGGAAATTCCCCGTTTACGCTGTACATCCACCCCGAAAGGCTTCCGCAGTCAAACTCGTAAATGTTGCCTATCCCCTCGATATATGCCGAACCATACAAGGGGGTGACGGCAGCTTCAAGGTGAATTTCGCTTGCTCTGCACACTTCCTGAAGTAGGTCAAAGGCAGTGTCACCCTCATTGAAATCCGCTTCTGTTTCGGCAAGAATCAAGCCGTCAGAGGGCACAAGCTCTCGCTTATTCTCGTCAAGCTTATCAAGATTTTCAAGTATCGTCCCACAGCTTATTGCAACAGTACATTGGGGTTGAGCCTGTTGTGTTTCTTCTGACTGCTGGGACTGCTCAGGCTGTACAATAGCACTGTCTGTGGCTTCTGAATCTTCCTGAGATGAAAGGCTCTCTATATCCTCCTGCTGTGTCACACTGCTTTGTGCCACGCTTTCGGCTGATTCTGAGGATATATCCTCGGGGTTGCTTTCCTCCGCATCGGATATACTTTCTGATGACATTACATCGGCATGGGATTGGGCGGTATAAGCTTCCGAGGAATCAGTGTCGGCAGGCGAATCGGCATAGGAGGAATCTGATACCACCCAGCCGCGGGAGTCCTCAGAACCTCCACCGTACCAATATGCAAAAGCAAGAATAACTGCCACAATAACAATTGCCGCAATGCGGAATTTGTACTTTTTTAAGAAATCAAGCATTAATATCCCCTCTGATGAGCTTATTTTTCTGGCTTTCTCTTAAGCACTATTACCGCTCCCATTGATAGTGCAGTAAGCATTACTGCAATTGATTTTAGGCAGTTTCCCGTGTTAGGCAGGCTATCTGTCTGCTGAGCCGGGCTGTCGGTAGAGCCTTCCACCGTCGGGTTATTGGCACTTTCAACGTCGGTCATATCAAAGAGAGTGGTTTTCCCTTCAATAAATCTGTAATATGACGCAATTGCGTAATATCCCTGCTCGGTTGCCATACTGTTTACAGTGTCGCTGTCAAGGGTGTGCTTAAAGCCGCCGTCAAGGTAAAAAAGCTTCAATGCGTCTGCGGCGCTGACTCCCTCCTTAACAAATCTCTCATCAGCTGAGGGGTCTATGCCGAGGGTTGACAGGGCGACTATCACCTGAGCGGTGCTTTCACAGGTTGGCTGTCCGCCGTTTGAAAATGTGCCATCGCTGTTCTGCGCCGATAAAAGCATATCAAGGGCTTTATCCACTGCTGTTTTTACTGTCGGGTCACTGTAATAGGGGGCGAGGGCGGTGATTACCAGAGCGGTTATATCAACATCTGAATTTTCGCCGTCAAGGGAAAATCCGCCGTCGGGCAGCTGTGCAGCAAGAATATAGCCTATAAGCCTTTGTCTGCTTGTGAGATTTTCCGCGCTTGAAACAGGAATCTCATAGCCCTTTGAATCAAGGGCAAGCAGCGCTGCCGCCGCTCCGTTTACGCCTTGTCTGATAACGTAATCAAAATCGGCAAGGGGCTGAAGAATATTATATCCACCCACATTGGTAACGTCATAGCCGAGAGCGGTAAGGGCAAGTATCATTCTTGAATTGTCCGCAGATTTTGTACGACTAAGCTGTGCCGAACCGTTAGCTCTTAAAAAATTCACGGCGTTTTCATAGTAGCCCTTTGAAAACTCCTCGGTTATTCTGCCGCTGCGGGCAAGACCTATTACTACCCACTCTCCACCGATAGAGCCTACCTGCGGAATACCGACGCTTAAAAGGGTATTTCCCACGCTTTCATATATATCTTCAAAATCGGCGAGCTTTTGCTGGGTAAGCAGAGAATATTCCTCCTCTGCCGCCGTGAGAAGATGGTAGTTTTGGCACAACGCTTTCTGAACGTCGGTAAGTCTTTCATACGCTGCCCTTGCCGCTTCTATGGCGGCTTTGCTGCCTGAGGTAACTTCGCCTATCTGAGCGATAAGCCTGTCTACCTGTTCAGCTGCCGATATATCAGCGTTATCCGCAGCATTTTCTGAGCTTATGTTTATCGTGTACACAGTTTCGGTCTGTCCGCTGTTCATACTGGGCCAGGAGGGGTTTCCTACTCCGATATACAAAACATCGCCGTCTGAAATGGGAATATACTCGCTTCTTTTGTATTCGCTGCCGTTAATCTCCGGGGTGTAGTTGGTTTTGTAGATTCGCACCTGAAAGTTTTTGTTTTGTGCGGTGGGAGTAACCTGCACGCTTTCGGAGCCGTCGGTTATTGTAAGAGTATATTCTCCCACCTCGGGATTAAATGATTTGTCAAGAGTTCCCGTGCTGAAAACCAAACTTTCAAGCAGAGTGCTGCTGCCCGACCAGTCGCTTCCTATATCCGCTCCCCAGTCGCAGCTGTAGCGAAAGCAGATTTCGTCACCGTCTGACACGGTATAGGCGGACATACTGTCTGTTGTGAACCAGTCGTTGAGTGTGAACATCCAGCCGCCCATTTCCGCAGCGGTATCAATTCCCACGCCGCTGATGTCGGTAACATATCCCGAATCAAGGCCTTCTATCGTGCAGCCGCTGTTTTCAAGAGCTGCTTGTACAGCCTCTGCCACACCAATAGGCTCGGTTACGTCGATCCATACGTCAAGCAGTGTTCCGTCCCAGGCTGCTCCGTCAGATACGGAAAAAGTGGTGTTTTCAATTGTCACTCTGACGGTTTCGCTTGCGTTTTCGGCAAAAGCCGACCATGTCACCGAGCAAGCAGCGATTGCCCCAGCTGCAACAGATGACAAAATTTTTGCGGTTAATTTCATTTGTTTTCCTCCCTGTGTTTAGTGATTTGGCTGTCTGATTTTGCAGCCTTTCTTCTCGCTTTTGCACGCTCTCGTTTTTCACGGCTTTTTTCGGCAGCTGAGGGTTTCAGTGCCTCTTTAAGCCCAGCGCGCTCCAAAGCCCTTGGCCATGGACCAAGCTTTTGTTTTATAAAGCACACGTCACTGCTTTCAAAATCGCTTCGCTTTGGCAGCCGTCCCAGCTCTTTGCTTTTGCTTATCAGCATATCAACTGCTATTTGGGTTTTATCGTCGTTATTCATAATACATTCCTCTTTTCTGACAATAAAAAATGCTTTCAATGCGACAAGCAAAGAAAGCACAACAGACCACAGCAAAGCACAGCAAGCAGGATAAACGCAAAAAACGCAGTCATCTGCCTGCTGAAAACCTCAGCAAAAGTCGGCTGCGCTTCTTCTTCGTCCAAGACGGCAATACCGCTGCGGAACACGGGAGTATTCTGACTTATGGCTATAAAGCCAAACACAGTAATGACGGTTGTTCCGGATTCAAACCGGATTCCCAATTACTTACTCGGTTAACAACTTTTCAAACCATGTTCCTGAAAGTATTTAATTTTCGGCAATAAAAGAGCACATATTGCCACAGAAATTATAACATGGTTTCCTACAGGCTGTCAAGATTATTTTCAAGTATAAAAGCAAATTTTAATTTTACAGCTTTTCTTTTGGTGGAAATTATGATATAATAATAAAAAACCACGAGGCTGCGGAGGTATTGATATGGAGAACATAAAATCTCTAAAAGACAAGTTTATCAGCATTTACAATGAGCATATTACAAGGCCCGGCTCTGAGCGGCTGCTGGATTGGCTGCTGTCAGAAAACAGTGATTTCTTTGTAGCGCCTGCCTCTACCAAGTATCACGGAGCATATGAGGGAGGACTATGCGAACATTCCATAAATGTTTACGAGTGCCTTAAGGATTACTGCGAGCGAGAACGTGTGAAGGACGGCTATGGTCTTGACTTTTCGGACGAAAGCATAGCAATCGTGGCACTGCTCCACGATCTCTGCAAGGTGAATCTTTACAGAATAAGCTACCGCAACGCCAAAAACGAGGACGGTGTTTGGGAAAAGGTTCCCTATTTTGAATTTTACGATCGGCTTCCCTACGGTCACGGTGAGAAATCTGTTTACATAATAAGCGGCTTCATGCGGCTCACCCGTGAAGAAGCCTTTGCAATACGCTGGCATATGGGCTTTTCCGGCGAGGAAAACAAAAACACCATAGGCAGGGCGCTGGAAATGTTTCCGCTGGCGCTTGCGGTTCACATTGCCGATATGGAAGCAACCTTCCTGATGGAAGGCGGCAAGCTTTAAAGTTTCGTCCTGTTCACAATAAAAAGCAAATGAGCTTTCGGGTGACCGAAGGCTCATTTTGTTTGCAATATAAAAACGGTTCTGAGATCGTCTGTTACACCCGTCCCACCGTTTTATGTAATATTCCCCGATAAAGCTAATATAAATAAAAACAGAGCGAACAACTTATCCGCTCTGTTTACCGAGTGAAACTCATATGTAAATTATTTTTCACCCTTCAGCTCAGCCATGCACTCAGAGCAAACTGTCTTGCCCTTGTACTCAACTACGTCCTCTGCGCTGTTGCAGAATACGCAGGTGCGCTGGAATTTCTTAAGGATAATCATATCGTTATCTGTGTAGATTTCGATAGCATCCTTAACGTTCAGATCGAAAGTTCTTCTAAGTTCGATAGGAAGAACAATCCTGCCGAGTTCGTCAACTCTTCTTACGATTCCTGTAGATTTCATAAATCTAACCCCTTTTCTTTAAAATTTGCACACCACGCCTGTGTGTAACTTTATTATACAACCTATGTCGATTAATGTCAATACCTATTATGGAAAAAATCTTTTAAAAAGCTATAATTAAGAGAAACTTAACATTTTATTATCTGTGAGAGGTGAAAAACTTGCTAAATTACATAGTAGTTTTGTTTATTTTTTTAGCGATAATGTATTCTCTTTTCAGCGGAAATGCTTCAGAGGTTTCAAGCGCTGCCATAAACTCCTCCGCTGATGCAGTGGGTTTGGTTATACAGCTTGCCGGAGCAATGGGGTTGTGGGGCGGAATAATGGCTGTCGCCGAAAAGAGCGGACTGACCGGCAAGTTGAATAGGCTTATGGGATATATACTTCATCCGTTTTTCAAAACTCTGGACAAACATGGCAAGGCGATGGAAGCAGTTGCCATGAATGTAACCGCCAATCTGCTGGGCATAGGAAACGCCGCCACCCCTTTGGGAATTAAGGCTATGAGGGAAATACTCAAAGAAGAAAAGACCGCCTACACCACAAGATGCGTTGCAATGCTTGTTTTACTTAATACGGCATCAATTCAGCTTCTTCCCGTAACAATCGGCGCATTAAGGTCAAAATACGGTGCGGCGACTCCCTTTGACTGCACCTTGCCCATACTTGCAAACTCGCTGATTTCGCTTATTTTCGGCATGGCGGCAGTGTACCTGCTTTTTGGCAGGAAAAATGTGCTGAAATACCCCCGTGCAAAAATCCTTCAAAGGAGCTCGTAGCAGATGCTTATATCAGACCTTGCCGCTCCGATTGTGATACTTTCGGTGCTGCTTTATGGTATTTATAAAAAAGTAGATTTGTTTGAGGTTTTTGTTCAGGGGGCGTATGAAAACCTGAAAATCGCCGTAAACATACTTCCCGCCTTGCTGCTGCTTATGACGGCGGTGGGTATGCTGTCTGCCTCGGGAGCGTTGGAGGCATTTTCACAGCTAATCTCACCTTTGCTTGATAAGATAGGCTTCCCCTCTCAGGTTGCACCCCTTGCACTGATGCGTCCGGTATCGGGCAGCGGCTCGCTGGCGGTGCTTGATAATATTCTTTCGGTTTACGGTGCAGACAGCTTTACCGGCAGAGTCGCCTCGGTGCTTATGGGCTCCACTGAAACCACATTCTACACCATAGCTGTCTACTACTCCGCAGTAAGACTTAAGGCTGAATTTCCTGTATTTATCTCGTCCCTTACCGCCGATTTTGCAGGGTTTGTATTCTCGGCGCTTATTGTAAGGTTGTTTTACTGACAAAAAAGGCAATACCGCATTTTTCACACGGTATTGCCTTAACAAGCAATAAAATAATATACTTAAGCTTTAGTTTCGGCTTTTCTCTTTGCCTCAAGGTCGGCAAGAGCGTCCTTTCTTGAAAGATTGATTCTTCCCTGCTGGTCGATTTCCATAACCTTAACCACAATTTCATCGCCGATGGAAACAACGTCCTCGACCTTTTCAACTCTTGACTTGTCAAGCTTTGAAATGTGAACAAGACCGTCCTTGCCGGGAGCAATCTCAACGAATGCGCCGAAGTTCATGATGCGTACAACCTTACCCTTATAGATAGCACCGATCTCGGGGTCGTTGGCAATTGTGTTGATGATGGATATAGCCTGTTCTGCCTTAGCCTTGTCAAGTCCCGAAACAAATACGCTTCCGTCCTCTTCGATGTCAATTTTAACGTCGCACTCAGCTGAAATCTTCTGAATAACCTTTCCGCCCGAACCAATAACCTCTCTGATCTTGTCAACGGGAACTTTTGTGGTAAGCATCTTGGGCGCCCACTTGTTGACTTCAGGTCTTGGCTCAGGAATAGCCTTGAGCATTACCTCATCAAGGATATAGTTTCTCGCCTTATGAGTTTTCTCAAAGGCTTCCTTGATAATATCGGGTGTAAGACCATCAACCTTTATATCAACCTGAATTGCGGTTATACCCTTCTTGGTTCCACCTACCTTGAAGTCCATGTCGCCGTAGAAGTCCTCAAGACCCTGAATGTCAACCATGGTCATCCAGCTGCCGTCGTCCTTGGTTATAAGCCCGCAGGAAATACCTGCAACGGGAGCCTTTATGGGAACGCCTGCGTCCATAAGAGCAAGAGTTGAACCGCAGATTGAACCCTGTGAAGTAGAACCATTTGAGGAAAGCACCTCGGAAACCATTCTGATGGCATAGGGGAACTCGTCTGTGCTTGGAATTACGGGAACAAGCGCCTTTTCAGCCAGCGCACCGTGACCGATTTCACGTCTTCCGGGACCTCTTGAAGGCTTGGTTTCTCCTACCGAATAGGATGGGAAATTGTAGTGATGAATATATCTCTTGCTTACCTCTTCGTCAATACCGTCAAGCTTCTGAGCGTCGCTTACGGGTCCAAGGGTACAAACTGTAAGCACCTGAGTCTGACCTCTTGTGAAAAGTCCCGAGCCGTGTACTCTGGGAAGCAATCCAACCTCTGCGGCAAGAGGTCTTATCTCATCGATTGCTCTGCCGTCAACACGCTTGCCCTCGTACAGCCAATCTCTTACGATTGTTTTCTGAAGCTTATATACAACTTCGCCGATTATCTCAGGCAGCTGAGGATACTTCTCACTGAAGGTTTCAACTATCTCGTCGGTTACAGGCTGCATTCTTGCGTCCCTTACATTCTTATCATCGGTATCAAGCGCAAATTTTATCTTATCGCCCACTGCCGCCATGATTTCATCCAGCATATCGTGGTCAAGCTCCATGGACTCAAACTCAAACTTGGGCTTGCCGATTTCAGCCTTGATTTCGTTTATGAAAGCCACCATCTTCTTGATTTCCTCGTGACCCTTGAGAATAGCCTCAAGCATAAGGTCATCGGGAACCTCATCGGCGCCGGCTTCGATCATAACAATCTTCTCCATTGAGCCTGCAACGGTAAGGTTAAGATGATTTACCGCTCTCTGCTCAAGAGTAGGATTAAGCACCAGTTCTCCATCTACAAGACCTACGCTGATTCCTGCGATAGGACCTGCCCAAGGAATATCGGAAATCGAAATTGCAATTGAAGTTGCAATCATTCCCGCAATCTCGGGCGAGCAGTCGGGGTCAACTGCAAGCACAGTCATAACCACCGAAACGTCGTTTCTCATATCCTTAGGGAACAGGGGTCTGATGGGACGGTCAACCATTCTTGAAGTAAGGATCGCCTTCTCGGTGGGCTTGCCCTCTCTCTTAGTAAAAGAACCGGGAATTTTTCCTACCGAATAAAGTCTCTCCTCATAATCTACCGAAAGAGGAAAGAAATCTATACCCTCTCTTGGCTTTTCAGACGCCGTAACGTTTGCCATTACCACGGTTTCACCGTATCTTACCCAGCATGAACCGTTGGCGAGCTGACAGGTCTTGCCCGTTTCAACGATAAACGGACGTCCGGCATATGTGGTTTCAAATTTCCTGTAGTTTTCAAACATCTCAATACTTCCTCCTATTAATAATCCCTATTGACAGGCGAAGCATTAGCAATAAACAGACCCCGCGAATTATTCACGGATTCTGTTTAATGCTAAAATACGTTCGCCTTTTCAATAATTTCAACTCTGAAATAAACACCAAAAGGCAGTGGCAAATAATGCCTCTGCCTTAGTGTTACTTTCAAATTACTTACGGATTCCAAGCCTTTCGATTGTAGCTCTGTATCTCTCGATATCCTTCTTCTTGAGATAGCCGAGAAGATTTCTTCTCTTACCAACCATTTTCAGCAGACCTCTTCTTGAATGATGGTCCTTCTTGTGAACCTTGAGGTGCTCGGTAAGGTCGTTGATTCTCTTGGTGAGAATAGCAATCTGAACCTCGGGAGAACCTGTGTCGGTTTCGTGAGTTCTGTTGGCTTCGATAACCGCTGTTTTTTCGTCTTTTCTAAGCATTTTTCGTACCTCTTTCAAAATATTTCCGATGTAAAAGAATATGGCGGGTAACCTTCCCTTATGGGCTTAACCCATATTCTGTTGCATGGATAGCGCTGCGTAAAACACAACAATAAATATTATACAACAGTTCGATTAAACTGTAAATAGAATTAACACAAAATTTACATTATTCCGTGCTTTACTTTTGCAGCGGTAAGAGTATTCTGCATAAGCATTGCAATGGTCATAGGGCCTACTCCGCCGGGAACAGGGGTAATGAAACTTGCTTTATCCTTGCAGTCATCAAAGTCTACATCGCCGCAAAGCTTGCCGTTCTCGTCACGGTTCATGCCCACGTCGATAACCACAGCACCCTCCTTTATGTAATCGGAGGTTATCATTTTGGCTCTGCCAACCGCAGCCACAAGAATATCGGCTCTCCGGCACACCTCTTTGAGATTCTTGGTCTTTGAATGGCATATCGTTACCGTTCCGTTTTTGTGCAGCAGCAGCATTGCTTGTGGCTTGCCTACTATATTGCTGCGTCCGATAACAACGCACTCTTTACCGGCAATCTCTGTGCCTGTAGATGCTATCAGCTCCATTACTCCTGCGGGAGTGCAAGGCAGAAAGCTGTAGTTGCCTATCATTATTTTTCCTACATTCACCGGATGGAAAGCGTCAACATCCTTTTCAGGCAGAATATTGTTTATAATCACCTTATCGTCAAGATGCTTGGGAAGTGGGAGCTGTACAAGTATTCCGTTTACTTTATCGTCGGCGTTCAGCTTCTTAACCAGCTCCAGCAGCTGCTCCTCGGTAGTATCCTCCGGAAGCGCATATTCATACGAATTAAAGCCTACCTCTTCGCAAGCCCGCTTCTTGTTTCTGACATAAACCTTTGAAGCAGGATCATCGCCTACTATAACCACAGCAAGTCCTATCTCGATCCCCTGTTCTTTAAGCTGTGCCGCTTCAGCTTTAATCCGCTCCTTAACCTGTGCAGCTACTGCTTTTCCGTCAATAATCTTACTCATTCTTGTCATCCTCCGCTTCAGAATTATCTTTATCGTCAGAGTCCTGTGCTTCTTCGTCATTGCTCTCTGAAGCTTCTTCCTCTGTTTCATCGTCTTCATCGTCCTCAAGTATAGACGTATAGCCGTCAGTTTCTTCATAAGCCTCACTGTCCTGAGTTATGGGAAGATCCTGCTTAGCATTTTTTCCGTACTTTTCATCATATTCCTTTTGCAGTTCAACAAAGCTATCGCCATTTGCCTTTGCTTCTTTTATCTTTGCCTTAAGCTCTTTCTTTTCCTTTCTTACTTCGCTGTATTTTTCATACCTGGCAAGCTGTGCTTTGGAAAGTTCAGTCTCGCAAAACAGCTTATAATCATCACGTCTTTTTATAATGCTTCTCAGTACGATTATAAGTACTATTGAAGCAATTACGCAGGTTCCGGCTACAAGCTGAGAAACCTTTATGTTTGCAAGATACAGAGAATCGGTTCTGGTGGCCTCGATAAAGAATCTTCCTAATCCGTACCATCCGATATACATAAGAAAGACCTCTCCGTCAAATTTACGGTGTTTCATGTACAGATGAAGCAGAACAAAACCTATAATACACCAGATAGATTCGTAAAGAAAGCATGGATGAACCGGCGCATAGGAGGATACGGTTCCGCCAAGGTCGTCATAATGATCGGCTATATAGTTTATTGTGGTGCTGCTCATCATTCCCCAAGGAAGGTCGGTATTTCCGCCGAAAGCTTCCTGATTAAAGAAATTTCCCCATCTTCCCACTGCCTGTCCTATAAGAAAGCAGGGAGCCACAACGTCAAGCAAAGCGGTAAGTTTCAGTTTTCTTAACTTCGCAATTATTCCGCCTACAATAATAGCGCCTATAACGCCTCCATAGATTGCAAGTCCTCCGTCCCGGAAGTTAAAAAACTGACTCATTGACATTTCCGAATTAAATGCAATATAATAGAGCCTTGCTCCGAATACTGCTCCCACCAGACCTCCGATGACTGCGTCGGTAGCCCTGTCGGAATCAATTCCTACGGATCTCAGCTTTTTGAATCCGTATATCATAGCCAGCAGTATTCCCAGAGCTATAAGGAAACCATACCAGTAAATCTTAAAATCTGTTCCCGGAATCGTGAACATTACCCTGTCAATGGAGATTCCCTCCTTGAAAATACTATCCTCGTTTCCCAGGTTAGGGAAAAAGACCTTGTCTGGATTATTTTTGATTGTATTCTCCATTTCCTCGCTAACGTCGGTTGCGAGAAGCTGCAAAAGCTGCGTCATAAGTACGCCCATGCGCATAATGCCTGCTGTTAGTTGATTTCGACATGGGCTTTCCTCCATTCTTTATGTGATTTTAATCAAGGGGTCAAGCCCCCGAAATTTAAACAAAACTGCCTTGAAAGACAACACTTATCCTTATAAACTACTCACTCGACGTTGTTGTAAATTATCGAAAGAGCTGCTTTGGAAGTATCAAACAGCGCCCCGAAAGCTTCGCAAACATCCTCGAAGCGCAACTTTGCAAGTATGTCCGAAGCAGTAAATGCGTCTGTCCCCTGCAAATGATTCTCAAACATTGTTTCGGCACAGTTTTCAACGTTATTAAAACCTCTTATCATCGAGCCGTAGCGGGATTTCTGTATTATCTCAAACAGCCTTCGGTCAAGCTCACCGCTTTTCGCACTATCTATTCTTTGCAGACAGCGTTCAAACACCAAATCGGGGTCTTTTGATTCGCCGCTGCAGATACAGCAGAAGAATCCCTCCTCGGCATTAAACACCTCAAACGAGAAGGTGGAGTTGATAAGCCCCTCTTCAAAAAGCTGCTTATACCATGGCGTCATCGAGCCAAACAGCATCTGCAGCAGTATTCCGGCGCAGACCTCCATTTTAACCATTTCGTCGCCCTTGAAAGGGGGACATTTGAATCCTGCTGAAAACAGCGGAGTTCCTACTGTATATTTTGCGGTGACCCGTCTTGTTACAATTTCGGGCGGCTCGTCGGGGAATGTTACCTCAAGCTGTTTATCCTCCGCCGGGATAAGGCATTTGTCGCACAGCTCTATTACCTTTTCCTCCTCAACGTTTCCTGCAATGCACAGCACCATATTATGCAGATTATAAAAAGTGTAATAGCATTTATACAGCAACTCGGGGGTTATTTCTTGAATAGACTCCACCGTGCCTGCAATATCTATTTTCACCGGGTGATTGTGATACATTGCTTTAAGGAGATTGAAAAAGCAGGCTCTGTCGGGGGAATCGTTGCTCATTTTTATTTCCTGAGCGATTATGCCCCGCTCCTTTTCCACGTTTTCATCGGTAAAATAAGGCTTCTGCACAAAGTTCAGCAGTATCTCCAAAGATTCCTCGTAATTTTCCGAACAGCTGAAGGTGTAAGCCGTTTCACAAAATGAGGTGAATGCGTTTGCCGATGCTCCCGTTTTGGCGTAAAGCTCAAACACATCACAGTCCTCATTTTCAAACAGCTTGTGTTCAAGATAATGGGCTATTCCGTCTGGCACGGTGATGAAATCTCCCGTATCCACTGTTTTGAAGCGATTGTTTACAGAGCCGTATTTTGTGCCGAACAAAGCCTCGGTGGTGGTAAAGCCGTCCATTTTCCACACCAGCACATCAAGTCCCGACGAATGATGAATAAGGGAATACTTATCTCCTGTTCTTTCGCTTGAAATTATCTCTTTGGTATAGCTCATTTGCCGACACCTCCCTCATCAGGTTTCAGAACGTAGACGGTGTCAAGCTCAAAACGCTTGGCTGAATTTACAATGTCCTCTCTTGTAACCGACATCACAAGCTTTGCAACTTGGTCAGGGGAATAGGATGTTCCTCTTACAAACTGATAAAAATACCAAGAGTTCATATCTCCCACCGAATCGTAATTTGAGCGGAATGCTCCCGAAACGTACAGCTTGGTATTGTAAAGCTCCTCATCGGTGAAATCGCCCTTTTGCATGGCTTCAAGCTGACGCAGTATCTCCTCCCGAGCTGTGGGTATCTTATCGGTGTCGACACCGCTGTCTACAATCAAGGTATTTTTGCACTCAACAAGTCCTGCGGCACAGTAATAGCAAAGGGAAAGCTTTTCACGAACATTCATAAACAGCTTTGAAGTAGGCGAGCCGCCGAACATTGCGCACATAACCTTGTCGGCGTAAATGTCCGGCTTTTCCTCTCCCCCTTTGAACGCCATTACCATTTTGGCCTGAGATACATCCATCTCCTCCTCACCGTGAGCGGTGCTGCTTTTGAGAGGAGATGGAGAATAAAATACCGGCTCGCACACATTGCTTCTGTCGATGCCGTCAAAAGCTTTTACAACCTCGGCTTCAAGGTTTTGCATATCCTGTCCGCCGCAGAAGGTTATGTCTACCGCCGCCTGAGAAAGCAGAGTATGATAAGCGTCGGTGAGATTATCAAGTGTAATTTTCTTTGCGGTTTCCGCCGTCCCCAGCGCCGAGCAGGCGCATGGCTCGTCCTCAAATATTATCTGTCCCGCTTTCCACAAGGCGTACTGACGCTTGTTGTTGACGGAGCTTTCAATCTGGTCAACTATCTCCTGCTTGCGAAGCTTAAAATACTTTTCGCTGAAATGACCATCTTCAAGGTGAGGGTCAAATATACAGTCAAGCAACAGCTGTGCGGCGGTATTAGAAATAACCTCTCCGCCGATGGTATATTCATCGCCTATAAAAATTATGGAAAGACCTACAACCTGATAATCGCCCACCCTGTAGGAAAACGCATTTATCGCCGAACCGTACAGTTCGGCAGTTCTTTCGGTAAGCTGTTCCTTAGAGGGATAGCTGCGATTTGAAGTTGCAAGTATGTCTGCCAGAATAGAATAAGCCGACGCAGTTTCTTCTTTCAGCGGAACAATAAATCGTATAACTATACAGTTAGATTTAAACTTACCGTCTTTTATGGCAGAAACAGTTATTCCTCCGGGACAGCGCTTATGTTCAAATATATCAGACATAAGTTAATCTCCTTAATTTTAATTAAGCTGCACTGGAAAACACAGCAGCAAACAAATTATATTATAGCACATTCTTTTAGAAATTACCACAGTTTTCACAAGATTTTCACGCTAATTAAATTTATCCTTAACGCTTTAACGGGCAAACAGCACGTTTTTCTCTCCTGCGACCTGCTGTAATTCTTTCAGCATATCTCTTGTAAGCTTCACAAAGGGAGCGGATTTTAACGCGGTGGTTTTGTTAAGGTCGGCGAAATACACGGTAAATCTGTTACTGCCATCGCCTCCCGAGAGCGCTATGCTTTTAATTTTTTCTATAAGCTGTTTATCTTGCGAATTAACTTTGACACAGACGCTTCTGCTCATAGCTTTCTCTTCAAAACGCCTTATAGGTTCGGCAAGCTCACAGATAAGCTTGGGGTTTTCCTCCTCTTTAACCGAGATTTTTCCCGATATATGAACAATCTCACCGTTTTTTAAAAGGGAGGAAGCTACCTGATAAACATTAGGGAAAACAATTATCTCAACCGAACCTGTTCTGTCCTCCGCCTGGACAAAGCACATTAAATCGCCTTTCTTGGTTTTCAGATTCTTAACGTGGGTTATCATGGCGACAATATCAACGGTATCTCCATCAAGATAACCCTTGACGTTTTCGGAGCAGTACTTATAAAGCTCGGACACCTCGCAGCATTTTGAAGCGTAGGCAACCGGCATATAATCGTCAAGAGGGTGACCGGAAATATACATTCCCAGTGCTTCATGCTCAAATTCCAGCAGCGTTGCATGAGGATACTCCTCTGCCGGCTCTATGATTTTTTCAGAATAAGCTACATCTCCCATTCCAAATAAATCCAGCTGTCCTGCAAGATTGGTTTTGCTGTCCTGAGCCGCCGCCTGCATAAGTCCCTCGTAGGCGTTTATCATTTCGTGGCGGTTGTTGGCAAAACAGTCCATTGCTCCGCTTTTTATAAGCTGCTCCACACCCTTTACCGTTACTTCCTTGCCGGTCATGCGGGTGCAGAAATCCTGAAGGCTTTTAAACTCTCCGTTTTGCTCCCGCTCCCCTACAATTGAAGCAATTGCTCCCTCGCCCAGGCTTTTTACTGCCAGAAGGGCAAATCTTATTCCCTCAGGCTCGGCGACAAAGCCACGCAGGCTTTTGTTTATATCCACAGGAAGTATTTTAACTCTGTTTTTAATACAATCATTCACATAGCCATTAAGCTTGTCCACACTTTCAAGGAGTGTAATGGTCATAAGCGCCGCCATATACTCTTTATAGTAATGATATTTCAGATAGGCGGTCTGATAGGCGATGGTGGCGTACGCCGCAGCATGGGATTTGTTAAATGCATAGGAGGCAAATGAAGTCATTTCGTCAAATATTTCATTGGCGATGTTTTCAGGCACTCCCCGTTTCACGCAGCCGTCGCACTGACCTTCTTCGCCCCAGATAAACGCCTTGCGCTCGTTTTCAAGCACCTTGTGCTTTTTCTTCGCCATAGCCCTTCGTACTATATCCGCTCTGCCGTAGGAATATCCCGCAAGCTCTCTGAAAATCTGCATTACCTGCTCCTGATAGACGATACAGCCGTAGGTAACCTCCAGTATCTTTTTAAGTAGCGGATGCTTATAGGTAACAAGGGAAGGATTATGACGGTTTCTTATATAAGTCGGAATGGAATCCATAGGGCCGGGACGGTATAGAGAAATAACCGCAATAAGATCTTCAATTCCCGTGGGACGCAGCTTCATAACAGTAGCGGTCATTCCTGCGCTTTCAAACTGAAACACGCCCTCTGTTTTGCCCTGAGAAAACATTTCATATACTCCCTTATCGTCAAGGGGGATTTTCTCTACGTCAAAATCCGGCTCTTTCTCCCTTACGGCAAGTTGACAGTGATTTATAATAGTCAGATTTCGCAGTCCCAGAAAATCTATTTTAAGCAGTCCAAGACTTTCCAGCACCGTCATGGTATACTGAGTTGAAACCTGTCCGTCACGAGCGTAAAGTGGTACATAATAATCCACCGGCTCTTTTGTAATTACCACGCCTGCCGCATGAGTTGAGGCGTTCCTTGGCATTCCCTCCACCCTAACGGCGGTATCAAGGAGAGCTTTTATCTTCTCGTCGCTCTGATACATTTTTGAAACCTCGGGAACGTTTTTGATGGCGTCCTCAAGGGCGGTTCCTCTGGGTATGGCTTTTGCCACCACATCTCCCGTCTGGTATGAAAGTCCCATTGCCCTTGCAACATCACGCACTGCCGCTTTTGATGCGAGAGTACCAAAGGTAACAATCTGCGCTACATGGTCTGAGCCGTATTTTCTCACCACGTAATCTATAACCTGCTGTCTGCCCTCCATGCAGAAATCAATATCAAAGTCGGGCATTGAAACTCTTTCGGGATTGAGAAAACGTTCAAACAGCAAATTGTATTTAAGCGGGTCTATTCCAGTAATGCCAATGCAGTAAGCACATAAACTTCCCGCTCCCGAACCTCTTCCGCAGCCCACGGGTATTTTCTGCGTCTTCGCATAGTGAACAAAATCCCACACGATAAGATAATAGTCGGTATAGCCCATCTGAGTTATTACCGAAAGCTCATATTCAAGCCGTTCCTCCGCTTCCTTTGAAGGCTTGCCGTAACGCTCCAAAAGTCCCTTACGGCACATATCTCTCAGGAATTTTTCGTTGTCCTCCACTCCGTCAATGTGAAAATAGGGAAGCTTGGTTTTGCCAAATTCAAAGGTTACATTGCACCGCTGCGCAATTTTAAAAGTATTTGTAACCGCCTCAGGCGCAGAGGGGAAAAGCTCCGCCATTTCCGACTGAGATTTTATATAAAACTCGTCGGTGGGAAACTCCAGCTTTGAAGGCTCATTTATGGTAGTGGCGGTGGCAATGCACATGAGTATCCGCTGGGAATATGCGTCGTCCCGTTTTATATAATGAGCGTCGTTGGTAGCGACAAGTGGAATCCCCGTGTCGTGAGAAAGCTTTATGAGATAGGGTATAATTCTTTCCTGGTCGGCAAATTTGTGGTTTTGTATCTCTATAAAATAATTGTCTTTGCCGAATATCTCACGGTATTTAAGGGCAGTTTCCACCGCTCCACTGTAATCTCCGTTTGAAAGTTTTCTGGGAATTTCCCCTGCCAGACAGGCGGACAGGCATATCAGTCCCTCGTGATATTTCTCGAGCAGCTCCACATCTATTCTCGGACGGCTGTAAAAGCCCTCGGTATAGCCCTTCGACACCAGCTTTATAAGGTTCTGATACCCTTTGTTGTTTTCACACAGTAGCACCAGGTGATAAGGAGAAGTATCAATCTTCGGAAGCTTATCAAACCGTGTTCTGGGCGCAACGTAAACTTCACAGCCGATTATGGGCTTTATTCCCTGAGCCATGCACTCGTTGTAAAATTCCACCGCCGCAAACATATTGCCGTGGTCGGTTACGGCGCAGGCAGTCTGCCCCAGCTCCTTTACTCTCGCTACCAACTCTTTTAAACGGCAAGCGCCATCCAGAAGAGAATATTCACTGTGAACGTGAAGATGAACAAATTCCTCCATAACGGCGCCTCCTTTCTATTATGTTTTGGGATTTTCCTTTCGTATATCCTCGGCTATTTTGGCAAGCCTGGCAAGCCGATGATTTGCTCCCGACCTTGAGATGGGCGGGTCAAGGGCCTGTCCCAGTTCGTTTAAGTTAAAATCGGGGTTTTCGTATCTTAATCTTGCTATCTCCTGCAAGCTTTCCGGCAGCGAGTCAAGCCCTACAGTTTCGTCGATAAGCTCGATATCCGCAATCTGCCTTTCAGCCGCCCTGAGAGATTTTTCAATGTTGGCGTTGTCGCAGTTGACTGCACGGTTTATTTTATTGCGCATATCCTTCATTATCTTTACGTTCATAAGCTCCAGCGATGAATTTGTGGCTCCCATAAGCGTAAGCAAATCGATTATGTTTTCAGATTCTTTTATATAGACAATCTGCGAGTTTTTTCGCTCCGTCTGCTTTGCAAGTATCCCGTAATTGTCAAGCAGCAAAAGTCCGAAATCGTTGCACAGCTGAATATCCGGCATAACAAACTCCATATGATATTTCTTTTCGGGATTGTTGACCGAACCGCAGGCAAGAAATATGCCCGCTATCAGCTGAGGATAGTACTTCTTTTTAGGAAGGTCATTTTCGGTCAGCCTCCTTGAAGAATCCATTCTGAAATATTCAAGCAGCGTAAGCCGGTTTTCCTCGCCTGAAATCTCAAGCCGATAGAGGGTAACCTCGTTTTTCTTTCCGGTCTGTGAAATTTCAACGGCGTTTTCATCACCGCAGATTCTGCGACAGTTAAGAGCAAAAAAATCGGCAACAGATTTGTGCTCAGTGAGAAACACAATCTCCCGGTCGCTGAGAATATTGCAGAAAACAAGTATCCCCATCAAACACACATCCGCTTTTGCCTTTGAATTTATTTTTTCAAGTATTTCTTCCTTTGCGTGATATGAAAAAGACTGATTTTGCATTATATAAATCTTACCGCCTTAATGTTTATCAATATCCCTATGAGATATTCTCACCTTGCGTCCGCTCTCTTGCAGATGCTTTGCCATAGCTTCGGCAAAGGTTACGCTTCTGTGCTTTCCGCCGGTGCAGCCGAAAGCTATAACAAGCTGAGATTTTCCCTCCCGCTCATAAAGAGGAATAAGAAAATCCACCAAATCGGTAAGCTTTGCATAAAGCTGTTTTGCCTCGTCAAACTGCATTACATAATCATACACTTCGTCCGAAAGCCCTGTTTTATCCTTGAGCTGTGGTATGTAGAAAGGATTGGGCAGACACCTTACGTCAAATATAAGGTCTCCCTCACTAAAGGCTCCGAACTTGAAGCCGAAGGAACGCACGTCAATCCTCATATAATCCTCGCCCGGTTCAAGGAACATGGAATACATTCTCTCCCTGAGTTCTCCCAGCGAGGTGGAGGAGGTGTCGATATAATAATCCGCAACCGCCTTTACGGGAATAAGAATTTCACGCTCTGTTTCTATAGCTTTTCTGATGTTGCCAAATGAAACCTCGTCCAGCGGATGCTTTCTTCTGGTTTCTTTGTACCTCCGCACGATTACGTCGTCAGCCGAATCAAGGAAAAGTATTTTCAGATTGATATGAGCCGCTTTAAGTTGGGTAATAGTGTCGTTCAGTTTTAAAAACAAATCTCCCCCTCTTATGTCCACTACAAAAGCAACCTTCTCGATTTTTCCGTCAGACTGTGCGCATATGTCGGCAAACTTCGTTATCAGCTCGGGCGGCATATTGTCTATGCAATAATAGCCAATATCTTCAAGGATATTAATTGCACTTGATTTACCCGACCCTGATAAACCCGTTACTATTAAAAACTGCATATACCTTTCCTCCAGTTCAATCAGTTTCGTCGCTGTATGGAATTATCCTTACTTCACATTCAAGAAAATATCCGGTTTTCTCAAAAACCGTCTGCTGTACTTTTTCAATAAGCTGCTTTATATCATCTGAGGTTGCGTTCCCCTTATTGATAACAAAGCCGCTGTGCTTTTGGGAAACCTGCGCTCCGCCTATGGTAAGACCCTTGAGTCCGCAGTCCTCAATAAGTTTTCCCGCAAATTGTCCCTGGGGACGCTTAAAGGTAGAGCCTGCGTTCGGGTATTCAAGTGGCTGCTTTTCCTTGCGTTTAGCCATAAGCTCTTCCATTCTCGCTTCAATTTCAGACTTCTGCGCCTTATGTAGCTTGAAAACGGCTTTGGTTATAACGCTGCCGCTGCGCTGAAAAACGCTGGTTCTGTAGGCAAGCTCCATTTCGTCATTTGAATACTCAGTTATATTTCCATCGGCGTCGACGGCTCTTGCGGAATAAATCACATTCTTTATTTCTCCGCCGTAAGCGCCTGCGTTCATGTACACCGCTCCCCCTACCGTACCGGGTATGCCGTATGCAAATTCCAGTCCGCTGAGGGAATTGTCGAGGGCAAAGCGGCACAGCCTGATAAGAGGACATCCCGCCTCCGCTTCAATTGTTTCCTCTCCTATAAGCCGTATCTTTGCAAAGTCATTCCCCATAAGAAACACAGCTCCGTCAAAGCCTTTATCGTCGCACAGCATATTAGAGCCCTTACCTATTACCATAGTGCGAAGATGGTGCTCATTGCTGAATTTTATAAGCTTTGCAAGGGAATTTTCGCTGTTTATCTCTATTATAACGGGACATTCTCCACCCACCTTAAAGGTGGTGAAATCCCTGAGTTGTCGGTTTTTCAGTATTTTGCAGTCAAGGCTTTCCGCAAGGCTGCAAAGCTGTTCCGTATTCATCCGATTGACCAAACCCTTCTGCTGCGGATACAGTGTATCCCCATAATTTTGTTGTGGCAAAGCGTTCAGATTCCTATATCTCCACGCTTTGCCGTTATATATTCTCTTACCCGCTCCCATTCGGCGTTTATTACAAGCTTCTGGGGAAAATCAAGCTCCCGTAAAATCTCTGAGGCTGAGGGAATCTGACCTATCGACTGGCAAAAATGACAGTCGGAATCCACGGTAACGGGAACCTCGTATTTTTTGCACAGCTTCAAAAGCTCATAACTGTTGCGGCGTGAACCTTTTTTGTTGTTTATAGAGCTTTCGTTTATTTCAACCAGCTTACCGTACTCTTTGAATTTCTTCACGCACCTCTCCATGTCAAAGGGAAACATATCTGTGGTGCAATGACCGATTACGTCAACGTAGGGATTTTCGCAAACTGCCAGATATGCTTTGGTGTGATTTTCAGCCGTAGTCGGCTCATAAGTCCACTTGTGCATGGAAGCAACTACCCACTCAAGTCGTGAAAGCAGCTTTTCATCGGCGTCAAGATTTCCGCTGTCGTCAATAATGTCCGCTTCAATTCCCCTAAGCACCGTAACGCCGTTTATTTTTCTCGGCAGCGCCGTAAGATTTTCAAAATGCCATATGTGAGGAGAATCCTGCATTTTCATTGCGTGGTCGGTCATTGCAATCGCCTTAAGACCGTATTTTTCCGCCCAGGCACAATTTTCCAAAATTGTGGAATAGGCATGGGTAGACGCTACCGTATGTGTGTGAAGATCCGCTTGAATTATCATTTTTCTTTCGCTCCGTTAATTTGTTTTTTTAGAAACTATCCCAGTTTTTTACGGTGTCCTTTTTGTCCATCTGAAGTCCCAGGTTGTTTAACAGCTCCTCAGCCGCATTGTAGCCCATCTTCTTCTGACGGTTGTTCATTGCAGCAACCTCCAGAATAACCGCAAGGTTACGACCCGGCTTAATAGGTATTGTAAGGCTTGGAACCTTTACGCCGAGGATTGAGGTGTACTGATTTTCCACTCCCATTCTGTCGTAAAGCTTTTCGCTGTCCCACGGCTCAAGCTCAACAATAAGGTCAATTTTTTCGGTAACTTTAACCGCACCCATACCGAAAAGGCGGCGGGTATTTATTATTCCTATTCCTCTCAGCTCAAGAAAATGCCTGATGTTGTCGGGGGAAGAGCCTACCAGGCTGTAGCTTGATACTCTGCGTATTTCTACCGCATCGTCGGCAACAAGGCGATGTCCTCTTTTTACAAGCTCGATAGCAGTTTCAGATTTACCTACGCCGCTTTCGCCCACAATAAGTATTCCCTCGCCGTAAACCTCGATAAGCACTCCGTGACGAGTGATCCTCGGTGCAAGCTTAACGTTGAGCAGCGAGATAAGCGCCGCCACAAATGCGGTGGTGCTGTCCTCGGTGCGGGCTATGGGCACCTCGTATTTCTTGGCAATTTCCAGCATTTCGGGATAAAGCTCATGACCTCTTGCCACAACAAATAGAGGTATTTTCGTAGCAAAAAGGGCGTCAATTCGCTGACGACGGGTAGCTTCGTCAAGAGATGCCAGATATGCAAATTCCATATTTCCGCAAATCTGCGTGCGCTCCGCATTGAAGTACTCATAAAAGCCCATCAGCTGAAGTCCGGGACGATTGCAGTCATTGTCTGAAATCAGCAACTCAGACGGGTCTTTGGGAGCATAAACAATTTCCAGCTTAAGCTCCTTAGCAATCTCAGCGATTGAAATGGTAAAAATCTCTGCCATGATTTTCATTCCTTTCGGTATTATATTATATGTTTATAAGTCCTTTTTTAAACATTTCCTGAGCGGCAAGCATTACCCCCGCCTTTCCAGTGGGATAGGTTATTCCCCCCTGAAGCCAGGCGGCAAAAGGTTCTCTTATTGGGGCGTCCGCCGAAAGCTCTATTGATGCTCCCATTGTGAAAGCACCCGCTGCCATTATAACCTTGCTGTCATACCCCGGCATATCCCACGCTTCCGGCAGGACATAGCTGTCTACCGGGGAGCCCTTCTGGATTCCCTGACAGAAAGCCGTCAGGTTTTCTTCATTTTCAAGCAGTATAGAAGCAATAATATCCGTTCTCTCCTCGCCGCTTTCGGGAAGGGTCTTGTAGCCCAGTTTTTCAAAGAAGCGACATGCAAAGACTGAGGTTTTAAGCGCCGCTCCAACGGTCTGTGGGGCAAGGAAAAAGCCAAGATACATTTCTCTGTTCTGCCCTAAAGAGCAGCCTACCTCTTTGCCCATTCCCACGCAGGTAAGCCTGTCGGCGCATTTTTCCACAAGGTCGGCTCTGCCACAGATGTATCCGCCGGTTGAAGCGATTCCGCCGCCGGGATTTTTTATAAGAGAACCGATTATCAAATCCGCTCCCACAGAAAGAGGCTCCTGCTTCTCAACAAACTCACCGTAGCAGTTATCTACCATTACGATTATATCGGGGTTTGCAGCTTTTGCCGCCTCAGCCATTTTGCCGATAATGTCCACGGTAAACGATGGACGAAGGGAATATCCCCTTGAACGCTGAATGTATGCCACCTTAGCCTTGGGTGCAAGACGGGCGATAGCATCAAAGTCGGGGTATTTATCGTCAATCAGGTCTGCCTGAACGTAATTTACTCCGAAATCCTTTAGCGAGCCGTTGCCCTTATCTCCCCTGATTCCGATTATCTCTTCAAGAGTATCGTAAGGCTTTCCCGTCATCGCCAGCAGTGTGTCACCCGTTCTGAGAACGCCGAAAAGAGCGGTTGAAAGGGCGTGAGTTCCGTTTACAAAGGTATGTCTTACAATTGCGTCCTCACCGCCGAAAGCGTCGGCGAACACTTTATCAAGGGTATCTCTACCCATATCGCCGTAGCCGTAGCCGGTAGTGCCTTTAAGACAGCCCTCGCTCACCCTGTTTTTTATAAACGCAGACAAAACCTTTCTGCCGTTATAATCTGCGATTTCGTCAATTCTTTCAAACATTCTGCCGCATTCAGCCTGGGCTTTTTCGGCAATTTCAAGTATTTTTTCATCTATCTCAAAAAAGCTATCTGTCATTATAAGGTTTCCTCTCTAAAACATAATCCGCGGCAGCTTCTTTAAAGCCTATCTCTTCATAGTAACTTACTCTGTGAGGTCGAGCGAACAGCCGCACGGAAAAGCCGTCTGCGGTAAGGCGTTCGCCTATCCAGTAAAGCAGTTGTCTTGCGTGAAACTTACCTCGCTCAGACGGAATTGTAGCGACATGCCCCACAAGCGCAACACCGTCTACTATATACTGTATCGTTGCAGTCGTATAGTTTCCCAGCAAAAAAGACTGTGACAGCCCTCTCCTTATTCTGTGGGAGGTATCGGTCAGCCAGAGTTCATAGGAATTTGCAAGGTCGGGAAAGCTTTGCCGCAGTATCTCAAAAACATCGTCAAGCCTTGGCAGCTCGTCCACCTGCATATCAGGCAGAGAGTTTGCCGCCACAAAATGAAATTCCGTACGCTTGTCGGCATTGTAATCCTGTGAAACATATCTGATTACCTGCTTTGCCAGCACCTGCTCCAACTCCACCGAATAGGGCTTGTTCAAATTTATAAATGCCGCAATTTCCTCTGCCGTTTGCTCGTCTGCATCGGTGTCCTGAAAGGTGGAAATAAGCATTGCGGAATTAAACACACAAATAAGACCTGTATCAGAACCGTCACGGCTTAGACTGAAAAACTGCAGAAAATCATATTTTGTTCCGTAAGCCTGAAAATGGGATTTTATTCTTCTTGTGTAGTGATTTTGCTTCAGCTTGTCAAGGGTCGCCGAATCAATATCGTATGTCCGTTTTATCATCTCTTATGAATCCTGTCGATAAAATTTTTAACCAGCAGATAGGTATTTTCCAAATCCTCCTCTGCTATTACACAGTAGGGGGAATGCAGGTATCTGCATGGTAGTGAGATTGCCGCCGTTTTTACTCCCTGACGTGTAATGTGAATCGCCCCGGCGTCGTTGCCGCCTGCCACCATTGTTTTGGTCTGACAGGGTATTTTAAGTTCCTCCGCTGTCTTGAATGCAAGACTGTAAAGCTCCTTGTCGTAGATGGTGTGTCTGTCCATGAAAGACACTACCGGACCGCCTTTAAGAACGCACACCTTTTTTTCCTCAGACGCTGTGGGAACGTCGGCTGCAGTGGTGGATTCCAGCACCAGCGCATAGTCGGGATTTACGGTATATGCAGCGCAGGTCGCACCTCTAAGCCCTATCTCCTCCTGAACCACAAAGGTGAAATATGTGTCGTATTCAAGCTCTTCTCTTATAAGCCTGAGCATTATCCCGCAGCCTGCACGGTCATCTATTGCCTTTGAAGCGACAAGACCGTCGCCAAACCGGGCAAACCGTGAATCAAAGCACACACTGTCGCCGAGGGAAACAAGCTTTAAGCTTTCCTCTCTGCTATCAGTGCCGATGTCCACCGTCATAGAGTCAAAGGGCACGGATTTTTTCCGCTCATCGGCAGAAAGATTGTGCACAGCCTTTCCGCCCACAACACCGCATATCCTGTTTTTGCCCACTTCCACTTTCCTGCCGAAAACTACCCTCGGGTCAATTCCTCCTACTGGGGAAATTTTCAGCGTTCCGTCGGGGTTGATGTAGGTAACAATCATTCCCACCTCGTCCATGTGGGCAGAAACCATTACTTTTTTGCCCGACGCTTGCCTGCCTTTTTTAAAGGCTATTATATTGCCAAGATTATCTATCTTATATTCCGCATTTCCCTCAAGCTGCGAGCATATATACTCCGCAACAGCTCCCTCTTCGCCTGAAATGCCGTTAATTTCGCAAAGTGTTTTAAGCTCTTCAAGCATTTATATCACCTGCGCTTTCCAGAAATTCTGCTATTAACGCCGCCGAATTTTCTATATCGGCAACATCCACAATCTCAGCGGGAGTGTGCATATGCTTCAGCGGCACCGACACGGTTACGGTCATAACTCCCCCCCGTGAAACGCCGATAGCGTCGGCATTGGTGCCTGTTGTACCGCTCATAACCTCAACTTGATATGGTATATCCTTTTCCTTTGCAATTTCTATCAGCCGTTGTGACATTCTTGAGGAAAGGGACGGGGCAATTCCTATCATAGGACCTTTGCCCAGTGTGCCGCAGTCCTCGTCGGTTTCACCGTGAGTTTTTGCAAAGGAAACGTCGATAACTATTGCCATATCCGCATTTACGGCATACGCCCCAGTTTTTGCCCCACGCTCTCCCGTTTCCTCCTGAGAAGAAAGCATTGCGCAAACGTTAAAGGCGGTTTGCCTATCCTTTATAAGTTCCAGGGTTTTAAGCACTACCGCTGCACCGGCACGGTTGTCAAGAGCCTTTGAGGTAACTCTTGTGCCGCAAAGCTTATTAAATCCCGTTTCGATTACAACACGGTCACCGGGGCTGATAAGCTGCTGTGCCTGCTCCTTTGACATACCAACGTCGATGAAAATATCCTCAACCGAAACCGCTTTGGTGTTGTCCTTTTCAAGGTGTGGTGGAGTTGACGCCACAATTCCCGTCAGCTTTTCACGTCCGTAAACGGTCACCATCTGCGCCTGAAGCACGCGGCTGTCAACGCCGCCGCATTGGGAAACCTTTAAGAATCCCTCATCTGTTATATAGGTTACAATCAACCCTATTTCATCAATGTGAGCGTCCAGCAGCAGCGTGGGCTTGGTTTTATCAAAGCTTCCCACTCTGCAAAAAACCGAGCCGCTGACAGGGGATATTTCAACGCTGCCGTATTCTTTCAAAAGGTCGGCTGCCGTCTGCGCCGCCTGCCGCTCCTCTCCCGCTACTCCGCAGGCGGAGGTAAGACGGGACAATATCTCAAGTGTATCTATCATAAATACATTTTCCTATCTGATTAAATTAAAGTTCGTTTACAAGCTTTTTGAAGTGATTACCTCGATCTTCAAACATCCGATACATATCAAAGCTTGCACAGGCGGGAGAAAGTGAAACAATATCTCCACTTTCGGCGTAATCTCTGGCAGCCTGCACGGCTTCCTGCATATTGTTTACCCTTACAATCTTAGGCTCGCCTTTTTTATAAAGAGGCGATGAAGTAACGGCATCCTGAATCTTCTGAGCGGTTTCTCCCATCAGAATCAGCACCTTGCACTTTCTGCATATCTCATCCGCCATCGGTTCAAAGGAAATTCCCTTGTCAGAGCCGCCCTGAATAAGAATCTGCTTCTGGTCAAAGGCGGCAAGGCAGGCAAGCACTCTGGTAGGACTGGAGGCGATGGAGTTGTTATAATACTTCACCCCGTCAAGCTCTCTTACAAATTCTATGCGGTGCTCAACTCCCTTAAATTCCTTTGCCACCTTCTGCACCGTTTCAGGCTTGACCTCGCCCCACACCGCCGCTATTGCGGTAAGGTAATTTTCAACGTTATGCATTCCCGGAATACGGATATCCTTCATATCCAGAACCTCGGTTACTTTTCCTCGGTCGTTATAGCAAAGCATACCGTTTTCGTTTAAAAAGCTGCCGTTTTCAACCTTTTCATGTCTGCTGAAATATACAAGGTTTCCCCTTACAAGCTCGCTAAGGTTTCTTGTAGTCTCGTTGTCCCAGCTGAGTACGGTTCTTGAAAAGGCGTTCTGATGACGTATAATGTTGCACTTAGCGTCGATATACTCCTCCATTGTGCCGTGAACGTTAAGATGATTGGGGGTAATATTGGTGATTGCCGCAACGGCAGGAGATTCTCTCATTGAGATAAGTTGAAAGCTTGACAGCTCTACCACAGCGGCGTCAGTTTCGGCAATGGTTTCAACTATAGGAAGCAATGCTTTTCCTATATTTCCGCCGATATGTACCCTTCTGCCCTCCGCTTTAAGAAGCTCGCTGATAATGGTAGTTGTGGTGGTTTTGCCATCGGAACCTGTAACGCCGTAAATTCTGCAGGGACACAGTCCGAAAAACACCTCCATTTCGGAAGTTACAATTATTCCTGATTTTCTTGCCTTTGTGAGAGTTTCATCGTTGTAATACATTCCCGGCGTTCTGAAAACAATATCACAATTGAAAATCTCATCAAGATAGTTTTCTCCCAGCGAAAACTCTGCTCCCCTTGCGGCAAGCTCCTCATACAAATCCGGGTCAAAATGGTCCTCGTCCTTTTTATCGCATACCACAACGTCTATTCCCTTGGTGAGAAACAGCTTTATAAGCTCTGTATGGCTTACGCCGACGCCTATAAACGCTATTCTTTTATCTTTAATGGATGTAAAAAATCTCTGCGCTTTTGTCATAATACAATCCCCTAACAGTCACATACTGAATTTAATGTATAGCTATGTGTCCCGAATATACAGAATGCATACCTATTCTATTTTATTATATAACAATTCAAAGGAAAACGCAAGTGGTTTTGAATGTAAATTCGCAGAGATGTGTAAAACCGACGCTTTATCCCCCCGATAGGCGGCAACAGACACAAAAACCGAGGTACATTCAAATACCTCGGTCTATATGCAAATTATTATACAAGGTCACGAGCCGCAGTTTCCGCTGCCGCAGGAGTGTGAGCCGCAATTATGGTTTTCATGGTGGTCATGAGAATGATGCGTACACATAAAATCAGGATTGAAAACCAGACAACCTGCAAGCAGATCGTTTACCGCCTTGTCGCAAGTGCCGGAAACCCCACAGTACAAAGTAATTCCCGCCTGTGCCAATGCCGCTTTGGCTCCTCCGCCTATTCCGCCGCAGATAAGAACATCAACTCCCTGTCCGGCAAGAAATCCTGCAAGAGCGCCGTGGCCGCTGCCGTTTGTATCTACAATTTCAGAAGCTACCACCTTGTTATCTTCCACCTCATAAATCTTAAACTGCTCGGTATGTCCAAAGTGCTGGAATACCATTTCGTTTTCATAGGTTACCGCAATTTTCATAACAACATTTCCTTTCGATTACGCTATAATTTTCTGCGATGACAGCAGCTTTTTATTTTGCATTCGGGTCTTATTCCTGGGCACACAACCACATCGCCTCCGTTGATAACAATGCTTTTGCCATTTACCAATGCGTCGGCAATCTTTTTTCTTGCCGATTCGTACATTCTGGTAACAGTAGGCCGTGAAACCTTCATCCTCAAAGCACATTCCTCCTGGGACAAACTTTCGTAATCAAGCAATCTGACTACCTCATATTCGTCATATCCCATCACAACGGATTTTCCCACATTGTTTCCGACCGGGTCAAATCTGCATACGCCCGGCTTTGAGCATATATGTCTGCACTTCTGCGGTCTTGGCAAAGCAAATCACCTCCTGCAATCATCTCATTAATTATATCACAGTTTTGAACATATGTCAATAACCTATGCTATCTTCCCTGCACTTTTTCTGACGCAAAAAGATTTGGCGTAGATTTATTTGTATTGACAGGAAAATTCGCTGAATTTCGCAGAGTTTCCGCCTACGCTGTAAAGCCCCAGCATAACGCCGGTAAATCCTCCTGAAACCTCGCTGGTAAGATATTTGGTATTTCCGCTGCCAAGATATTTTTCACAGCCATGAGAAGCAAAATAGAAATTGTATCTGAAATTATCCCCTCGGACAATAAGCACAGCTGTATCGGAGTTTAGCTTTACAGCGTTTTGGATATGCTTTATTCCGCCTATATTAAGCTTGAGGACAGCTTCAGTTTCGTCTGAGTTTTTACGAAGGGCAACATCATAGTGCTCGTCCTCGCACATGTAGCAGGTTACTCCCCCTTCGCCGCCGTCTATGGAAAGCTTCACCGAAAGCTCAAATTCAAAGTCACGCTGTCTTAAGGCGACAAATGTGGGGGAATCCACATCGTCAAGGGTTATATCGCTGCCGTGGAGTATAATGCTATCGTCATAAAACTCGTAATTATCAAAATGGGGACGACGCAGATGACACCAGTCGATTTTCCACGAAGTGTTGTCAAATGTGTACAGCTTCTTTTCTTGCTGCTCAAAGTCGCCCTGTATTTCATACTCGTATTCGGTAGTACCGTCGTTTCCTGCGGTGAACCAGCCATCGTCGCCGAACTTCAACGGGGTAAGGAAAACTTCTCTGCCTAAATTGTGATATGGCATCCACATATGTATCTGGCGGAAGCCGAGGCTTAAAATATGCCAGTCTCCGTTTTTGTCCTCTATCAGGTCGCCGTGACCAATGCCCTGAATAATGTAGGGGGCCTTGTTGCGGTTGGTGAGCACTGGATTTTTGGGATAGCCCACAAACTCGCCCCACACCGAATTGGCTCGTGCGTAGGTAATCATATGGCCGTACTCAGTTCCGCCCTCAGCCGCCATAAGATAATATGTGCCATTTATTTTGTACATATGGGGACTTTCAAGATAACGTCCTCCAGAACCCTGCCAGATGCATACGCTGCCCGACTGCTTTTCGCCCGTTTCAATGTTTATTTCACACTGAATTACTCCGCTTTTACCGTTATCGTCGCTACCGTTGCTGATAAAATAGGTTTTGCCGTCCTCAAAGAAAAGTGAAGGGTCAATTCCTCCCTGGTCAACGTATATGGGGTCTGACCACTCGCCGTAGATGTCGTCAGTATAAACGTAAAAATTCTGATGGGTGGTGTCGTTGGTGGTAACCATGTAAAAACGCCCGTTGTTATATCTGATGGTTGGGGCGAAAACTCCCCCTGAGCTGTTTATCTTATCAAGCATAACCTGATTTTCTCTTGTGAGAACATATCCTATCTGCGTCCAGTTGATAAGATTATCGCTTTCAAACAGCGGCACTCCCGGGAAATACTGAAACGAACTGCATACCATATAATATTTTCCGTTGGCAAAGCATACGCTGGGGTCGGGGTAAAAGCCTTTAACTACGGGATTGGTGTATTTCATATCATTACTATTCCTTTCTTAGTGATATATCAGGCGTTGTTTTTCGCTTTTTATCGGTTAGATTTCAAGTTGACAGCTTGAAAAAGGCGGTGCAGATAAAATGTTCCGTCACCGCCCTTGTAATATAGGGAACTGTTAATTTTCCTTTGTTTGCTTCCTGTTTCTAACCGCCGCAAACGCAACACAGGGCACACCCGCTGCCAGCAGAATAATTCTCGTCGCCGGTCTGGGGGCTTTAGCCGCCGAATGGGGTATCAAGGGTCGTTACGGTTATGTCCTCATAATCGCCTGCATATGCGGCGTTCCAGTCGTCCTGCTCAATGTTGATAGTCAGGTCTGTTTTTTCTCCTTCGGTGACTGCGGTTATGCCGCCGACATTACCGCCGCTGTTTAACGTTCCGGTGTTGTAACAGTATGTTATTGTGCCGCTTCCGATTAATGCAACAATTCCGCCGCCGTTACCGAGCGTTAAAAGACAAAAGAAGCATCAACCGCATACAAAGCGCCAACAGCAGTGTGGCAATTCTTCGCTTTTGTTTTATGTTTCTTATTGTACAGTCATTCTGATATTATGATTTCTTCATTTGAATATGATTTTGCATTTTATTATACCATATTAACGCAGAAAAGTCTACATCTCAGAATCATATTTAAAATTATTCACATGAAAATTGCATTACAGCCATGTGAATTTTTATATGTCCGCAATACAATCAAACACCTACGGCATTCGTGTATTGCACCGCCCCAAATTGTACTGTCCGCACAATTTGGGGCGATTCACTTTGACAGTTTTCAGCCTCATCAAACTTTATTTAAAACCGATACCCGGACAAACTGTCCTAGCGCGGACGGCGCAATATCGTTACGCTCACTGATGTTCGCTCCACATTGTCGTAGAACGGAGTTTGTCCCCGCTAGGACACAATGTTTCCATCCGACAACTCAATTATCCTGTGACACTGCTCTGCCACCAGAGGATCGTGGGTAACAATAATTACCGTGTGACCCTTGTCGTTCAGAGATGTGAACAGCTCCATTATCTCCGCCGAGGTTTTGGTGTCAAGTGCTCCCGTGGGTTCGTCGGCAAGTATCATTGCAGGCTCGTTTACTATGGCTCGTGCAATGGCTACACGCTGCTTTTGTCCGCCGGAAAGCTTGCTGCATGGCTTTTTCGCTAACTCCTCAATTCCTACCGACTTCAGAGCCGCAAGGGCTTTTTCCTTTTTGTTTTTTACCTTCTGCTTGGAAAAATTCAAGGGGATAAGCACGTTTTCAAGGGCTGTGAAATCCTCCACCAGGGCGAAATCCTGCATTACCATTCCAATTTTTTCGTTTCGGATTCTGGCATACTCCCGCTCGGACAGATTCTTTACCAGAGTGTCGTTGATGTAATATTCCCCGTCCTGATAGTTGTCTATGCAGGCAAGAATGTGCAGAAGCGTTGACTTTCCCGCTCCCGATTTGCCCATTATGGCAACCATTTCGCCGTCGTTGATTTGTGTCGATACTCCGTGCAGCGCTTCAAAGGCGTTGGAGCTTTTGGGGTTGTAGATTTTTACGATGTTGTTTACTTTGATCATTTTTGCACCACCCTATTCTGTTGATGTGATTATTTCTTTAGGCGTGTTGGATTTCATTATCGCTATAGGTAAAATCAACGACGCCAACAAATTAATGATTATTACAATCAGGCAGGACAACAGTTGCACCCTTCCGAACTGTACAACCGTAAAGGACCACAGACCCATCAGGTTAATTACATTGGCTGCGGTTGCCGCAATTATTATCGCAATAACCGACGTTATAATACTGCTGATGAAATTTATTGTTATGCATTGCCGCCACTTTGCTCCGAGAATATAGTAAATCGAAAAGCTTTTCAGCTGTGATTTAACGCTTAGTCCGTTTAACGATACCGTGCTTACTATAAGTAGAATGAAAATACATACCATCAGCGGCAGGATTCTTGCAATTTCTTCGGTAACATATTTCTGATTGTTGCGGTTAAAATCCGTGAAGGTCATAGCCTGACCGTAATTGGCTAAATGCATCGATATTTCCTGTTCCTCACTTTCGGAAATATCATCATTGAAATTAAGAATAATATTTCTCATTCCAAATGCATAAGGGATGCCCTTCTGCTCTATCTGCTCCTTTTGAGTTATCAAAAGCGGAACGGGATTGCTTTCTTTATTGTTCGAAAGGTACAGATCACGGAAGTCACTGTTGGAATTATAAATTTGAATACTAAACCCTAAAATGGGGCTGTCATCCTTTATCACGCCTACTATTTCTATCGAAACGTTTTGAAACTCTGCATCGTCGGTTGGTCTGAAATCCGCCTCAACAATATCCCCGGTAGTATAGCCGAAGGTGCTTTCGGTAACCACTGCTTTTATACTGCTGTCTGCCGAACAATCGGCATCTGAAAGCCACACTCCCGATTCCATTTCCGGAGTATAGGTGTTGATAAAATTATTGTCCAGTGCCTCGGCACCATAACTCTTTTCACCGGTAGAGCCTTTAGGGGCATACGAAAGACCTGTAATGTAGCCGCCATTCACATCGGTCACATCGCTAAACTTGCTTTTTATCTCTTGTTCATCTCCCATTACCATATGACAGCCCACTATAGCACCTCTGCCTGAAAAAAACTGCCTTATGGGCATATATAATCCGACTCTGTTTTCAACCGACGATACTATCTGAACCATTAGTATAAGAGTAACTGCAAGCTGCAGGGCAATAAACAAATTCTGCCCCAGCTTTCTTACAAATGTCTTTACACCCAATAACAACATACTATTTTCCCCTTTCCGTCAACAATCTCATCAAAGGTTTTGAAAGGTTTATTGAAATAGCAATATTTACAAATATAATTACGGCAATAATATAGCAAAGAAAAATAATAAGGTAATTCTTTAAGGAATATATATCGCTCATATACTCAAAATACGGTGTAATAAGTCTGATAATACAGAAATGATATACTACAGCACAAATTATGTAAATAATTATTGACACAAACAGTATTTCCGCATTGCAAATTAATATGGCTTTGGGTTTTGAACAACCGCAAAGCATCATTATTCCAAGCTTTTTTCGCCTTATGGACAAAATGTACATATAGAGTATAGCAAGGTTTACAGCCGCAACTGCGGCAATTGTAACCGAAACAACAATAACCGTATTGTAATAATTTACATCATAAAAATCAACGGTTGCCGAGTCGGGCATTATCTGCCTACCGCCTGTGATGTCATTAAGCAAGCGGTTAATCTCATCGTATGCAGCGGAGGTAATGGATTTGTCAAGAGGTATGTTTATTTGAGATATAGTTAAATCTCCTCTAAGTGTGTCAAAAGGCACATCTATCTCTTCTCCCATTGCAAAGCCCTGTACTCCTATAACCTCATACTTGTTCCCTAAAAATTCTACCGTCTTGCCGATATATTGAACATCTGCTGAAGACGGTAGCACAATATAATTTGAACCGTTCATATACTCATCATTTTCAAAAAATCTGCCGGCTCTGAGAGAAACATTTTTTAGGTACGCCTGATATAAACCGTAGTCGTCTTCTTCAGGATAGTACTCTAATCTACAAATTAAATACGGCGAATAATAATCTTCAGGCAAATCTGATGAATTTGGCGATACATTTATATCATCGAAATAATAAGTTTCCGAATAATCAAAGTATAAAACGAAACCTACAAAAGCCTTTTTGCTTTGAACGCTTAAATTATCTATAAGCATATACATTTGATCAACGGTTATATAACCATTGGCTTCATTAGGATCAGTTTTCGGTTGATCTTCTCCGTAAAAGTTTATTGATATACTATCTAAATCTAATTTGCTTTCTTCCATCTGCTTCATCGAATTGTAATTTCCAAAAGCACCAAACGCAAATAAAATTACAAGAATAGATGAAAACTCAATAAGCAGCAGCAAAAAAGCTATAAATTTATTAGCTGAAAATAGGGTTTTCAAATTTTTTAAAGCGTATTTCATTGCATTTCCTTCAGCTCAACGAGATTGTAAAATCTTCTCTGTTGTTTTCCGAATTATCCGATGTGTAGCTGTCATTGACATCAGAGAAAACCTGCAACACCAGATAAGCTTCCTCTCCGTCAATCAGGTCATATTCGTATACATTTGTGTAAACCTCACCCGGGCCTATCCCAGTCATATGATAAAATTCATCGCCATAGGTATTCTCCTCAACCTCTGTGCCGTCAATATATACTCTCGGCATATAATTCGCCATTATACTTTCATCTGAGATATTGGTGTAATTAACGATAACCTGAATAAAATTATCGGTTTTTCTGAATGTATATTCACACTCAAGGGTATCATTGCTGCTTTTTACTGTGTTTTCACCGGTTTTGACCAGTGAGACATATTCCGATACTTCTGCCTCCGATTCACTTGATTCATCGGTTATGCTTTCCACGGTGCTGACTGTTGAAGCGCCTGCCGCAGAATATGAATCATCGGACTCACTTTCGGAGCATCCCGTTAATAAAATTGCGGTCAATAATATGAATGTTAGGTGTTTTTTCATTTTAATTCCCCCGGTTCAAATATAATTGAGAAAACGCTGACCAATACCATTTTCTCGAAATATTCTAAAGTATTGATCAGCGCAACTCGTGATTAAGATAAATACACACTATTTATCCTGATAAACTGTGTATGATTCAAATGCCATCAAATTGGAACTGTCCTCTGAAGATTTCATGTACGCCTGATGATAATAATAATACTTCTTGTTTGTCGGATATCTTCTAATAGTAGCGGCTACACCAGCGTTAGTAGTTTCAGAACCTCGTGAACTTGGTGTGCCAACATTTTGTTTACTGTCTGTATTGCGACAAGCAACATAAGCATAAACGTATCTTGTATCGCTTCCAGCTGAGTTTGAAGCCGTAGTAATCGCCTGATTGTATGTACCTTTTACCGTCCAACCCATTTCTCCTTCGCGACCATCGTAGTAGTAGTCTTGATTATACTTATGTACAACAGCAGCTGAAGCTGATATTGTTGTAAACATAAGTGCCCCTACAAGCATAAGTGATGATAATCCTGCTATTATTTTCTTTACCCTCATATTAACTCTCCTTTTAATTATCATATTGATAAAAATTATCAATATATGTTCCTGAATTTAATCAGTTTTCGATTGCTGGACAAATTCATGGTCCAAACAGCCTATAATTTTTTACGAAAAACGTTGGCTACCTAATTTTATTTTTAAATCTGCATTGGACTCACCCCCCTGCTTTTACATACAAAAATCTTATGCGTATATTCAAATGAATATTGCGCTTAATTAAAACCACTTATCACCTTATTAACAATGGCAATTAAGTTTTGATTTTTTATAAATATCAATCTATACTCAAACAGTAAACATACGTAATTAAACCCATAAAATTATCTACTATGCTTTTAGTATATATCTATTTGAATATTTTTTCAAGTATTTTTATGCAATTTTCTTGCCATTTCCTTATATTCTACCTATTGCACAAAATGTATAGGCATAATTTGTGCAATATTAATTTTTCATGGCAGATAAAAGATATAAAGCTGCAAAATAAAAAATCCGCTATCACAAAGTGATAACGGATTTTCTTGTTTACGTACTCGATTCCATTGACGGTTACAACCACGTCAAACCTGGCTGCATACCGATACCCCGCCAAACTAACCTTGACGGTTACGAACCAATAGCCCATACAAAACGAAGCGAGCAAAGCGAGCGGATCGATATTAAAAAACGAGCTTAAGAGATGGTGCCGGTGGCGGGGGTCGAACCCGCACGCCATTGCTGGCAATGGATTTTGAGTCCACCTCGTCTGCCAATTCCAACACACCGGCATAAAAACTAACACTTAATAATTATATCATACTATGCAATCAAAGTCAAGCTTTTAATCGCAAAAACTTAAGTTCTTCCGATTTCCGCTTAAATCAAGGACAATGCCGACAAAATCGACACTGTCCACATAAATATCTTTTGCTACTTTTCTTTTGAGTTAAGCTTTATTCCGATTGCCGCAAGTATCAGTCCCGCTGCGGAAAATGCGGGTACAGACCACCAGAACATACCTGTCTGCGGAAGGTTTCCTCCACCCGGATTTGACTCGGTTTCAGAACTTGCGTCGGCTTCGGATGAATCCACCGTTGTTGTATCGCCATATTTGTTGACAATTTCAATCAGGGCCTCTTCTGCTATGTAGCTTACGTGGTATCCTTGCGCTACATCAATTTCCTTTACACGCCATTGCTCATCTGCTGCTCCCTGCCATTGATAAGACCAGCCGTTATCATCATTCAGAATAACGTTCTCTCTTAATTCACCGTTGCAGTAAAGCTCCACGGTTATTGATTCCGGTCTTGAAGCTTCGGAATCATTTTCCCATAGCTTGACTACTCTATATTCTACAGCTTCCGAGGACGGTATTTCGCTTACCGTAAACTTAGGATAAACCGATAAATCAAGCTCTCCCCCGTCCGGGTCAAGTTCAACCAACGCCGCTGCGGGAGTGTATCGCATTCCGTCAATGTCCACAGGCTCTCCCGTTACAAGATACAATCCTGTCGGTAGATTTTCAAAAACCACCTCGCCCTCAGAATCGGTGATGCCCTCCAAATCGGGAGTGATGTTGTCTACCACAGCGTAGTTTTCAAGAGTGACTGCCGCTTCTCCCAGCGCAGAGGTCGACATATCGTCAAGCAGCACAGGATATTCGGCAAAATTTCCGTCAAGCTTAAAGCTTCCGTCTGACTGTCTTGAAGCTGCATAGTAAATCTTCATATCCATGCCCGAAAGCACTGCGTCATCGGTTTTGCAAATCAACGTCAGCGTTCCGTAGTTGTCGGACGAGGCATAAACAGTAAAAGCGGAAACAGAAAACAAAACTGCCGCAATTATAAATACTGCCAAACCAAGAAGCTTTTCAGATTTTATTTTCATGTGCCATCACCTCGTTTTTTGTGAGATATGTCGCTTATATCAAAGTCAGAATTGTTGAAATCGGGAAGCTCGTAAATGGAATATTTCTTCGGCTTGCGTTTGCTTTTTCCGCCGAATATCCAGTACA
This sequence comes from uncultured Ruminococcus sp., assembly GCA_944388405.1. Taxonomy (GTDB): domain Bacteria; phylum Bacillota; class Clostridia; order Oscillospirales; family Ruminococcaceae; genus FB2012. The sequence continues at coordinate 79,900 of CALXIQ010000024.1, read as the reverse complement.
GCAGCAACACTGCCACCATGGGAGCTGCCACTATGGGGAAAACCGTCATAGGGTCAATCAGAACAGCGTCGGAAACCACATTTACCGTTGAAGCATAAACTGTGTCGATTCGCTTACCTCTCACTAAGAGCCTATGAGAATTTACTCCATAAGGAGTACAGGTCATAAGGGTTACGTAATCTCCACCCGGTATGATTGCCAGCTCGTCAAGCTCATTAGGCAAAACAATTGAAATTTTATCCACCTGGTATGTGAGTACTTCGTTGAGGATTGTTACCGTAAAGGTGTCGCCCTCTACAAGTTCGTCAAGGTCGCTGAAAAGCTTTGCCGACGGAAGACCTCTGTGCGCCGATATAACAGCGTGGGTATCCGTTCCTCCTACAGGCAGCGACGAGCCTTGAAAATGTCCCACTGCCACATTAAGCACTTCGACGCTTGTTCCGTGATATATTGGGAGATTTACTCCGATTGCAGGAATCGTTACATATCCCATTATTCCCGTGTCGGTAATATCAAGTATGCTGTCATAGCCCGGAATTTGATCGTAGTCGCTAAAAGGAGCGGCAAGTCCGCAGAGAAGCCGGTTGTATTCCTCGGCTTCACGGAAGATTTCTTCAAAATCCTCTTCGTCCATCTCTCTTACGTTTTCGTCGTAGGTTTCAATCGCACGTGTCTGAACACGAGAGTTCCACCAATCGCTTATTATAGGATACAGCATTACGGAGAGCCCCACCAGCAATACTATCAGTAATATTATCGTTGATATCTTACTGCTTTTTTTCCTCATGGAGTCCTCCCTAATGTCTGCCGACAGAGGTTATCCGCCGGCAGATAAGCTATAGGTAAATAAATTATGTTTATAAATTAGTTTTCACGGTTCTTCATGCGCTTCTTGGCAATGAGGGCAATTCCCGAGCCTACTACAAGCACTCCGCCTGCTGCAAAGAAGATGGTAGTACCGATTCCGCCTGTGGAGGGAAGCTCCGAACCGGTGTGGTTTTCAACGGTAATCTCAGCAACTCCGGTATCCGGGCTGGCAGTTCCGTCTACCGCCTCTGCACTGCCAACCTTAGATGTAACAGCCAGATTCTGCAGACCAGAGGTATCAGTACCGTCCCATTCCTGACCATTATATGTTGTTGCCGTAAGAGTTACAACAATGGGATCTCTCAGCATATTGTATCCATTGGGAGGTGCGGTTTCTGTGAGAGTATATTCTCCGTCGTCAAGACCGATTACCTTAAAGAGACCGTCTTCGCCTGAAACAAGCTGAGAAGCTTGTGAAAGTTCTGTTGTCCATCCTGTAACAATATTGGTTTCCTCGTCAATTATAACGTACTGACCGGCAGCGTTCTGAAGAGTGAAGGTTGCACCGGCAAGCTCCTCGTCGGTATCTCCGTCAATCTTTAAGGTGTCAAGCTCATATGTAAATACTATTACCTTGTCAACAGTAGTACTACCTGTACCCTCGCCGTCAGGATTATTTGAGAACTCAAGATATACTTCGTTGGGGTTACCTGGTCTGCCGACTTCTGCATCGGTATCCAGCTTTGCGGTGTATTCAACAACGATTTCGCTGTTAGCATCTACGGTAACGTCTGTAAGAGCGGTTACATCGGTGCAGGAAATTGTAAGAGAATTTCCGCTGCTCTGAATTGAAAACTGCGTAGTAACTTCGGTTCTGGTTTCATCGTTTACCACATAAACCTTTGCGTCGTTGTTATAAGAAAGACCGTTGCTGAGGGTATCGTGGAAAATGTACTGATAGGTATCGTAATCTGCAAGTCTCTCAGGCATAGTTCCGATAAGCTTGAATGGAACATTGTCTCCGATATCCCAATCGGCAACGTCGTTGTAGCCTGTGCCGTAGCCGTCGTCTTGAGTATAGGATTCTTCGTTTACCTTCTTCTCAACAGTGGGTACTGCGCTCTTTGGGGTAATAGTTACATTACTTCCTACAACCTCAAGAATGGTTTTTGAATGAGCATCGGTTGAAGGAACATTACTGTCAACTACAAGATAATATCCGGGGTCCTGACCTTCAAGAGCTACTCCCTCGCCGACTGTACCTGCAGCAGTTGTCAAATGCTCTGAAACAATATCCGCAAAAGCAAAAGCCTGAACTGAATCGTCATCAAAATCCGCAATAACCTCTGCAACGTCTGCGGCGTTTGTGCAATCTGTAAACAGATCCTGAAGATCGCCGGTTGCTGACTGCAATGCTGTAAGCAATCCCTCGCCGTCTACATTTGCACCCCAAGTGATAACCCTAAGCGTATTGCCAGAAACTTCTTCAGCGGCAAAAATCTGATAAATGCTGTAGGTGTGTGATGCATTATCGCCGTAGATGGTAATGGAATAAGTTGGTGTCTCTGTTCCGGCTGCTGCAAAAGCAGTAAAGGAAACCGAAGCCGTAACCATACTTAAAGCGATGATTGCTGCCGCTGCCATTCCGGCAGCTTTCTTAACTAAGTTCATAATAAAACCCTCCGTTTTTTATTTTTTAAGCGTTTTTCTTTAAGCGCTTATTTCTGACATAAAATCCACACAGCACTCCGATTACCAAGGCGACGCCTGCGGCGTAGAACACTGCTGTTCCCCTTCCGCCTGTTTCGGGAAGCTGAACACTTTCGATTATAGTATCGGATCTGTTGATGATTGTGATTGTACCCTTTGAACCGGTACCGTTGTTTGAGTAGCTTACCGAGTAGCCCTCGATGCTGCTGGTTTCAACAACGTAATAGTAATATCTGTTGCCGCTATCATCGGCGGCTGCAAGATTGTTAATTACAGTGCTCCAGCTGTTGTCGGCATTAAGAGTATAATTCTCTCCCACTAACTCCGAGCCTATCGGCACTCCGTTTGCGTCGTTTTCCCTGTCGGGAGAATTGGGAGCCACAGTTGAGCGATAAACGCTAAAAGTTATGCTTACATCCTCCGGCGGAGAAATGTCGTTACCGTTTCGGTCCTCCCATGCCTTTTCAACAGTCAAATCCTGCTCGTTTCGTATCAATATAGTTCCGTCCGAGTTGATACCGTTGCCTGAATATGAGGGAATGTACTGGGCGCCGTCACTGCCCACGGTGTAATCCGTTCCGCCGATATTATAGGCTATTTCCTGTACATAATAGTACAGCGGCAGACCGTCGGCATTGCCGTTAGGTAGATTATCCCACGTGTACGACCACATGCCGTTTTGATACGAAACGACTATGGGGTCTCCCACCGCTGTAAGGTCGTCTGGAAAGCCGTCGCTGAGATTTACCGTGGAGCTGTAAAGCTGAAGCGTTACTTTATCGTTTTCATGATTAGCCGAATCGCTCCAGGTCTTTTCTGCCGTAACCGAAATCTCTTTGGTGTTATCCACCGCAAGAACGCTTCCCGATAAAATCAGCCTTATATCGTCATAATCCACATCAGACGGAATACTGTCACGATCGGGCATAACTCTGTATGCAAAGTAAAATGGCTCGGTCAATTTGATATATCCGTCAGGCTCCCGAATTTCCTCAAGCTTATACAGCGCACCGTCATCATCAGTACTGTCTACCAGCATAATGGTTATAACGCCCGATTCATCGGTAACTATTTCTATGGGTACAGCATTTGGATCTGAACTCCAATCTGCTATGCGGAAATCTGCGCCGGTAACACTTTCATCTTTCGCAACCGCCGCAAGCCATTCGTCAGCGGTCTCGTCGTATTTATACAGGTTAAAGGTTGCATTAAGAAAAATGCCGTCGTTTCCGATATCAACCTTTTTGATTTCAATGGGCGCATTTGCGGTTGAGGTAGCCTGAGTGTGATCCTTTATTATAAAGTGAGAATCATCTGATGCACTGTCAGAAACGGTATTGGTCTCAATAGAAATACTGTTGAACACGCCTACGCTATCGTCGGCGGCATCGGTTTCACGCCAGCCGTAATATCTGTACCTTATTCTCAGATGTCTGCCGTCGGGAACGGTAAATGTCATCTGTGCGGCATAGCGGTGAGTGGTTCTCGTAAAATCTGCGCTTATGTCGTCTATGTTATTTTCGCTTCCGCCCCAGAGCTCAATTATAATGCCATATCCGTCGGGACAGTTTTCTATTACATCAAATGATAAATCAGCATAACCGTTGTTATCAAAAGTGAAGTTAAAGTCTGTAGTTTGGTAACCATAGTCCATGCCACCACCAATAGCAGCATAACCGTATCTACCGTTTACATTAGCACCCGGAGTTCCTGTGAATATTATTTCATTCTCAGAACCTGTTAATATATCAGAAATATATATATAGCTGCCTGAACGTGTTACTGTACCTACAGAAGTTTCAACATCCACAGGTCTGGTGTCATCAAATATATAGCTGTACTGATTTGACGGCAATGGCGTTTCGTTGCCGTCGGGGTCAACCTGATAAACCTCAATGGAACGCAGAGCAATCTGGATTGCGCCGGGGTCATTGCAAATAATCGCATTTCCATTGCTGTCGTAATATGTTCCCGTTCGAAGCGTATCGATAAGGGTAAGGGTATCGCCTAACGAAAGATCTTCGGCATTAGGATTTATATCCACAACATAATCAATATAACCTGCAAGGCTTGAACCGTCAGAAGCGGTAGGCTGACTTCCCGTTTTTGAAACAACACCCTCTTCTATTTCCTGGGTCTGCTCTGTTTTCTCATACTCGCCGTTGCTGTCCTGCAAGCGGTTGGTAAATGAGATTACGCCATTGTTGGACTCAAGCATTTCTTCAAGCTGTTCAACAGGTATCTTAATGCTGTAGTCAACCGAACACATTCCGCCGTTATGAACCCAGTATTCAAGCTGGAAAGTCATAACCTGACAGTCGTTTTCATCGGTACTCAATGTGTAATAATTGCCATAGTTCTGATCTTTAATCAGATATGAGGTTTTACCGTCGTATCTTGTAATTGTGATATTTTCCTCTTCATAAAGGGTAAACCCTTGGGGAAATGTATCCTTCAGCATTATGTTTTCATTTGACTGATAAGCAGAGTTCTGATTCACCACAATATGATACTGCAACAGGTAATAATCAACGCCGTCAATTGTAACACGATCAAGCTCAGAAGGCTTGTGGCTTGTTGTTCCGTCGGTTTGACCGTCAACGGCTGCACCGCCGTCATACTTTATATAAGGGGCATTTCCGTCGGGAATTGTGTAGCTGAAGGAATGTTCGCTGTTTCTGTCGTTAAAATCGGCGGAGTTTCTGACGGTTATTACAGAACCCGGTTCGGCGTCCGAATAATCTACAATGCTTGTGTAAGAAATGCGTATCTCGTCAACGTCGTCCAGAAGCTCACTATCGGAAAAAGTGATGGTGAAGCTTGTGTTGTTTTCACCCATTACAAGGTCATAGCAGCTTTCATCCAGCTCCTGCCAGCCCTGAGCGTCGTCAGCATACTGAACGGAAATTGTGGCATTTTCACTAATATAATGTGAAGCTGTGCCCTCAATCGTCATTATATCCTCAAAGCTCTTACCTTTGAAAGCGCCTGCATCCTGCTGGATTGTAACCGTCCATGGAATTTCCATGGTGGAGTTTTCCTCATCGTAAATTACTTCGCCGCTGGTTTTGTAGATGTTGTTTACAGGATAATAGTTTCCCGTTTCACTGTCGCTGTCCTGCACTTCTCCGTCGGGGTCGGTAAGCGATGCGTTGTTTTCCGTAATGTACACATTGTTTTGTTCATCAAAACTTGTGGCGTCATCTATGGCGTGAGTTTCATATCTGATTATAATTTCGTCAGTTCCCTCGGGCAAAGTTCCGAACGTAATGGTATCGCCTTCGATTGTATATTCACTAATCGTTGTTCCATCGGGAGTCTGTACCGTTAAAGTACCGTTTTCCAAACCCGTGCTCAGTAAATTATCCGTTACGGAATAGCCGTTAAGAGTACCGCCGTTGTTGGCGCTTACGGTGATAGTCCAGGTAAAGGTAGATTCGCCCCAGTTGGTTCCATAATTCTTGGTAATTGTATATGGCTTTTCAACCGTAGCTGTTGCTTCTTTTGAAGCGTCCCCGGTCGTAAGCTCTACTCTATTGGAATAGGACGCATCATCATCTGTCAGCACAGTCGTATAAGTGAAAGAAATGTTCCTGTCGTTAAAGCCCTCGGTAAAGGTAAGGACACCATCGATAAGGGTGTATTCGCTTTCATCCAGACCGGTTATTACCGTATCGGCTGTAAATGCGGTGTCGGTTATGGTATAACCGCCCAGATCAAGTCCGTAGCTGTTTTCAATAGTAACAATCCAGGTTGCAGTGTCACTTTCATAATCCGCCGTACCCGATTTGGATATATTAATAGAAGCGGGACACCATACATATTCATCGTCCGAGTCAATCAGTTCATCGTTATTATTGTTAAATTCGGCATTGTTATAAGCGTTGCCGCCGTTTAACGCCGTATCTCCCGGTACGGAGGTCGTGTAAGTGATGGTAACATCACTTGTAACCCCAGAGAAGATTTCAAATCTGTCGGTATCGGAGTTATACGCTCCGGCATTCTCAGGGCTTACCGTAATGTTTTCCGCCTGTGAAAACATTGCGTCCTCAAGGTAATGTCCTGTGAGATCTTCACCACGGGGATTCTCAACAATTATAGTCCAGGTTATAGTTCCGTCGCCATTGTTGATTCCTCGTTTTGACACACCAAGAGTTCTTGCAGGAAAACCGTCGATCGTTACATTCTGATTTCCGAACGGAATGTCAATAGAGGTATCGTTTTCATTATCAGCACGTTCAACGTCGGCTTCAAATCTCAAATCACCGCTTATTGCCTGCCCATTATGCTCACGCAAATATTCATCAAGGAATCTTATAATTATATACCCGTCTTCCGTGATAACATAAGTTCCCGATTGCACTCCGCTATCGGTTACAATTCCCGGCGTCAGGTTTCCGTTTTCATCCTGCGGCATACCTCCCGGTGGAATATTTATATGACTGTCAAGCTGATACCATATGTATGGCTGATAGGGATTATAGCTTACATCTTCTGCTTGCAAAGCATAACCAAGGGAAAAGGTAACATGCTTGACATCGCTGTCACCCGTATCGGTAACGTCGCTTACAGTTACATCAATAATATCAGGCTCAAAATGATAGCCTTGCTTTCCTTCCTCGGGGTCTAAAGCCTCACCCATATCAGCAAGCAAGGAAATTCCGTTATCCTGTTCATCTGCCATGCTGATAGCAGGCATTGTAAGACTTGCGGTAACACAAAAAACTACAATCAATGACAGAACCATTGCAATTATACCGCACAATGTAAGCCTTTTATGCTTTTTAAGATACATTACGATTTTGCCGTCAAGCATGTCAGATCCTCCTCCCATGATTATTTTTTGGTCAATATCAATCTATAAAACCAATATCATCAAAAGGCCATATTCTCAAAACTACTTTTCCAAGCACAGCCTCTTCCGATATACACCCCACTGTGGAGGAACGGCTGTCAATCGATGTTGATCTATGGTCGCCCATTACAAAAATCCGCTCGTCGGGCACCTGATAAGGCAGTTCGATATCGCATTCGCCCAACGCCTTATCCGACAGATAAGGCTCATCGAGCAGTTCATCGTTTACGTAAACGTTGCCATCGTCGTCAATATTGATATAATCCCCCGAAACGCCTATTACACGTTTAAGCAAAATTTTGTTGTTGTAATAAAAAGCCACAATATCTCCCCGCTCAAAATTACCTGTTTTTCTGCAAACCACGAACTGATCGTTCATAAGCGTCGGAGCCATGCTTGTGCCGGTGACCCTTAGCACAGGCATAAACAACGTAGACACCAGAACTGCAACAGCCGCAACAACAATAAGCGAGGATATGGTGCTTATAATAATTTTTATAAACTCTCTGCGTGACTTTACTCTCGAAAGCTCCGCTTCAAGCCGGTTTAATGCGGGAAATTCTTTATTCATCAGTTTTGCTCTCCGAATCAATGTCAGTCTGAACGTTCATTGCCTTACAAAGCCCGTCAAGCTTTACGGACATTTCCTGCAGCGTTTGCATAAGCTTTTTCTGAGCTTCTTCGTTATCGTTCAGTTTTTTCTGCAGCGATTCGTTTTCGCCGCTTACCCTGTCAAGCTCCTTCTTCATTGCAACCAGCATTTCAAGCAGCTCGGTTCGTTTAAGCTTTCTGAGTTTCTTATCAGCAACCATATTATTCTCCAGAAAATGCACGTACTAAAAAAAAAAAAAAAACAAGCTTTTTTGTAAATAGTGTACAATATTTTTTATATATTATACCACCATCAAATAAGCTTGTCAAGAGTAAATAAAAATTTTTTATAAACATTAATCGTTATTTATTTAATATTATTAACTTAAGTTTGAACAATCAAAGCTCGTTAATAATAGATTTATCGCAAAACGGGAGAAATTATGCGTAAATTTTACGTCAGCTGTATTTCAACTCCCTCATTTAATCTGAATGAATAGATATAGCAAGCTTTTATCGGCATATCAAGCAGCAAATCAAGCGCCGCCTTATACAGCTCAAGCTGAGTGCGATAGCCGTAAAGCTCGGAAATATCCTTTACATTGTCGGTTTTGTAATCAACAAGAACGTAGCCGTCCTCCTCCTTAAAAATACAATCGGCAACGCCCTGAAGCATTGTGCCGGAGGACACATATTTACCGTACTTTTCTCCCACAGCCATATCCGAAAAACTTACAAGAAACTGCTTTTCACGTATAATAAGGCCGCTTTTGTTTATGCGGCTATAAAATTCTCCTGCAAAAAACCGCTTTATTGCAGCTATATAAACGCCTTCCGCTTCCTTTTGCGTGAAAAAGCCTTGATTTACAAGCCGTGCAAGCTCTCCTTCCGGGTCGCGATAGGCGTTTTCATAATCTGCCAGCTCCATAAACAGATGAGTATAGGTACCCTTCTGCGCCGAACTGAGCTTTCCGATTTCATCCGACAACCTTGGAAGCTGAGGATAAAATTCGGGATTCTTTTCGCCGTATTCACGCTCCTTTTCCTCACGGACTATTTCAGTAACTGTAAGCTTTGAGGGAGTGTCAGCGCTGTCATACATATATACGAAGCTATATCTTTCGCAGAGTTTTTCAACCAGCTCCCGGTCGGGTTGAAGCGTTATATACTCACCGGATGATTCTTCTTCCATATCATTGCAGTTGACGGTAACGTAGTTTATAACCGCCTTGGTATCAACCGTCGGAAGCTTGGCTTGGACTTCCATTTTCTCAATAAACTCCTCATTTCCCGGACAGCAAAGCAGCACTGCGCACAGCCATTTAAGATAGGAATTGCACTGTCTTACAATTCTGCTGTTAATTCCGCCCGAGCGTGAGATTTCCTCCGCAATATTGTTTACAATGCGTTTTGTATCGTAGCGGACATTTTTGCTTTCTCTCATCACCACAGGTATAAACAGCTTCTCTTTCGCTCTCGTCAACGCAACGTACAAAAGGCGTATCTCTTCGCTGAGCAGCTTGTTTTTGCATATAACGCTCAGCGCCTTATGGCTTATGGTTTCGGTCTGAGTAAGATTGCTGTGATTTAAAATCGTAAATCCTGCCCCAAGCTGTTCGTCCAGCAGCATATTCTGATATATATCCGAAAAGTTAAACTCCTTATCTATGCCGCAAAGAAAAACAAATGGATATTCCAGCCCTTTTGATTTATGTATTGTTTTTACATAAACGCTGTCCTCACCTTCGGTAACGGTCACCGCCTGATGAAAGTCCTTGCCGCTTTGGTACACCGAATCGAGGTATCTTATAAATCCCGTAACTCCTCCGTCGTCGCCATTTTCATAGGAAGCTGCATATTCCAGCAGCAGCCTGAGATTTGCACGCTTCTGTCTGCTGTTCTCATAGGCCGAAGCAACTGCGAAAAATCCCGTTTCATCGTAAATTTTTCTTATAAGCCTTGTAAGTGACATGCCTGCCGCATAAAATCTCAGCCGTTTTATAAGCTCAGTGGCATAGATGCACTTTTTAACGATAACCTCATTGTCGATTGTTATCTTCTCAGCTTCCCTTTCGTGGACGCTTTCATCCTTCCCCACGGCGTTGATTATCTGATAAAGATTCTTTGTATAGCTCTTTCCGGTGCCGCACAAACCTCGTATAACCGCAGTTTCGTCGGCGGTAAAGCTAAGCACGGGGGACATCATTACCGAAGCCATCGCCATATCCTGCATGGGATTGTCGATAACTCTCAGAAGATTTACCATAACCGCAATCTCTCTCGCTCTCATATAGCCGCTGGTTTCCTCGCTGTAGGCTTTAAGTCCTACCGCTTCAAGGGCAGCGGAAAGCTTGGACGTCGCCGTTTTTGACCGTGAAAGCACGCAGAAATCCGACGGGCGACAGGGGCGCTTTTCATCTCCGCTATAAACGGGACAGCCCTCGTCTATAAGCTTACGGATACGTTTGGCGATTACGTAATTCTCTTCTGTAAAAAGCACATATTCGTCCTCATCGGAATCTTCAGGCTGCTCCTTTCCCACGGTGGGTTCAATGAGAATAATCTCGGTGTCGTAATCATTTCCGCCGTAGTTTGCGCCATGTTGGAGCTTTTCTTCATCGCTGTATACAAGCTCGCCCACTTCCTCGCTCATAAGATTTTCAAACACAAGGTTTACAAAATCTATAATATTCCTGCGTGAGCGGAAATTCTTTTTCAGCGACACCGATTTTAGTATATCGCTGTTTTCGGGCGTCTCAGCTTTTTCCTTTGCATTTATAAAAAGCTGTGGATTTGACTGCCTGAACCGATAAATTGACTGCTTTACGTCGCCTACCACGAATACGTTTTTCCCAAGCACGGATAAATCATCGGTATCGGATAACGCTCTGAAAATAAGCTCCTGGAGATTGTTCACATCCTGAAACTCGTCGATAAGTATTACCTGATAATCACGATTTCTAACTATTTCCTCGGCAAGCTCGGTTCTCAACGTTTTTCCGTTCTCACGCCTTACCAGTAAACTTATCGCCATTCTTTCCACATCTGAAAACTCAAGTGAGTTTCTGCTTATCTTTTCGCTTTTTGAAATCTCCTCGGCAGTTTTGCAAACGCCACAGAGGACGGTAAAAATCCGCTTTGCAACCAGCAGGTCCTCTTTGATGTGCAGTCCCGTTTTGCGGCAGGAGATTCTTATCTGCTTTACGCAATCCTTTGAGCTTTCACGCAGTTTTTTCAGCTGGTCTACGGCAAAGTTTCTGGCGTTTAGCTGTTCGGGTGAAATATCGTCATCGGTAAAGCCTATCACAAGGTTTTTCCATTTCGGCTTTTGTACAAATTTATAAATTTCCTCCCAAGAACCGTTATCAAGGATTTTCAATAGTTCTTTAACAATATCGCAGTCGGTATCAAGGGTAACGCCTACCGACTCTTTACAGCCATATTTTTTATGCAGGCGGTAAAATATCGCTCTTGCCTGTTCGTTTAGTTTCAGTGCACGCTCCAAAATTTCACGATAATCATAAACCGCTGTGCTTATATAATCGGAAAGCTTTTCCTCGTCGGTGAAATCGGCGGTTTTCTCCCTGATCCACTCATCGGGGAACGGCAGAGAGCGCAGAAAGTTGTAAAGCTTTTTCGCTGTTTCCTCAACCTCCTGCTCTGAGTTATCAGAAAGCGAATCCACCAGAAAATCAAAATCCGAAGGCGAATCGGCGGCAAGTTTATCCATGGCGGCGGATATGGAGTTTTTGAGTATAACCTCTGCATCTGTTTCGTCAAGGATCTTTATTCCGTCCTGAAACTCAAACTGATGTATATTGTTTTTTACAAGGTCAAGGCAGAAAGCGTTTATTGTATTTATCTTCGCAAGGGCAAGTCTGTCCTGCTGTTTCTGAAGCCACTTCTTTTGCTGCGGGTCTGTTTCCTCAAGTATTTTCTTTTCAAAGGCGCTTGCCAGCTTTTCTTTCATCTGAGCGGTGGCGTCAACGGTAAAGGTTACCGCCAAAAGCCTATCGGCAGGAATATTTCTTTTCCTGTCGGCAAGCAGGCTTATGGTGCGCTCAATCAATACGGCGGTTTTTCCACTTCCAGCCGCCGCAGATACTACTACGCCCTTATCGTATGTATTAATTGCGGTGAGCTGGTCGTCCGTCCATTTTACCGACATTATTCTGCGCCTCCTTTCTCTTGCTCTTCCATAATAATTGTAATCTCGTTATCAAGCTTAAATGCATCGCTTTTCGTTATTCTTCTGGGATTTTTCGGGCTTGCTTTTCCGCATATTCCCCAGTAATCGCAATAGGTGCAGGGAATCTTAGCGTTTCTGCCCTCGCCCTTGCAAACCGGGTCCGCATCAATTTCTCCATCAAAAAGCTTCTCTGCCAGCTGATATACCTTATTAAGAGCGAACTTTTCCAAAGCCATGAACCACTGATATTCCACAGGTTTATTTCCTCTTGCTGATATGCTTCCGTCCTTATTGAAGTTAAAAAGCGTAAACGCTCCGCCATAGCTTTTGTTAAGGGCGTTTATTGCATCCGCATCGTCCACCATTAATCCGTCGGGGCGTAATTTTTTCACTCGTTCCTCCATCAGTAGTTCATTAAGCTTCTCCGCTTCCTCTGCTTGAGCCGGAGCAAGCTCCGCCGGACAATCTTTGAGGTGGTTATACATTATCGCAGACGGTTCAAGCTTTTCGTCGGGATTAAGCTCGTTGACTGTTTTGGTCACCGCCAGCAGATATATCATCATCTGGAGATTAAGTCCGCTGTAAAGCTCGGCAATATCAAATGCAGTTGAACCGGTCTTGTAATCAATTATGCGCAGATACCGCTTGCCGTCGGGAGCGGTGTAAATGTCCGCACGGTCTATGCTTCCTCTTATATTAATAGTATAGCCGTTTTCAAGGGTGAGCTTAAGTATGCTTTCGCCGTTTTCTTTTGTCAGATTAAACTCAAACGCCGCAGGCTTGAACATAGATTCCGAAAGCTCCATGCGGATAAGTGTAACCATATGAAACGCCGATTTCTCAAGGCGGCTCAGCTCCTGATTGAAGCGTGGAGTTTTTCCGTAGCCGCCTCCCATTTCCTCAGCGCAGTACCGCTCAAATTCCTCATGAATCTTTTGTCTTATGATGTCTTCCGAAAAATTAACGAAATCCTCATTATAAATACGCTTGCCGTCCTTCTCAGTACTCATTATCATCTCAAGACAGTTATGTATCAGGTTTCCACGGTAAAGATTATTAAATTCAACCCTTTGCGGCGGATACAGCTTTAACCCGTACTTGCAGTAAAAGCTGAAAGGACAATTATAAAAGTCGGTTATACGTGTTGCCGAAATATTCAGGTCATGGTCGAAAAACAGCTTTTCGGCGGTTTCTGGAGAAAGCTTATGAGGAGTGTTTGCCGCCGAGCGTTTTACAAAGTCAAGCTTATCGCTATAGATTCCGGAGGTTTTAAGCGACTCCTCAATAGATTTTATGGCAACGGTTCTGTCCTTTGATTTTTCAAGATATTTATAATATGCGGTTTTGTATGAGGTACAAAAAAAATCCGGGGAAAGGTTCTGTATTTTTTCCGTACCGATATTTTCAAACATTCCAAGTATCGTCTTAGCCAGAACCGACGGATTTTTAAGATTGCCCTGAGCGTCCGACTCGGAGCTTATTATATATAGCCTGTCCGTCGGCATGGCAACAGTCTGATAAACCGTAAGTCTTTCGTTTTCTACAGACGTCATTACACTTGATTCAAATTCAAGGTCCACGCTTTCAAGCTGACGCTTTTCACGCTCGGTAAGCAGTCCATTCTGTTTGGCGTCAGCGGGAAAAATTCCGTCGTTGACCTCGATAATGAACAGCGCTTTAACTCCCGCAAGTCTTGACCTCTCAGCTCCTGCGCACCTTACCGAATCGGTTTTTTGGGGAGGCGCCGCCGCTGTCAGCTGGGAAAGCATAAGCTTGAAAATTTCATAAAATCTTCTCAGCGACAGCTTTTCCTCCCCCATCAGCTCGTATATCGACTGCACTGCAGACAGCGCCGAGGTCCACACCATTTTTGAAATACGTCCCAGCTCCAGCTCGGTATCGTTGGCTGAACCGCTTGCTCTTTTAACCACAGAATAAATCTGCTCCGAAAGTTTAATTTCGTCAAGCAGCTTAAACAACGCTTCGCATATCTCCTTTGCTTTGGCGTTTTCGCAGCTTCGCTTGAAGTTCTCCAGCGGTTCTATAATTCTTCTTCGAGTTTCGTTAAGTCGTTTGGGCAAAACGTCCCCCTTTTCGCAGACGACAAAATCCTCAAGCCACATTGAACCTCTTACGTTCCACTTAATGCAATAATTTTCAATATCACACACATCAAAGTCATATAACGGCGAAAGGGGAGATTTTATGTATCTGAAAATATTCTCCGTTTTATACTCTTTTGAAAGCACGCAGGCAAAAATGCTTTTAAGATATATTACCAAAGCCGTCTGCTCAACGCTGAGCCGTTTATCTATAAAATAAGGTATATCATATCTCTCCATTGTGCCTTCAAGCACCGAAGCCACATCATTAAGATTTCTGACAGCCACTGCAATATCACGGTATCTGTACCCTTCCTCGCGGACAAGCCTTGAAATTTCGGCACAGACAAATTCCGTTTCTTCGTATATATCGGTTGCCGAAAGCACTCTTACTCCGCTGCTATCAGCCGACTTTGGCGGAGCAATGCAGTAAAGATTACGGTTTATATGCTCAAGCGCTTTGCTGTTGTAATCAAATCCCCCTGCCGATGTCTCAGTGTGGAGTACGTTTTGCTCTTCCGCTATCCGCCGCAGTTTTTCTCTTGTTCTTACAGTCTGGGCAAAGGGAGTCTGATTGGTTTTAAGATTGTCGCCGTTTGAAATGACAAGAGATATAAAAACATCCTCCGCCTGTGAAAGCATACATTTTATAAGACGATATTCGTCCTGTGAAAAGCTTGAAAAGGAATCAATAAAAATTGTAGCGTCACAAAAAAATCCGTTGCCCTCAGCCAGCTTTACGCACTCTCCCATAGATGTAAGTGCGTCTTTAAGTCCCGCCTTTGACAGCTCCTCCAGATAGAAGCCGTAAAGGGCTGACAAATCAAAAAGCTTATCACAGACAGTTCCGCTAAGCCTTTCGGAGGCGATTCGCAAATCTTCGGGGGTAATTCCCGACTGCATAAGCTCATCCGCAAGAGCAATAACCTCGCCCAGAAACGTACCTTTATCGAGAGCACGCTTATAAAACCGCACGCTGCGACTTTCCTTTAATCTTCTTACCGCTTTGTACATTGTTATTATCCGTGCGTTCTCATCCGCATTTTCCTTGGAGCCAGCTCCATACCTGCGGCTTATCAGCTCTGCGAGGCGGTTAAAGCCCGCTGTTCTCAACTTGTTGAACAGCTCCGCTCCCATAAGCTCGTAAAGCTTTTTATCGTATTCAAAGGAAAACTGGTCGGGTACAATAACCAGAACATCTTTGCCGTTCTGACACGCCGACTTTATTTGTTCGCAAAAAATTGTCTCCCGACTGCTGTGAACAGCGCCTGTTATAAATCTGAGCATAAGCGCACCGCCTTTTGTATCAGTTGTCTGCAAGTAAGCTTACAGTAAAATCATCTCAATATTATGGTATCACACAAAGCCGGGCTTGTCAACAAAAACATTTGCGATAGTGTCCAATAAAACGGACTTATATATCAATCGAAAAGCTTTTGAAACAGCTCAACGATTTTAAAAGAATATTCTCTTTTCGTCTGCTCCTCTTCAACCACAACACGATCGTCGGTATGTTCCCTTTTCTCTGTGCTTACTCCGATAATAAACTGGGGGAACAGCAAGGATAAACTCTTGCTTCTCACATTCTCCGGTGAAGAAAAAGAAGTGAAAACCGTTGCCGCCGCAATCCCGATACACAAAGACCTACCTAATTTTGATGCTATTTTGTCCGTCATAACAATTGCCTCCAATAATCGTCTGTGTTTAATGCTTTGCAATCTAATTGTTGGCGGCATTTTCAGATTTTATTCAGGCAGAACAAAAACCCTGCGATTATCAACTAATCGCAGGGCGTATAATTTTAAGCTTATCCTAATACTTTTTTTGCTATGTCGCAGGATTCTTTTGCGTCCTTTGCATAAAAATCCGCTCCGATTTTCTCGGCATAGTCGGGAGTGAGCACTGCTCCCCCCACCATTATCTTGCAGTCAACATTGTTTTCTCTAAGCAACTTTATGGTTTCCTCCATGCTTGCCAGAGTGGTGGTCATAAGCGCCGAAAGTCCCACAAGATGAACGTCGTTTTCAATTGCGCAGTCCACCACACGCTGACAGTCAACGTCTTTACCCAGGTCGATAACCTCGTAGCCGTAGTTTTCAAGGAGCACCTTTACAATATTCTTGCCGATGTCGTGTATATCCCCCTTTACGGTGGCGACGATTATTTTTCCTTTTGACTCGCTTTTTTCTCCCGACTTTGCAAGATGATTTTTTATCACCTCAAAGCAGGACTGCGCCACTCCCGCCGACTGGATAAGCTGGGGCAGGAATATCTTACCCGTTTCAAAATCAGCTCCCGTCTTGTCAAGGGCAGGAATAAGCAGATTGTTTACAATATCCATAGGGTCGGTGTTTTCAAGCAGCTGCCCGGTTATCTTTGCACCTTCGGCTTTAAGTCCGTTTTCAATGGCATAGTCAAGGGTTAGTGAAACAGTCTGCTGCGGCTTTTTCTCCTCGGTTTTCTGAACGCCGTAATGAGATATAAACTCAGCAGAGTTTAAGTCGATATTTGCCAGCAGCTTATAGGCTCTTACCGTCTGCATCATCGTTTCAACGTTGGGATTTATTATAGGCAAATCAAGCCCTTTTGTAAGCGCCATCATTAGAAAGTTGTGATTTACAATCTCTCTTGCAGGAAGTCCGAAGCTTATGTTCGATACTCCCAGAACCGTCCTGCACCCCAGTTCCTTTTTTACACGCTCCAGGGCATTAAGAGTTTCCATTACTCCCGCCTGCTCTGCGGAGGCGGTAAGGGTGAGGCAGTCTATATAAACGTCCTCACGGCGTATTCCAGTCTTTTCTGCTTCCGAAACTATTCTGCGGGCAATATCAAACCTCTCCTGCGCAGTTTTTGGGATTCCATTTTCATCAAGGCACAGTCCCACCACTGCAGCTCCGTATTTTTTCACTAGCGGAAGCACTGATTTCAGTGATTTCTCCTCGCCGTTTACGGAATTTACAATAGGCTTACCGTTATAGATTCTAAGCCCGGCTTCAAGCACCTCGGGGATAGTTGAATCAAGCTGAAGAGGTACGTCCACCACGCTCTGGAGAGCCTTCACCGCTTTAACCATCATGTTTTTTTCGTCAATTCCTGGAAGTCCCACATTTACATCAAGTATATCCGCTCCGGCATGAATCTGCTCTATTCCCTGCCCGAGGATATAGTCTATATCTCCTGCCAGCAGGGCTTCTTTAAACCGCTTTTTGCCTGTGGGATTAATTCGCTCGCCGATAACTCTCGGCTGATTAATTACCACCGTGTTGGAAGCGCAGCAGCAGGCTGCAGGTATCTTTACCTCTCTGTCAGTGTATTTTACATCAGAAAGTGCTTTTCTCATCGCTTTTATATACTCCGGCGATGTTCCGCAGCAGCCGCCGAATATCTTAACTCCCAGAGTGGCAAGCACTTTCATAAGCTGTGCAAACTCATCGGGGAAAACGTTGTACTCGTTGGTAATCGGGTCGGGCAGGCCGGCGTTTGGCTTTACTACTACCGGCAGACTTGTCCACCTACAAAGCTCTTTGACAATCGGGTACAGCTCCTTTGGTCCAAGAGAACAGTTTACGCCGATTGCGTCAGCGCCCAGCCCTTCCAGAGTCAGAGCCATAGAATTAATGCTGCATCCGGTAAAGGTGCGCATATTTTCCTCAAAGGTCATTGTGCAGATAATCGGCTTATTGCTGTTTTCCTTTGCCGCCAGAACCGCCGCTTTAAGCTCATATAAATCCGTCATCGTTTCAAAGACAATAACGTCGCAGTCCTTTCCTGCAACTACCGCTTGTTTGAAAATATCGTACGCTTCTTCAAAGGAGAGAGTTCCCGCTGGTTCAAGCAGCTGACCTATAGGACCTATATCCAGTGCCACCAGCGTATTTCCGTCCTCGCAGGCAGCTCTTGCGTTTTTGATTGCCGCCGCTATAGTTTCCTCAACGCCGTATCCACACTCGCTCAGCTTATAGCGGTTTGCGCCGAAGGTGTTGGCGTAGATAATATCCGCTCCTGCGTCAACGTACTGTTTATGGATGTCAATTATCCATTCGGGCTTTTCTATGTTAAGCGTTTCGGGGGCGACGCCCATTTTAAGTCCCTTTGCCTGAAGCATTGTTCCCATTGCCCCATCAAGGAACACAAATTCATTTTTCAAAAGCGTTTTAAAATCCACAATGTTCACCCTTTCTTCTGTATGCGCAGTTTCCCTTAAGCTTGCAGGTAACGCAGCCTCGCCGTCCCTTGGGGATTTCGGCATCGGATATTCCCATTACTGCGGTAACCGATTTTCTCGGCGTAAGAATCATGCTTTCGGTGGTGTTAACGCCTATTCTTTTGGCAGCGTTAAGCACCTCAAGAAAGTCTTTCTGAATGTTTATTGGGAAATCTCCGTACCCGGGAGAAAACCTCCAGGTAAAAAAGCAGTCTTCAAGTCCCGACTTTATTTCCTCCTCGGCGATGTCGCACACCTGCTCCACGGCGGCGCTTGCAAGACAGTCGGTTATTACCGCTTTTGTCATATCCACCGCTTCAAGCTGTCTTATAAGCTTGTCCGCTCCGGCAGAAATAGTCGCACACATAAGCACGCATTTTTTACATTTATCAAGATGAGCTTTAATGTCGTCACCCTCAAGGCTCAGGGAGGTTCCCTCCACAATCACCGATTCACCGTTGCTTGTTATGTCAAACACCCTGTAGACATAAGCGGGAGAGATGCATTCCAGCAGCTTTTTTTCGCAATCGTTTATAATCAATAGAGTTTTTTCATCCGGCGTGCTGCCGCCGTATCCCAGATACCTTATGGCTTCCGACCGGTTAAGCTTTGTAAGTTTCATTATAACAGGGCTCCAAGGTGGAGCTTTCCTCCTTTTCAAGACAATCAATACGCCAATTATACCATATAATTATCGTCTTTTCAAGGGAAATATAATCGCTTGGGTCAAATCACGGACAAAATTTCGCCCGAGTGCAGTCATTCCCCCTGAAAAAGAAATAATGAAAAGGAATTTCCCTTGTCGCTTGATTTGAGATTAAGATACCCTCCCTGCTTTATTGCTATCTCTCTTGCCAGATAAAGCCCTATTCCGATGCCTTCCTTTTCACGGGAGTTGCTTCCTCTGTAAAAGCGGCTGAAAATTTTGGGCTGCTCACATTCGGGGATTTTATCTCCCTCGTCTTTCACTTCCACCTCGGCGAACAAGCCAAGTTTCCTTACCGTTACATACACCCTACCGCCTTTGGGCGAATACTTTACGGCGTTATCCAAAAGATTGAATACCGCCTCAGCTGTCCAGCCTCTGTCGTGACTTATTACCACCTTATTTTCTTCCTTGAACACAATCTCATTGCCGTTTTTGGCGGCTTTTGAGTAAACGTCCTTAATGGCTTTCAACACCGTTTCGCTGAGATTTAACTCCTCCGATTTCAGGTGAATAAGCCCGCTTTCCAGCCGTGAGATTTTTATCATGCTCTCTGACAAAAAGCTTAGCCTGTCCACCGAAAGGGAGATTATTCTGATATATTCCCTGCGTTTTTGCTCGTCAAGGTCAGGGTCCGAAATAAAGTCGGTATACATTTTCAAGTTTGCCAGAGGAGTTTTAAGCTGATGGGAAATATCCGACACAAGCGACTTGATTTTCTCCTGCTCCGCTACCGAATCATTATTTTTCTTTTTAAGAATACGCACAAGCTTTATGATTTTACTTTGCAGCTTTGAAACAGCTGTGTCTTCGTTATCGGGGAAAATCTCACGCTCTTCAAGCTCGGTAAGGCAGTCTGCAAGTCGTGAAAAATCAGCGGCAGTATCGGTAATCAAAGCGTCGTCGAGCCTTAAAATATAAAGCATTATGGCAATTGCCACCGCTCCCCCTAACAGGGTGCAGCCTGCGGCAATTAAACTTGCGGACAAAACAAAAGCGAGGACGGACGATGCCGCCACAGCTGTAACAGCAACTGCGATTGCCCCATTTCTTTTGTTATTATATCTTCTTAATTTCATGTCACTCACCAAAGGTATAACCAATTCCGAAAACCGTTATAATGTACTTGGGATTTTTTGAGTCGTCCCCCAGCTTGTTTCTCAGCCGGCGTATATGAACGCTGAGGGTATTTTCATCTATATAATTGCCGTCGATATCCCACACCTTTTCAAATAGCATATTTCTGGTCAGCACATGACCCTTATTCTTTATCAGCACCTCCAGCAGCTTGTACTCGGTGGCGGAAAGCTTGACGGGATTTGATTCCACAGACACCGCCATTCTGTCAAAATCCACGCTTAAACCTTTGTAGGTGAAGATATTCCTTTCATCGTTGCTGCCTGCTCTTCTCAGCACGGCTTTTATCCGCTGAAGGAGGATTTCCGTTGAAAATGGCTTTGGAATATAATCATCGCAGCCCCATTTAAAGCCGTTTATCATATCCTCGTCGGTGTCGTTTGCGGTGAGAAAAATTATGGGGATATTTGACACTTCTCTTATTTCCCCGCAAAGCTCCAGCCCGTTGCCGTCGGGAAGGTTTATGTCAAGTACTATAAGGCTGTATTCATTGATAGCGGCGGCTTTTACTCCGGCGCAGGAAAACACCGAATCAGCCCGGTATCCCTGCTTTTCAAGGAAGTATTTTATGCCGCTGTTTATTACCGTATCATCTTCGGCTATCAGAATAGGTCGCATAGCTTGAATCCTCCGGATTGGTTAAGATAAATTAATTATATCATAAAAAGAGCCGCAAGGCGTTCCTTTAAATTATAAAATGTTCTTAAAACGATTTGCTCAGCAAATAAGGAACGGAAGGTTCCGTCAAGTGCGTCAGCACCTCGGTTTAAGGTTATTATAACACACATTCAAAATGTAGTAAAGAAAAAATCAGTACTTTTTCTGTCCCAATAAATAAGCGGACAAACCTTTGTCTGTGGGATTTTTTAATCAAATCCGTTTAGCAAGGGTTATCCGCTTGGGGCAGCTTTCAGGTGACCTGAATTTCAGGCACTTTCTCAGTCCTCAACTCTCAGCCTTTCGGTAATGCTGTCTTTTGATATATTTCTGTACACTATTACCGGCACTGCCACGCATACTGCCATTATAACGGCTGCAATTGCTGCCGTGAGCAGCCATGGGAATGTAAATGTGGCGTAGTCTGCCGTTTGCTCCGCAAGGCGTCCCACCAGGTACATTATTCCGCTTCCTGCCGTCAGGATAAGGAATATGGTTATCACTCCGTAATACACACCCTCCAGCATAAGCATTTTCTTTACCTGCCGTTTGGTCATTCCCACACTTTCAAGCACCGCAAGTTCTTTTCGTCTGGTGAAAACTCCCGTAAGCATAACGTTTATAAAATTGATTATGCCTATAAGTATCAGCACCGCCGATATTCCGCTGGTAAGAATGTTCAGGGAGGTCATAGAGGTTTTAAAATCGCTGATTCGCTCAGACTTTATCTCTGTGTTGACTACCACCGGGTTGTTGTCGGTAAGGCTTTTTATCTGTGACGCCACGTAGCTTTCAGCTTCCGGCTCGCAATCGATGATAATATTATCAATATCCGCATAATCGGTAAGCTTATCCATTACGTTCTGCGACACGATTATACAGCTGGGTGCGGCAAGATTTGACCAGTAATATCCTATATTCAGCCCGAAGTCGGTAGAATATGACGCTACCGAGGCTATTTCTACATCCGCTGTGTTGCCTGTTTGCGAATCGGTAAGGGTGATGGTTTTTCCCAGCATACCATCTCCTTCGCCGTCGTTTTGCACCTTGCCTATCATCACTTCTTCGCCGTTTTCAAATTTCTCTATGTCTATTTTGTCTTTAGCACGGGAATTGTACTCCTCAATCATTCGGGAGCTTACGCAGATTACCGGGGCGGAATACTTTACATTGCCGTTTTCATACTGTTCAAGCATAGTTTCAAACACACTTGCTTCCACTTCATTACTGTCCTGCTCTATAAACGGCTTGTAAAGCTCTCTGTCAAACTGCAAATCCGCAGAGGTGGAGCGGCTGGTTTCCATCATGGTGATTCCGTCAATCTGCGAAATTCTTTCCGCAAGCCTTTCCGCAGTTTCCATGCCCTCCTCGTCCTCGCTGTGA
This sequence comes from uncultured Ruminococcus sp., assembly GCA_944388405.1. GTDB lineage: Bacteria > Bacillota > Clostridia > Oscillospirales > Ruminococcaceae > FB2012. The sequence goes on along the minus strand of CALXIQ010000024.1, from coordinate 57,559 downwards.
CAGTATATTGTAAAATCATTGGGAAGGTAGTAGCTGATATAATTTTCAAGGGTCAGGCTTCGTGTAAATGCATTAACCGAGAGAAACGCCATTGTGCCCATAAACAGCGACGCAAACACCAGAAACGCTCTTTTCTTCTCACGGAACACATTTCTGAAGGACATTCTGTACAGTTTTCCACCGTCGGTGGTTCTTCTGGATTTTTTCTTTATCTTGCCCGACACGCCGCTGTATTTCAGCGCCTCCACAGGAGAAACCTTTCCTGCCAGCTTCGCAGGTTTGCGGCAGCTTATCGCCACCGTTACAATTCCGAATATAATCGTAACCACATAGATAAGCGGATTAAAGCTTATATCGGTAGACATTGCACCTTCGTTGATTCCACCTGCGAACATATCAAGAGCGTATGGCACCGCCACAAAGGAGACCGCCGTGCCCAGCAAAACTCCTATGGGAATACCTATTGCAGAAAGTCTGAACGCCTGCATTTTTACAATCTTTCTGATTTGGGATGGTGAGGTTCCTATGGTTTTTAACATTCCGTAGAATCTTATATCCTTGGTAACGGAAATGTACATCACGTTATATATCAGCAAATATCCGCTGAGGATTATAATAACACCTATTATGCCCACCATTACGGCAATTACTATGGCGTTTGAACCTGACTCTTCCTGAACGTCAAAGGTCGCTTCAAATTCCTGACCCTCATTTAAGGTTACTGCTTCCTCCAGTTCCTCAAGCAGCTGCGACTGGCTGCCCGATTTTGCCGATAGGGACAGCGTTCCGTTTTCCTCCGCCGTCAGGTTGCGGCTTTGGGTGTAGACTTTTGAAACCAGCGCCTGATACCCGCTACCGAAATTTTCGTAATCCTTAAACCAGCCTGAAAGTACAAACTCTTGCTGAGTGCCGTCGGTAAATTCAAGGCTGATGCTCATTCCCTTTTGGGGATTGCTTATGCCCAGCACCTCCATAGCTGACTGAGAAAGCATTATCTCGTTTTCCTTTACCGGGTAGTTGCCGGTTATGTCGCTTATTGCAGGGGTGTAATTTTTGTTAAACTCCGTTTCGTCAAAGTAATCCACCGTAACCGACAGGTCGTCCTGCTCTTGTGCGCTTATATCCCCTGCATGAATCTGCACCCCTGCGGCATTCAGGTGAGCTGCCTGCTTTGCCTGCTCAATCTGGGTATCGGTGGGGTTTGCCAGAAATACCGACGACCTTGTGCCCTGCTGTCTGATAAGCATTACGTTCATGTTTTTGCCTAAGCTGAATCCAATACTGAAAACCGAGGTGAACATAAACGTGGTAAGCACAATTGCAAGCACTGCAAAAATATTCCGAGTTCTGTTATGCGCCATTGAGCGGCGGCTTATTTTTTTAACGGCGGCTTCGTTATTATTTCTAAGCATTTTACTCCACCACCCTGCCGTCTTCTATTCTAATCATTCTGTCTGCCATCAGGGCAATTTCCTCATTATGGGTTATCATTGCTATTGTCTGGTCAAATTCACGGCTTGTAATTTTAAGCAGTGAAATAACATCCATTCCCGTTTTGCTGTCAAGGTTTCCTGTGGGCTCGTCTGCCAGAATTATTTGTGGCTTTGAGGACAACGCCCGTGCAATCGCCACCCTCTGCTGCTGACCTCCCGAAAGCTGGTTAGGCATTGAATGTAGCTTCTTTTCAAGTCCCAGGGTTTGTATAATTGTGTCCACATAGTTTTTGTCAATCTCAGCTCCGTCCAGTTCGATGGGAAGAACTATATTTTCATACACGTTAAGCACCGGCACCAGATTGTAATTCTGAAATACAAACCCGATATTTCTCCGTCTGAAAATGGTAAGCTCCTCATCGTTCATTTTAAGTATGCTTTTGCCGGAGAAAAGCACATCTCCCGAGGTGGGTCTGTCAAGCCCTCCCAGCATATTAAGCAGGGTGGACTTACCGCTGCCCGATGTTCCGATGATGGAAACAAACTCTCCCTCCTCAATGTCAACCGAAACCCCGTCCAGCGCCCTGACGGAATTTTCTCCCGAACCGTAAACCTTACAAAGTTCCTTTGCTGTAATAATGCTCATTCTGTTTCAATGCGAAAGCTTTATCAGCCTGCGCACCATTCGCCTCCTTAAATTTATTTACCCCTTTTGCTTTTCTGATTTAAGTATAGCCATTACTTCTTACAATCCGGTGACGGTTTTTCTTAAAAAAATCTTATGGAGCAAATAAAAAATGTCCTCCGTCCTGTTCAGACGAAGAACATTTCAGCTAATTTTAAATCGGAGCAAAACGTGATAAGCTTGCTTAATCACGTTGCGACGATTGCAACCGTCGCTGAGGAGCTTTGCTCCTCAGACTTTCAGTGGGGGATTAAAACCCCCACTGAAAGTCTGAATGGAACCCGCCGCCTTAGAGGCGGGGGACATCTGCGACAAGGTTATATTTCGGAAACTGCTTGCGACAATTTTCTCATAAGATACGACGATTTTTAAGATGAATACATTTAAACTATCTTCCCCACTCAACGCTGCCGTGCATAAACACAATCAGCGCAACAGCCGCAGCAATAACTATCAGAACAGATACAACCGTTATCACTGCCGATTTTTTGTCAAACTTAAAGGAATCGGTTTTGGGCAGCATTCCTATGCCCTTAAGCGCTTCTGACAGCGGCTTGTAAATAACACATATCAGCGCGGCGTTGAAAAATCCCTTTATAAGGTTAAAAGGCAGCAGCAGGGTGGGAATCAGCGTATACACCACCGATCTGGGAGCGTTCATGTAAAAAGGCGTGATGATTATGTTCATTACTATCATTATTCCCGTCATTACGGCAATGGCGCAAAGCAGGCCCAAAAATGCTCCGTAAAGATTTTTCCTGTACTTGTATATCAGCGAAGCCGTTGCCGCAAATGATGCACTTCCCGCAAAGTTCATAATTGCCCCGTATATTCCCGTATCGGACAGGGTGAACATTTCAAGCAGAGTTTCCGCCAGCGCAACGCCTACCGCCGTAGCAGGTCCGAAAATGAAACCTGCGATGGTTATAAACACATCCTTTATTTCAAAGGACAGAAACTGGACTTTAAATCTGAACACAAAAAGGCACAGATACCCCAGCGCCACAAACATTGCCAGCACCGTAAGCTTTTTTGTGTCCATATGTTTTTTGGCCATCGTATTATTCATAATATATTCCTCCTAAATTAAATTAGGGAGAAACAGCAGTTTTATGTATCAGACCGATGTATCTATCGGCTGCAAAAAAGGCTCCTGAATTTTCAGAAGCCTTAAACGCATAAACGCCTGTCGTTTCTTCCATCCGGACTATACCGTCGGTTTCGGAATCTCACCGAATCAGCACTTTTCGTGGTCGAGGACTAAGGCAAAACACCCATTACCTCCGGTGTGGACTTTCACCACCCCTGAAACAATCAATATTGAATTTTAAAAGAAGAATTACTCCTCTTCCCCTTCGATTTCGCTAAAATCGAACTCAAGAGTTTCGCCGCAGTTGGGACAAACGATAGAGCCTTCGGCTATAAGCCCTTCGTCAAGGCAAATCGTATCGCCGCAGGTGGGGCAAACACACTCGTATTCCTGTTCATCTTCAAAATCATCGCAACAATCGCAATCGTCGTCGTCACAGCAATCGCCGTAAATATCCTCTTCAAGATTTCCGAGGTCCTCGTCGAGAATGTCAACAAGCTCAACAACCTCGTCAACCTCATCAGAAATGTCCTCGACAGTCAAAGCCATTTCATCAAGAATGTCGGCCATGGCAAGAATAATCTTACCCTCGTTTGTAGAATCGTCAATCTTCAGTCCGTCGATAAGACCTTTAAGATATGCAACCTTATTTGAAAGCTCCATAAACATTCCCTCCGTTAAAGTGGTTTAATTTAATTATGCACGCTCCATGTATTCACAGGTACGTGTATCAATTCTGATCTTGTCGCCTACGTTAATGAAAAGAGGAACCTTTATCTCGGCGCCCGTTTCAACAGTTGCAGGCTTTGTAGCGTTGGTTGCGGTGTTTCCTGCAAAACCGGGGTCGGTTTCGGTTACCTCAAGGTCTACAAAGTACGGAGGCTCAACTCCGAAAACCTTGCCCTTATAGGAAAGAATCTTGCAAACCATGTTTTCCTTTACAAACTTGAAGTTGTCCGAAAGCTCAGACGCATTTACGGGAACAAGCTCATAGGACTCGGGATCCATGAAATAATAAAGATCGCCGTCGTTGTAAGAATACTCCATATCCTTTCTTTCAACAAACGCTGTAGGGAACTTTGCAGTAGGATTGTAAGTCTTTTCAACAACAGAGCCGGTAATAACGTTCTTTACCTTGGCCCTTACGAAAGCGGCTCCCTTACCGGGCTTAACATGCTGAAACTCAACAATCTGCATTACATTGCCGTCTTCCTCAAAAGTCATACCATTTCTAAAATCTCCGGCAGTTACCATATTTTATATACCTCCAATAAATTTTCTGGGAATGTCGGTTCCTTAACTCAGGAAACCGACCTTCAATATATGCCCGGAAAATTAACACAGACATATCCTTATATCTATTTTAACCTATTTCTACGCTTTTTGCAAGTGCTTTTGACGATTTTTTCATGAGTTTAATATATTTTTAACAGAACGTGAAAAGTATTTAGTCAACGTCCTGACCGTCATGACACAAGCTGACTTCTGAAAAGCTAAAGAATTATCAGGTTTTTCGGCGCTTTTGTCATGTTTTCGCAACCGTTTTCCTTGACTATTACAAAATCCTCTATTCTTACTCCAAATTTTTCGGGAATGTAGATGCCCGGCTCAATAGTTACAATCATATTTTCCTCCAGCAGGTTATCGCAGGAGGGTGAAGCCGTGGGGGCTTCATGTATTTCCATGCCAACTCCATGACCAAGGGAATGGCCGAAATACTCGCCGTAGCCTGCCGAGTCGATAATATCCCTTGCCGCTTTGTCAAGCTCTATGCCCGTAATGCCTGCTCTCACCGCAGAAAGTCCTGCCAGCTGGGCGTTAAGGACGGTTTCATAGACCTGCTTCATTTCATCTGTGGGCTGTCCCACGCACACCGTTCTTGTCATATCGCTGTGCCAACCGTCAATTACTGCGCCGTAGTCAAGCAACACAAAGTCGCCCTGCTCTACCCGTTTATCGGTGGGAACTCCGTGAGGCAGAGAGGTATTTTTACCCGACAGGGCAATTGTGTCAAATGAAAGCGCCTCTGCGCCGTTTTTAAGCATAAAGTAGTCAAGCTCCAGCTGAATTTCACGCTCGGTTTTGCCTTCACCGATAAAATTCAGCATATGCTCAAAGCCCTTTTCGGCAATACGCTGGGCGGCTATGATTTTTTCGATTTCTTCATCACGCTTGCGCACCCGGATTTCACCTATACATTCGCTGAGGCTGCGACTGCTGTCAATTTCACACTTAATCTCGTTGCTGATTTTTTCAAGCTGTGATATTGTCAGATTATCCGCTTCCACCGAAACCTTTGTGGCGTTGTACTTATCAATCAGTTGGTTTATCTGCTCATAAAGCTTATTCTGCAAAACAACTTCGCAGCCCTTTACCGTTTTGCGAGCCTTTTCAATATACCTGAAATCAATGATAAGATACGCCTCTTCGGGAAATACCACCAGAGTGCCTGCGCTTGATTTCATCTGAGTGAAATAGCGTCGGTTGATGTCGTCGGTTATAATAGCGCAGTCGCTAAAGCTTTTCAGTTGATTTTTTAGCAGTTCTACAGGTGTAAAAAGCTGTTGTGTTTCCATATATATCAGTCCTTTAAAATTTCATTGAGAGCGTCAACCGCCAGCAGATAGGAAGCCTTTCCGAAGCCTGCTATCTGACCCTTGCATACGGGTGCGATTACCGAATGATGGCGAAACTCTTCCCTTGCATGAATGTTGCTCATATGAACCTCAATTACCGGGATTTTGATTGCAGAGATGGCATCTCTTATAGCATAGCTGTAATGGGTGTAAGCTCCGGCGTTTATTATTACTCCGTCGAAGTTCTTACGTGCAAGGTGGAGGGTATCAATTATCTCCCCCTCGTGATTTGACTGAAAAATCTCGCAGTGCATTTCATATTTCAGTCCACGGGCGATTATTTCGTTGTTGATGGAATCGTAGCTGTCCCCCCCGTAAACTCCCGGCTCACGCTCGCCCAGCAGGTTAAGGTTAGGACCGTGGATACAAAGTATTTTTCTCATAAATAATTCCTCCGTCAATCAGTCTGAAAGGGTTTGATGAGTCATGGTCACTCTCTCACAGACAGGTAGTATTTTTTCATTGTAAGGGCGTCAATATCCTGAGTTCCTGCGCTTTCGCACACAAAGGTAGGGGCCAGATTTTTCTTGGCCACAATCTCCATAAGCGGCTCATAATCGGGACCGAAGCCCTGATTGTCCTCAAAGGTCAGATGTTTTTTCTCTCCACCCGGGTCGGTGAACATAATCTTTGAAAAGTGGCTGTGGAAAATTTTAAGCCGGTCTGAGCCGATTTTATCTTCCACCTCATCAAGCAGCTTTTCATACTCCGCCTTGCCCTTTATCCAGCCAAACTCCCTGGCGTTGAGGTGACCGAAATCTATACAGGGTATAAAGGACTCGTCAAGTCTGCAAAGCTCCAGAACCTCTGAAAGATTGCCAAGCTGGTTTACCTTTCCCATAGTTTCGGGACAGAAAACAATATGCTCAAAGCCCTGCTCCACAGCCTGCTTTCTTGCCCTTGAAATTGTATCCTTTGCAAGCTCCAGCGCTTCCTGACGGCTCAGCTTTGCACATGAACCGCTGTGAATTACAATTCTCTCCGCTCCCATTCGGCTTGCGGCATCGCAGGACTGGAGAATATAATTTATGCTGTTGTCACGCTTTTCCGGCTCAAGGCTTGAAAGGGAGATAAAATATGGTGCATGGAGAGAAAGGGTAATACCATGCTCCTTCGCCTTGGCTTTAAGTGATGACGCCACCTTGTCGGAAACCTTCACTCCCCTGCCGCACTGATACTCATAGTGGTCAAGCCCCATAGCTTCAAGATATCCGGGAGCTTGTATCGTTGATTTATATTTTGCGGAAAAGCTTTCACTGTTTCCCGCAGGTCCGAATTTTGCCGGCATAATGTTTTAATTCCTTTCTGTATTTTATCGGTTGCAGACAGCTTTGATGCGTCTGCACAGCGGTTTAAACCGGATTTATCCCTTGCCGCCGAGATTTTTCGGCAGAAACGGTTTCTCGCAGAATCTTTTGAACTTAAAGGGCAGACTTGTTTCCGGCTCTATAGGAAAAACAAAAATCGAACGTATCCCCTTTAAATTTGAGCCTAAAACGTCGGTAAAAATCTGATCTCCCACCGCCGCAACGTTTTTCTTGTCAAGCCCCAGTCTTTCAATAGCCTTGGTATAACCAAAGGTCAGCGGCTTTTTGCCCTCCGGCACAAAGTCAAGCCCCAGCTGCTCTGCAAAGGGCGTTACCCTGGGCGCATGGTTGTTTGAAACTATCATCAGCTTGATCCCAGCCGCTTTCATGCTATCAAGCCAGTCAAGACTTGACTGAGGAGGAACTGGATTGTTGTGAGTAGTCAGCGTATTGTCCAGATCAAGCAGCAGACCGTATATCTTCTTGCTTTTCAGAAACTCGGGTGTGATATTCCCAACTTTATCAAATACATATGTAGGTTTAAAAAACATAAAAACTCCTTAAAAATCCCGCATAACCCGCCCTCGCACTACAGTCAACGCCATGGTTTTAAAAATAAAATGTTTAAATGCGTCTTTTACAATCATGAGAGTAATTGTAAGATGGGGAATCGAACCCCGCATGTCTCTTCATGCTTCCTAATGACGGCTAATTTCCCAGCCGACGGGGAGGCGCTCGCTCTGTTTATGCTACTCCGAAAAATGTGCTAACCTTCTGCCAAATCCGTATTCCAGTTAATCTGCTGAAGCTCCGTATCTATTTGGCGAAGTTCCTTTGCCATTGCATCTGCCTGTTTCTGCATTTCACGCACATTTACCGAGCTAAGGACTCTTATTTCCTTATGAGCGTATCTGTCGACTTTCTTGCTTGCATTCTCCAGAAAATCTCTTACGACTGCCAGTTTAAGCACAAGACAATCCTTAGCCGCAATAAGCTCGGTTATGCTTTTGCCATCCTTATTTCTGGCTGATGCATTTGTCAGGTTAATTCTAACCATTATACTTTCAAGCTCCTTGCAACACTCTTCCAGCTCCACAAGCAGTTCTTCAGGGCTTTCGGCAGGCTGATCCCCCTCCTGAACCTTTGCGTTGTTTATCAAGCGATTTTTCAATTGCTGAATACGTCTTTGCAAATCTGCTCTCAAATTCAGAGCTTCCGCCAATTTCATTTTTCTCACCTCAGATTTTAACAAATAAAAAGCGGACATAAAAATGCCCGCCTTTAATTACCATATTAGTATTTGCGCTTACGAGCAGCTTCGGATTTCTTCTTACGCCTTACCGAAGGCTTTTCGTAGTGTTCTCTTTTACGAACCTCAGCAATAACGCCGTCTCTGGCGCATGATCTCTTAAATCTCTTAAGAGCGGTATCCAAAGTTTCGTTTTTTCCAACACGAATTTCTGCCAAAATTATTCCCTCCCTTTGCCACCGTTGACAGAGGCAATATATCGGAACAGCACGGCTATCGGTGAATAGTGAAGGGGTCTGCCAACGCAAACCTTGAAACGCACCAACGTTCCCACTCAGCCACTCGGCTTCTCTGTCTTTAAGCTTCGCTGTATTTAAACCGATATAACTACAAGCTTAATTATACAATATCAAATTCAAAAAGTCAATAGCTTTTTCAAATTTTCCTTAAAATTTTTCTGCAAATATAAACTTGTTTGTTAATTGTGTACAAGCAATATTATTTCGCCACAATATTCACAAGCCTGCCTTTTACGTATATCTCTTTGACAATGTTCTTGCCTTGAATTGCCTCGGCTACCTTAGCATCTTGTTTGGCAAGTTCAACAACATCATCCTGACTGATGTCAACAGGAACGTTCAGCTTGCACTTTACCTTGCCATTTACCTGAGCAACTATTTCAACAGTAGAATCAACGCACAACGCTTCGTCGTAAGTCACCCATCTCTGCTCATGGATATATCCGCCAAAGTGCTGCTGATACATCTCAGATGTAATGTGGGGCGCAAAAGGATTGAGCATTATCAGCAAATCACGAAGCTCCGCTTTATTTATAGAGCCCACCGCATAAATTTCGTTCATAAGGGTCATCATCGCGGCAATTGCCGTGTTGAATTTAAGGGACTCAATATCCTCCGAAACCTTTTTGATGGTTTTGTGCATAAGGGTTCTCAGCTTGTCGCTGTATTCTTCGCCGTCAACGAGAATATCCTGCAAATCCCACAGCCTGTCAAGGAATCTCTTGCATCCCTTTACGCTGTTTTCGCTCCATGGAGCAGCCTTCTCATAGTCTCCCATAAACAGCACGTAAACTCTCAGCACATCTGCGCCGTAAGCGTCTACAACGTCGTTGGGGTCTACTACGTTTCCTCTTGACTTGCTCATCTTTTCGCCGTCAGGACCAAGTATCAGACCCTGAGCGGTTCTCTTGGCATAAGGCTCAGATGTGGGAACAAGTCCTAAATCGTAAAGGAATTTATGCCAGAAGCGTGAGTATATCATATGCCTTGTAACGTGCTCCATTCCGCCGTTGTACCAATCTACAGGCATCCAGTATTTAAGCGCTTCCTGTGAAGCGAACTCGTTGTCGTTGTGAGGGTCGCAGTAACGGAGAAAATACCATGAGGAACCTGCCCACTGAGGCATTGTGTCGGTTTCTCTCTTTGCGTCCTTACCGCACTTGGGACATTTGCAGTTTACAAAGGAATCGATCTTTGCAAGAGGGCTTTCGCCGTCTGTGCCCGGCTCGAAATGCTCTACCGGTGGAAGCTTTAGCGGAAGCTCGTCATAGGGCACTGCCACCATTCCGCAGTCGGGACAGTGAACAATGGGAATAGGCTCGCCCCAGTATCTCTGACGGTTAAACGCCCAGTCTTTCATTTTATACTGAACGCCCTTTTCTCCACAGCCCAGCCTTTCAAGAATTTCAAGCATTTTTTCAATTGCGTCTTTCTTGTTGGTAATTCCGTTAAGCTCGCCGGAGTTGACCATTTCGCCATCGCCGGTATAAGCTTCCTTGGAAATGTCTCCGCCTTTTATGACCTCGATAATGTCTATTCCGAATTTCTTTGCAAATTCATAGTCCCTGGTATCGTGAGCCGGTACCGCCATAATTGCGCCGGTTCCGTAGCCCATCATTACATAGTCGGATATATAAATGGGAATCTCCTTGCCTGTTATGGGATTTATTCCTGTAAGTCCGTCTATTCTGACGCCCGTTTTATCTTTTACAAGCTGAGTTCTTTCAAACTCGCTCTTTTTGGCGCACTCCGCCTTATAGGCGTCAAGCTCGTCAATATTTTTTATATCCGCCCTATATTTTTCAATGATTGGATGCTCGGGAGCGATAACCATAAAAGTAACGCCGTAAAGTGTATCGGGACGTGTGGTGTATATACGCAGCTTTTCACCGTTTTCCTTAACCGTAAAGTCAACAAATGCGCCGGTGGATTTACCTATCCAGTTTTGCTGCTGAAGCTTTATATTTGGGAGATAATCAACCTCCTCAAGTCCCTCAAGCAGCTTGTCGGCATACTGGGTTATTCTTAAGTACCAGACTTCCTTGGTTTTCTGAACTATTTCGCTGTGGCATATATCGCACTTTCCGCCCTGGGAATCCTCATTTGAAAGCACAACCTTACAGCTGGGGCAGTAGTTTACCAAAGTTTTATCCCTGAACACCAGTCCGTTTTCAAACATTTTAAGGAATATCCACTGAGTCCATTTATAGTACTTTTCGTCGGTGGTGTCCACAACCCTCGACCAGTCGAAGGAAAATCCTACCCTTTTAAGCTGGTTTGTAAACTTAGCTATATTTTCATCGGTAACCTGCCTTGGATGAACGCCGGTCTTTATGGCGGTATTTTCTGTAGGCAAACCGTAGGCGTCAAAGCCTATGGGGAACAAAACGTTATAGCCCTCAAGTCTTCTTTTACGGCTTACCACCTCAAGTCCCGAATAAGCCTTTATATGACCTACATGCATACCGTGACCTGAAGGGTACGGAAATTCCACCAGCGCATAGAATTTCTTCTTAGCATGGTCCTCGGAAGCCTTAAAGGTTTCGTTTTCCTCCCAGTAATTCTGCCATTTGCTTTCAATAGCGCTAAAATCGTACTTCATCTATATCATTCCTTTTGTAAAATTAAATTCCGTCTGTAAGTGGGTCGGTTATAAAACCCTGTGGCACTAATCCCCGAGGGCAAGATACTTTTTAATATCAACCTGCTCACCGTCTGACCATAGCCTTTCAAGCTTATAATAGCTTCTGGTCTCCTTGTAGAAAACGTGGACGACGATATCTCCGTAATCGAGAATAATCCAGGTCGCACCCTGATAGCCTTCAACCCGTATGGGCTCCGCGCCTTTTTGCTTCATTTCAAACTCAACGGCGTCGGCAAGCGCCTTTGTCTGGGTGTTTGACGTACCGTTTGCAATTACAAAGTAATCCGCAACGATGGTAAGATCCCTGATGCCGATAAGCTGAATATCCTCAGCTCTTTTGGAATCAAGCGCTCTGATGATTGTTTCAAGTGATTTCTCCTGCGAAATTTTTGACATAAAAGCCTCCCGTTCATTTATTTTTAAGCTCTGCAAAATCGTTATAACATTCCAGCGTTGAAACCGGAATTGTGTTTCCCTTTTCAGCCGAATCGGCAATTGAAAATTTCAGCGCCTCAAACATCGCCTTTTCAAGGCTCTGCTCGGCATATCTGCGCATTTTCTTAACGTCCTTGTAATCCCTGTCGTCGGAAATAAGGTCGGCGAGGTAAACAATCTGCGAAAGCAACGGCATATCCTTGCACCCCACCGTGTGATATCTTATTGCGTGAATAATTTCAAAATCCTTTATCTGAAACTTTATCTGTATAAACTCCGCTCCCGCTATAGCGTGAAACAGCGCAGTGGTTTTTGTTTCAATCTCACAAACGTCAAGGGGAGACATCATTACAAGCTCCAGCTGCTTCTGCAATGGCATTTCCTTGCACACATCGTGCAAAAGCCCAGCAAGATAAGCCTTTTCCTTATTAGCGCCGTACCTTTCCGCAAGCCTTGCCGCTGCGTTTGCAACGTTTACCGAATGGATATATCTCTTTTTTGACAGGTTCTCCTTTAAATAATTTTTATACTGCCCGATCAACTTCTTATCAGCCAAATAAAAAACCTCTGTTAATACAAATTTTTATCCAAAATATATTTTACAACATTTTTATTCAAATAGCAAGTACAATCGTTGTTTTTTCTGATCATTTCCCTTATCTGCGTCGACGACACCTCAAAAGGCTGCTGTTCAATAATGATTACCTCTCCGCCCTTTGCTTTTAACCCCGATGCGTATTTTCTCAGCTTTTCCGTAGTATCGCTGCCGCTGCGTGAAATGCAGATAAGCGACGCCAGCGACAGAATTTCCTCATAGCAATACCACCGATGGAATGAAAGCAACATATCGCTGCCCATAATAAAGAAAAGCTTAGATTCAGGATAGAGCTTGTGAAAATGCCGCAGCGTAACTACGGAATAGCTTTTTCCCGACTGCCTCAGCTCCCAGTCGGAAATCTCAACGCCCTTTGTATCTTCAAAAGCAAGCCTGCACATATTAAGCCTGTCCTCGCCGCTTGCAAGCTGACTTACCTGCTTATGGGGCGGTATTCTGGAAGGCAGCACTATCACCTTTTCAAACTTCACCTCGTTCATCACGCCTTGCAAAAGCCGCACATGACCGTTATGAACAGGGTTGAAGGTTCCTCCGAATATTCCTATGTTCATTATTTGTTTCTCAGCTTTATAACAGGATTTTTCTCGTTGCGCTTATAAATCACAGCCTTTGAACCGATAACCTGAACTACTTCCGCTCCGATTCTTTCTGCTATTTCCGCTGCCGCTTCGTTTGCAGAATACATTGAATTGTCAAGCACCTTTATTTTCATAAGCTCGTGCACACGCAGGTAATCGTCTATCTGCAAAATCTGGGCTTCGTTCACTCCGCCCTTTCCTATCTGAAAAACCGGTTCAAGAGAATTAGCCAGCCCTTTAAGCTCCGCTCGCTGCTTAGGTGTAATCATATTTTCAATTCCTCTCATAAAAATTAAACATACATTTTGTATTATAACCTATTTTTATCGGTTTTGCAACACCGTTATCCCATACCTCGCAAAAATAAAGCAAAAAATATTTAAAAATCTCCGCCGATGTATTTAAAAACGCAGTTTCTTTGTATAATTTTACAAAAATGAAATTGGAATTGCTCAGAAACTTTACTTTTATTCTCTTGACAAAACCGCCTGAAAGCTGTAAAATTATTAGTGCGGTTTTACGCTTATTTAATGGTCAAGGAGATGAAATTCAAGTGGACGATGCCTGTCAGAACAAGATTGCCCCCCGAATACGGCGGCGTTTGCCCGCTTGTATTGTTATTTAACTTTAAGCTTTATAAAAAATGGGTAATCTGTGTCTGGACGTTGAAATTCTGCGCATTATAACTGTACGACATTTTGTACAGTTGACGCATGCGTGATTTTGCGTTCTTTTTTTGGCGCAAAAAGGGGGTTATAAAAATGTACGACGCAATTATCAGACTGCTTGAAAAGCGAAATTTCAAGGTGCTTAAGGAAATATTCCTTAACATGAACGAAGCGGATATCGCCGATATTTTTCAGCATTTTCACGACGACGAAGACATTGATAAAATAGATCTGCCGCTGCTGTTCAGACTGCTGCCTAAAGATGTGGCAGCGGATGTTTTTTCCTATATGGACAGCGATATGCAGCGCATGCTTATCGATTCCTTTACCGATAAGGAGCTGGCGGAGGTTATTGACGACCTTTTTATTGACGATACCGTAGACCTTATCGAGGAAATGCCTGCAAACGTTGTTTCCCGTATTCTGAAAAACACCGACAGCGAAACGAGAAAACAGATTAATCAGATTCTGCAATATCCCAAAGACAGCGCCGGGTCTATAATGACCACCGAGTACATTTATCTGAAAAAGGATATGACGGTAAAAGAGGCGCTTAAGAAGATTCGTCAGATTGGTATGGTAAAGGAAACGGTATACACTTTGTATGTTACTGAAAACCGCCGTCTTATCGGCGTACTTTCGGTGCTGGACATTCTGACCTCAGATGATGACGACCTTATCGAGGACATAATGGAAACCAACGTTATTACCGTTGACACCCTTGAGGATAAGGAGCTTGTGGCAGCTCAGTTTGCGAAATACGACTTTCTTGCCCTTCCCGTTGTGGACCAGGAGTTCAGAATAGTGGGTATCGTAACCTTCGACGACGCTATGGACGTTATCCAGGAGGAAAACACCGAGGACTTCTCTCGTATGGCGGCTATGTCCCCCAGCGACGACTCGTATTTTAAAACTCCGGTAATAATTCACGCTAAAAACAGAATAATGTGGCTGCTTATACTGATGCTTTCCGCAACTATCACGGGAGCTATTATAACAAGGTACGAAGCAGCGTTCGCTGCCGTTCCGATATTGGTGTCCTTCATTCCCATGCTTACGGGAACGGGTGGTAACTGCGGCTCTCAGACCTCCACCATGGTAATCAGAGGAATGTCTTTGGGAGAAATCCGTCTTAAGGACTTTTTCAAGGTAATGTTCAAGGAATTTCGGATAGCGATTATTGTAAGCATTATACTGGCGGTGGTAAACGGAGTGAGGATATACATCACATACACCTATTTTAACACCGACGCAGGCGTTGACCCGCTGAAACTGGCGGTAACGGTAAGTCTGGCGATAATTTCAACCGTTATAATGTCCAAGCTTATAGGCTGTATGCTTCCTATGGCTGCCAAAAAGCTGAAACTTGACCCTGCTCTTATGGCGGCTCCGCTGATTTCCACAATTGTAGATACCTGCACCACACTGGTTTTCTTCAACATTGCAATGGTTATTTTCGGAATCCAGATATAAAGACATGCTTTTCATCGAATATAAAACTGCGCTCCTTAAATCAAGGGACGCAGTTTTTTCCATCTTAAAAGGCGCAGCTACGAATCGGTAACATAAAATCAAACTTTTCAAAGAGGTATCATTTTTTCATATACTTAAACTGCATATAAATGAAATAACCTACCGTATACACCACAAACAGCATTATAACGGCATATATTGCGTATTTAAATTCCGTAGACCCGGGAAACGCCTTGGCAATCTCAAGCTTAGCGGCAAGGTTTGCCCTCTCAACCCTTGAGGTTGCCACAAGGTCGATGGTGGCAATTTCCTCATCGTTGTATATAAGCGTCATTTCACCCAGAACGTCGCCGGGTTCAATGGGAGCAACGATATTGTCCCTGACGGTTATCTGCCGCTCAACCTGGTCCACCGAAATGCTGTCGGGCCACAGCTGAGTGTATCCTTCGGCAGGCTTAAGATTTACATAATCGGCATTTTCGCCGAATTCAACGACAGCCTCGGTAACCTCGCTGCTGGGATTGATAAAATCCGTGGCAGTCAGAGAATAGAAAGCCCAGTCGTACAGGGCGGCGTGGTCAAGCATATTGTAGTAAATCACATCGTTGGCGTAAAAGGAATCGGGGTCCTCCTCACCTCTTTCAACATCCTCTTCCAGCTTGTCCATGGGAGCTCCCATGGTGACAATAAGATAATTGTACCCGTCATAGCTTGCATAGGAAGCAAGGCAACGTCCGGCAGCGTCAAGAGAGCCCGTCTTTATTCCCTTGACAGCAGAATAGTAGTAATAGGAAGATGACGAAAGCATATAGTTTGTATTTATAAGCAGCGAGCCTTCCGCATGATAATCGGTAGCTTCCATCTGATAGGTAGGCATTGCTACAATTTCCTCAAAGACCTCGTACTTGTCAAGGAGATATTTGCAAAGCACCGCCATATCATGACAGCTTGAATAGTTTTGCGACACAAAAAGTCCATGGGCATTGGAAAAATGGGAGTTTTCAAGTCCCAGCTGCTGAGCTTTTTCGTTCATCATGTCACAAAATTCACTGATTGAGCCTGCAATATTTATTGCGATTATATTCGCCGCCTCGCAGGAGGATGGAATCATCAACGCCGCCAGCAGGTCGTAATAATTCACTTCTTCATATGGTCGTATATCGGCGGTGGAAGCTCCCGTACCGTAAAGCTCGTCAAAGGCTTCGCTGCCTGCGGAAACGTACTCCGCTTTCATTCGCTCCGCGTCGCCGTCAAACTCGTCCAGCAGCACTGCCGCCGTCATTATTTTTGTAAGGGAAGCCGGCGCACGCTCCTCGTCGCCGTTTATATCAACGATAACGTCGCCGGTGTCAAGATTCATCATATACACCGATTCGGAATAAAGCTCAAGGGGTATTGGGTTACCCTCCTCATCAACCCCCGAAGTGGGCGTAAAAGTAATAGCCGACGCTGTTATTGAAGACAAAACGCTTGCCGTCAACGCCAGCACAAGCGCAATACACATTTTTCTTGCAAACTTCATTTATATCAAAACCCTTTCGGAATAAATTCATAATAATATATTATAACTCAATTAAAGTACCCTTGTAAAGCGCACAAATGTAAATTTTGAAAAGCAGCTATTTCCTGCGGTAGATTATGTTGTTGCCGTATTTGCCGCAGCGTTCCACAACCTCAAGATAAGAAAGTATATTAAGGGTAGTCTGGGCAAGAGGGCGGATTATCCCGGCGTGAGCCGCCAGGTCAAGGGAGGTAAACTCCTCAGGCAGCGTTTTGGGCAAAAAGATGTTGTAATCATAGGGACTTCGGATGTAAATTTCGTCCATCAGCTTAAGGGGAATACGATCGCATTTAGACGTGCCTTTCTTTCGGCTTTTGGTGCGTCTGTTAAGGTATTTAATTTCCTCCACCTCAAGCATACAAAGGCAAAGGTTCATGCGGGGATTGTCAAGGGTGTATTTTATGCTGTAAAGTTCAGGTATTATATCGTATATGCTGCCCTTTCTGGGAGATTTTCGTCTGTCTGTAATTTCGCCCGAAATCGGGTCAAGCCAAGACAGATACTTCACCGTTGCTATGGGATAGACTACCGTAACGCTGCAAAACTCAAGAAACCGCTCCAGCTTTTTAGTCAGCTTTGAAAAATTTCTCGTCTGAATCTCTATTATGCCGTTTTCCCCTACAATATCGGCTACAAATCCGCCCACTTTGATTTCGTGGTTCTCGGTATGGGGCTCGTAATAGTTTTTCAGCACGGCGTGAAGGGTCTTTTCACCCAGAGTCCCTATACCGTTTTTCTGTCTGGCACTGCATATTATTTTATTTCTTGCCGCTTCAAATTCCACACTGTTCAAAAAAGACGCCTCCGCCACATGATAAATAATTATAGCAGACCTCTTGCACAAAGTCAATTAATCTGCACCATACGATTTTGACATACAAGCGGTTGACAACGCAGTTTACATGACGTATAATTATAAATATATTTGTCGAAAATTTAATACCGGGTGATATGTTATGATAAAGGATATTCAGCAGGAAATTTTAAAACTTAAAAAGGAAAAGGACATTTGTATTCTCGCTCACAGCTATCAGGCTCGTGAAATAACGGAAATTGCCGATTTTACGGGAGATTCCTACAAACTGAGTGTTGACGCTTCAAAGGTTGACAACAGAAATATTCTGTTCTGCGGAGTGCATTTTATGGCGGAAACGGCTAAAATGCTTTCTCCCGACAAGCGTGTGTTCTTAGCAAACCCACAGGCGGGCTGTCCCATGGCGGAACAGATGAAGCCGGATGACATTGAAGCTTTGAAAAAGCAGGAGCCGGATAGAAAAGTAGTAGCTTACATAAACACAACCGCAAAGTTAAAAGCTGTCTGCGATGTTTGCGTTACCTCCTCATCGGCGGTGAAAATTGTAAAAGCAATGGACGCTAAAAAGATTCTGTTTATTCCCGACTGCAATCTTGGGGCGTATGTTCAGAAGATGGTTCCCGAAAAGGACATAAAGCTTTTGCAGGGGGGCTGTCCCGTTCATGCCTCGGTAGACCCTGAGGAGGTAAGGCAGGTTAAAAAGCTTCACCCCAACGCTCTGGTGCTGGTTCATCCCGAATGTGTTCCCGGTGTCTCAGAACAGGCTGATTATATAGGCTCAACCTCGGGGATAATAGATTACGCCAAAAATTCCGACGCCGAGGAATTTATTATCGGCACAGAAATAAGCATAGCTGAAGAGCTTCAGTACGAATGTCCAAACAAAAAGTTTTACATACTTTCAAAGAAAATTATTTGCCCCGACATGAAGCTTACCACCCTTATGGATGTTTACAATTCCTGCAAAGGCATTGACAACGGACAGGCATTTGAAATTCAGATGACTGAGCAGGAGATAGCCACTGCCCGGGTATGCATTGACGAAATGCTCAGGCTTGGCGAATAAAATTTTGTATCAGCAATAAATCCGACCGTGAAGCGCAGGCTGCGTTTACGGCCGGATTTTCATTTGTATTCAAGCTATTTTTCCTCGGAGTTTTCTCCTAAAAAAACCGAGAAAACCGTGCCTCTGCCCTTTTGGGACTCTACCCTTATCCGTCCTCCGCACAGCTCCACGATACGTTTTACCAGCGGCAGACCAAGGCCGTTTCCCTCCCTTGAATGAGCGCTGTCACCCTGATAAAACCGCTCGAAAATATGGCTCAGCGTGTTTTCGTCCATGCCCTCGCCACGGTCACAGATATCAATGCGTATCCTTTTGCCCTTTAGCTGGGATTTAACCGTAATGGTAGTGTTGTCGGGACTGAATTTTATGGAATTACTCAGTATGTTCAACCACACTTGGGACAGCATTTCCTGATTACTGTGAAAAAGTATAGGCTCAAGTTCTATGTCAAAGTCTATGTTCTTTTTTGTCCACTGCTTTTCCAACAGTAGAATGCAATTTCTAATCTGCTCATCAAGATAAAAATCCGAGGTATCGGTTATATACTGCTGATTTTCAAATTTGTTAAGCAAAAGAATGTTTGAAGAAAGCTTAGTCAGTCGTTCCGATTCGGAAATGATAATATCTATATATTCTCGTTTTTTCTCATTTGACAGATTCTCTTTTTTAAGCTGTCTGGCAAAGCCCTGAATTGAAACTATGGGTGTTTTAAATTCATGGGAAAAACTGTTTATAAAGTCCTCCCTGAACATCTCTATACCGTTAAGCTCCTCAACCATACGGTTGAAGCTTTTAACAAGCTCGTCGATTTCACCAAAGGTTTCTTCTCTTGAAACCCTGACAGAAAAATCGCCGCTCTCAACCTTTTTCATAGCCTTCTGCATATCGTTTATAGGCTTCAAAAATGAACGGGTAGCCATTGCGGAAAGTATTGTTCCTATAATTACGCTGACGCACAGCGACACTATCATCAGCATCAAGGGAGCTTCAAATTTGTTTGGCAGATGTCCGAAATACCTCAAAAGCACAATGGTTATAAAGGTAAGCATACCCGCTAACATCATTATTGAAAACACCAGAATAACTGCGCAGACGTTAAGGGATCTGTGCTTTTTAAAAAGCAACCTATCGATATGAAACCTGCGTTTATTCACCGTTTTTCACCGCCTTGTATCCCAGACCTCTTACGGTAATTATATCAAAATCCTTGTTATCCTTAAAACGCTCCCTCAGGCGGTTGATATGTACATCTACCGTTCGCTCGTCGGTTTCAGAAGCCATATCCCAGATTTCGTCCATAAGCTGACGGCGGGTAAAAATCTTGTTGGGATAGGAAAGCAGCTTGTATATAAGCAAAAACTCCTTCAGTGGAAGCTCTGTCTTTTTGCCGTTGCTTGTAACGGTGAGGGTATCGTAATCAAACACAGTTTCGCCTGCGGTAATCTTATGGTCATTGGCTATCATTGAACGTCTGAGCAACGCCGCTATTCTAAGCAGCATTTCCTCCTCATCCACCGGCTTTACCATGTAGTCATCTGCCCCTGTTATGAAGCCTTTCTTTTTATCGCTGAGGGCTTCTTTTGCCGTTACCATAAGTATTGGAATGTTACACTCAGCCTTTCTCAGCTGAGCGGTAAGCTCGTAACCGTCCATCTCAGGCATCATAATGTCCATAATAATCAGGTCTATATGCTTTTCATCCATTATTTCAAGGGCTTCCACACCGTTTCTGGCAGTTATGGCCTTATAGCCGTTTTCCTCAAGCACGTCGGCAGTAAGCCTGCGGGTGTTGTTATCGTCCTCCACCACCATTATACTGAACATAAAAATTCCGCCTTTCGGTAAAGCTTCGGCAGTTGGGAAACGAAGCAGTAAAGCGGCGTTTTCCCGAATTGCCGTGCAATAACGCAGTGACGACAAATAAAGCCAAAGCGTTTTCATTACATAGAATATCATATAATTATGAACTCAATGTAAACCGAAAGACGGTAATATTATTTTATATCCGCATAAAGTCAATTACTTGGAGCTGTTAGGATTTATATAATTTATAGGGTCTATCCACTCGCCGTTTCTTTTCAGTCCAAAGTGGAGATGTGAAGGCTCGGCGGCTTCTATCTGAGCCGTATCGCCCACCGCTCCGATAATCTGTCCCGATTCCACAGAGTCACCCTCCTCTACCGTTACAGCCGAGGAAAGATTATAATAATATCCGACGATGCCGTCGCCGTGGTCGATGGTAACTGTATATCCCCACAGGGCATCCTCACGGACTTCGGTAACCTCTCCCCTGTTCATTGATTTCACCTGTGTGCCGACATCGGCGGCAATGTCAACGCCGTCGTGGGTTTTCCACACGTTAAGAGTCTGGGATTTTACCAGCTCGCCGTTGCTGAAGGGATTGATAATTTCTCCGTTTACCGGCATTACGTTGGGCTGGGTTGATAACAGTTCTTCCATCTGCTCGCTTACAGAGCTGCTGTCCTCCATTTCAACGTCCTCCTGCTTCATGTCCGCCTGCTGCTCCTGCACCACTGAGGATGCGTCAGGCAATGAAAAGTCAAGACTATCGTTGATTTGCGTCACCGCTCTGTTGTAAGCCGCAACGCCTGCTCCGCCCACTGCAAGCAGACAGGCTCCTAAAGTAATGTACATTCCTTTTCCGCCCATCATTTTGTGCAACCTGGTATTTTTGAATTTTTTCATAGCGACATTCCTTTCATCATTAA
Organism: uncultured Ruminococcus sp.; assembly: GCA_944388405.1. Taxonomy (GTDB): domain Bacteria; phylum Bacillota; class Clostridia; order Oscillospirales; family Ruminococcaceae; genus FB2012. The sequence goes on along the minus strand of CALXIQ010000024.1, from coordinate 36,276 downwards.
GCTTGTTGAGGCAATACCCGACAACCTCGCCTGTATTCCCTGTGTTAAGTCCTCCGATTGTTACGGCTCGGAGCGCTGCCCCCAACCACGGTACATAATGCCATCGGAAGCATTATCCCTTTGCCATTATTGTTGACATTAAATGCTTTGTTATGCACAAGGAAAATATTTCTTTGTAAAATAAACGTAATTGCTCAATCATACATTAATGGATAAAAATAATATTGTTGTCTGGTTATGTTGAGCTTGGCCATAAATAATGTCAGACTATACAGCAAAACACACTAAAATGTAAAATTAATTTTGTGAGTAATGCATATTGGATAAAGAATTTAAATGTAGTATAATGGATGAGAATGATTACATTTTTAAATTTGACGGCTGCAAGACAGACATATGACGGTAAAAAATGCAGCCTGCACACATTCCATTAATAACTTTGTCAGAAACAATGAAAGGATTGGTAAAACTATGAGCGTAACGATAAAAGATGTTGCCCGTGAGGCGGGCGTTTCGGTCGCTACGGTTTCAAGAGTTCTTAACGGGAGCTCAAACGTTTCCGAAAGCTCGGCTAAGCTGGTAAGGGAAACTATTGAAAGACTTGGATATTCTCCGAATTTCCTCGGCAGAAACCTGAGAAAACGCGCTACAAACGTTATACTTGTCACAATGCCCACTTCCGACCACTCGCTTTATATGAAAATTGTAGCCGGTATGCAGCTTTATGCAAACAAGGTCGGATATGACATTATTTCAACTACCACATCGCAGAACACTCAGATTGAGGACAGGCAGATGAACATGTTGTTTAACCGTACTGTTGACGGAGCTGTGCTTCTCGGTACAACATACGACGCCGATAAGCTTAACAGCCTTGCGGAAAATTACGATATTGCACTTTGCTGCGAGGGCGTTGAAGGCGCAAATGTGTTAACGGTTACTGTAAACGATGAGCTGGCGGCATACGACGCCGTTTGCACGCTCATTAAAAAGGGTCACAGAAAAATCGGACTTATAGAAGCCGAAAAGACGGCGGTTTCATCAATTCAGCGCAAAGCGGGATACCTTAAGGCGCTTGAAGATCACAACATACCCGTTAATTTGGATTATATATACAGTGCATCTTACGACGATCCCATACAGGGCGAAGCGGCTATGGAATATTTTGCTTCGCTTGAGGACAAGCCTACCGCTATTTTTGCGGTTTCGGATATTTTAGCCATGAAGGCTATCAAAAAAGCCAGTGAGCTTGGACTTAAAGTCGGTTCAGATATTTCTATAATGGGATTTGACAATATAACTATGTGCGAAATGATGTATCCCACTGTTTCAACGGTGGAACAGCCCTGCGTAAGAATGGGCAAGCTTGTTATACAAAAGCTAATCGACAATTTCTCCTCCTCAAACAAGGATAACAAGTATTACTATGTTGAACACAAAATAATTCTCCGGGAATCTACGGGAGATTAATGCTTGCCGGTGTATTGAAGCATCAGATATTTTTGCCTATGCACTTATAGGCTACAGAAAGGAAAAAAGAATTAATGTTTCAAAGTTTACTGGAAAATATAAATAACATCGTGTGGGGAGTTCCGCTTATTGTGCTTATTATGGCGGCAGGCGTTTACCTTACGTTCAGATTAAGACTGCTTCAGCTTATTCATCTTCCCAAAGCGTTAAAATTCATGTTTAAGAACGAAGAAGGCGGCGAAGGTGAAATTTCAAGCTTCGGCGCGCTGTGCACTGCTCTCTCTGCTACCATAGGCACAGGAAACATAGTAGGCGTTGCAACGGCGGTAGGTATACTTTCGGGAGGTCCGGGGGCATTGTTCTGGATGTGGCTTGCCGCATTTCTCGGAATGGCGACCAAGTTCTCCGAAGGATTTCTCGCTATCAAATACAGAAAAATTGATGAAAACGGTCACGTGTGCGGAGGTCCCTTCTATTACATTGAAAACGGAATGGGTATAAAGTGGAAGTGGCTTGCAAAGATTTTTGCCTTTTTCGGCGCATGCGTAGGACTTTTCGGAATAGGTACGTTTTCACAGGTCAACGGCATATCTTCGGCGGTGCAGAATTTCTTTGACCCGGCAAGAGAGCATACCGTAAGCATTTTCGGTTCTGAGTACACAATTTCCGTAATTGTTTCCGGATTACTGATAACCCTTTGCGCCGCTCTGGTTATCATCGGCGGAATAAAGCGTATTTCGGGATTTTCACAGATCATTGTTCCCTTTATGGCGGTATTATATATTGTTACCTGTCTTGTGTTGGTTATAGTTAACATAGAAAGACTGCCGTCGGCAATTTCACTGATTTTCTCGGAGGCTTTCAGCTTTAAGGCTGCGGCAGGCGGTTCGCTGCCTATGATATTCGTAGCAATGCAAAAGGGTGTTGCACGAGGCATCTTTTCAAACGAATCGGGACTTGGCTCAGCTCCTATCGCTGCAGCCGCCGCAAAGAGCAATGACCCTGTGCGTCAGGGACTTGTTTCAATGTGCGGAACCTTTATCGACACGATTATAGTATGCACAATGACCGGAATTTCAATTATCATGATGGGAAGCTACGAAGCTATCAACCCTGCTACCGGTCAGCCGTACGAAGGCGTTGAGGTTACAACTCATGCTTTTAAGGAGGGCTTTTACTTTCTGCCGTCGTCGGTACCTGCGTTTTTACTGATGGTGTGCCTTGTGTTCTTTGCCTTCACCACAATTTTAGGCTGGAATTATTACGGCGAACGCTGCCTTGAATATCTTTCGGGCGGAAAAATAGGCGCCGTTAAGGTTTACAGAGTGCTGTACATTCTTGCCGTATTTATCGGACCTTACATGACCGTAAGCTCCGTATGGACAATTGCGGACATCTTCAACGGACTTATGGCAATTCCAAATATTACGGCGTTGTTTGCATTAAGTCCTGTAATCGTAAGGGAAACCAGGCAATACTTCAAAAAGCCAAAAGGCGTCGCTTCGGAGGAGCAAATTTCCGTCGCTGAGGATTAGCGTAAGGCGATATATAACTTATCAGACAAGAAAGGTCGGATATTCAAGGTTAAAGCCTTGATTTATCCGACCTTTTTATATTCGTATCAAAAGTCATTCAGATTAATTCTTGACGTCAGCAGCTGAGCGCACAGTCCCGTTAAAAGTCCCGCAACACAGCCCGACACCAAAAGAAACGGAAGATACGTTATTACCGCCGCCGTTTGCATAACAGCTGCCGCAACGATAATCTGTCCGATGTTGTGAAGCACCGCTCCAAGGACGCTGCATACCCAAATGTGCTTTTCATCAATCACTTTTCTTAGCAGCAGCATTCCCAGCAGGCACATTATTCCGCCGCCCAGACTGTAAAGCAGTGCTAACATATTCCCGCCGAAAAGCGAGCCCAGAATTATTCTTGTGAAAAGTATAAGGGCGGTTTCCTTCGCCGTGCAGTGGTAAACGGCATACACCGTCACAATGTTGGCAAGCCCCAGCTTCATGCCGGGAACAGGCGCAATATTGGGAATCCGCAGCTCCACTACAAATATAATCAGTGCGATGGTTGTAAGCAGTCCAAGCAGCGCCAGCCTTTTTGCTTTCATTTTCTCACCTCGCTACCGCATCCGCACCGCTTTCGTCGGCAAATTCAATCACCAGCTTGTTAGGCAGACAAACGATAGGTAAATCCTCAAGCCATCCCGTGTTTATGCAGGTGTGGTCGGGACAGTCGGCTTCAAGCATATGTATTCTGCCGTCCTTTATTTCAATTACATTTTCCCTGCCCTCGTACTCAACCGTTATGGTGCGGTCGCTTTCTTCGCTTAAATCTAAGGTGTAAAGCGTTTCGCCGTCCTGAGAAATTGTTACAATCTCTCCCGGCGGCTTTGTAATAATAATCACGCACCAGACAATTGCAGCTATAAAAATTACAGCGGCGACGATAATCCACAACTTTGCATTTTTCATCTGCGAATCACGCTCACTTCCGGTTGAGAGAAATTCTTGCTGAGGGTAAAGTCGTCTTCTATGCCCTCGGTAATGTAAATTCCGCCGTCAGAGGTTACAATTATCATTTCAAAGTCATCGCTGTTTCGCCAGAGATTAGCCGCTCTGTCAAGTCCCATTACAAACAAGGAGGTTGACAACGCATCGCACAGTCTGCCCTCAGCTCCTATCACCAAAACGCTTATAATACCGCTTTGAGCAGGTTTGCCCGTTTCGGGGTCGAGAATATGCCAGTAGGTGTTGCCGTCCTCAACGAAGTAACGCTCGTATCCCCCGGAGGTTACAACTGCGCACTCGCCGATTTCCAGCACGCCGAAATTGCCTTCCCCAAAGGGATTGCGTATTCCGATGCTCCAACTTTCGCCGCCCGGCTTTGTTCCCACCGTCTGGATGTTTCCACCTAAATCTATCAGGGCGGATTTCACTCCGTTTTGTTTGAGATCCTCTGCAACCAGATCTCCTGCGTAGCCCTTGCCTATTGCGCCTAAATCTATCTGCATATCATCGGGCACATGCACCGTTTGACCGTCAAGAGAAATTTTCTCCACGCCGGTTCGCTCAAGCAGCTGAGTAATTTCATCATCGTCGGGGACACGGTATTCCTCGGTGGTAAAGCCCCAGGCGGTAAGCACGGGATAGAGAGAAATATCAAATGCGCCGTTTGTTCGCTCATTCATTTGCAGCGAAAAATCAAGTAGCTGTGCCGTTTCGTCACTGACCTCAACAGGATTTCCGCCGCTGTGATTTACTGCATAAATCTCGCTGTTTTCATCGGTTACCGACCACAGGCTTTCAAGGCTTCTTATTTTCTCCTCGGCGGAGGAAAGCGCAGCTTCCGTGTCGTTGCCGTAAGCCGTTACGGTAACGTAGGTGTTCATTGCAAACATTGATGTTGAATTTTCCTCTTCCGAAACCGTATCGACAGTCTGATTGTCCTCAGATTGTCCGCAGGAGGTCAGCAGTGCTGCAAGACATAAAAGCACAGCCTGTGAGACAAAAAATCTACCCATGGTTTTCATATCCTTCACCCGTTCTTTTTAGCGGAGGTAGATTTACGCATCAGCTTCATAAAATAATGGCCAACAGCCGCAAAAAGCGTCATTACGGCGGCATAGTCAAGCAGGAAAATCAACACCGATTCGCTGAAATCGAAAAACACAAACCGCACCCTTAAAAGCATATATTCCAAAAGGTCACGCTTGAAAAACGCATAAATTCCGTAACAGGATACTCCTGCGCAGACGATTTTAAGGATAACGCTGCGAAGCGTTGACTTACCTGCCTTGGTCATCTTTCTGAAACCGCCAAGAATAAAGCTCCAATGCGTTCCAAGATGCAGCGACATCAGCGCAAAGCCCCAGTAGGAGCACAGCATATGAAGCTGTCTTGCCAAACCTGCTCCGCCCCGTATGGGAAGAAAATCAAACACAAAACGGGACATTGTTATTCCGCTGTACATAAGCCCAAGCATACACAGCAATATCAATATATTCACCGCCGTATTCACAACCCTTGCCGGAGTATATACTCCTTTTACAAGCGTCGGTATCCACTTGTAGTTTAATATATGATGTATAATAAACAACAGAAAAACTCCCGTGCCTATCCATTCGTGAATATCCTCGCCGATAAGCATATATGCCATAAGCAGCGGCATTGCCACAGTCATCAGCAGGTCGATAATCATTTTCGTTACAGTTCTTGCGCTCATAAAATCCTCTCACATAGTTTATTTTTCGACAGTTAAAGCTTAAGGAAGTGCGGGGTGAAGGTCTGGTTTATTTATTATACCGCATCGTAAGCCTTTTTGCAACTTTCGTGGCGATTGCTGCTTCTGCGGTAAGATTCATTAAAGCGGTAACCGTCGGATAAGCCGTTTAAATCAGGTTATCTGCCACCGCATCTTTCAATGCCACGATAAATCTGTCCGACTGGAAACCCTCGCTGTAAAACACCCTGCTGTTGGCATTTTCAAGGAGTTCGGATGTCACCCAGTTCTGTTCACAGCCTATGGTGTTTTCCCATCTGAATTCATACCCATCGTCGGTAAGTCTGAAGCCGTTTATAGCTATCCAGTGGGAATAACCTGCATATTCAGCAAGGATATTTCCTCTCGCATAGCATACCTCCACAACGGCAGGACGGCCGGTAGATATAAGCTCTATAAGCGTTTGTTCGGTGGGGCTTTCAGTTCGGAAGTTTGTTAGTTCAATGCCTTCTATACCCGAATCCTCAAGATATTTATTGACTGAATTAACAATTTGCTGCCCCGACATATAATAGTTCATATTGGCGCCTACGCTGTACTCAAAGGACACTGCCGAGTAATCTCTGATGTCGCTCATTCGCTGCGTAAGCTCGTCACCCCACACAGGCACAACGCTTTGTAAAAGCAGCGTTCCGCTTGCCGCTCCGCAGGCGGTATCACCTCTCAGCGCCGCATCGTACTGGTCTACCGTGCCTGTGGCAATCCTAATCTCCGTGGGTATACATTCGGAAATTATCCCTTCGCCGTCTCTCATTAGCCCCAGCTTTATACCGGCAGCGTAATAGTCGGTATTCATATCTGAGCTGTCTACAGTATATTCCGATTGAGAGATGACATTATCTGCGTCAAACTCCACCGTATAGCCATCATCGGAGGCTTCAAGCTCGCCTGCAGTGACGCTGTATGCAAGAGTCTGAGTAACTACGCCGTTACTGCCCGGGGTTATTTCACACACATAGATGTTTACAGTATCCGTATCTTCCAGCTGAGCCGTAATGTTGACTGTGTCTGGAGACAACACTTCAAATTCGGGTTCGGGCAGACTTGCCTGCTGTGCAGCCGAACTTGTATCCTGGACTTCGCTGCTATCCGATTGATCTGACAAGCTTTCCGCTACAGAATTTTCGCTTGTTGCTGAGGACGTTTCGTTTTCCGCATATGTGCTTTCCGTTGAATTCTGACAGCCGCATAACAACACTGCGCAAACTGCGGCAATAAAGATTTTTCTTTTCATGTTGCTCCTTTCGATTTACTTTGGTTTTGTCAAAACTCCTGATATTCTCTCTATAGTTTTACTGATTTTATTATATCAAATCCGACGCAATATGTCCAATACCTTTTTCAAACAGTGAAAATATGCTTTTCAGGCATAATTAAACGTCACCTATATATAAAAATTCACCGCCGCACTGTAACGCACGGCAGGAATCTTTAACTCTGTATTTGCAGACATTTAATCAACTGATAAATCCAAAAGCGGCATTGATCTTTTTCTGCTTTTCAGCTTAAATATCAAGTCCCTCGACCCATGAAATCAGATTATCTGCCGAATCGGGAACATCTTCCCTGCTGACCGTGAAGCCGTCAAGCAGATTGGCGTCCGGCTCATAAGCGGCAATATCTTCGGTAGTTCCCGAAAATCCGCTGCCGCCGTGAGAGCTGAAGGGAACGATTGTCTTACCGCTGAAATCATACTCCTCAAAGAAGGTATTCATTGCCATAGGCATATCGTACCACCAGATGGGATAACCGATAAAGATTGTATCGTAATCATCAAGATTTTCAATGTGGGTAGCAAGCTCGGGACGTGCGCCGCTGTCACGTTCCTCCGCCGCTTGATTGATTATTCCGTCGTGGTCGCCGGGATACTGCTGCACCGTTTCAATCCGAAACAGGTCGGCTCCCGTCTGCTCTGCTATAATTCGGGCAAAATACTCTACGTTACCCTGAATTTCGCCGTCCTCTGTAAACACACGGCTTGCGCCTGCGTCGGCGTCGGTGCCGTCCTCGGGCATTGAAAAGTAAGCTACAAGAATGTTGCTGCCTGTTTCGCCGTCGGCTTGGATGTCTTCCGCAAGAGATTCTTGTGACACACTGTCAGCAGCTTCATCCCTCGAGTCGGAAGCCTGCACTCTTTCGCCATCGGAAGTGGAGTTTGTATTAACGCTGCTGTCGTCGGAGCTGTCACCGCAAGCTGAGAGAGTTAAAAGGGATAGAATAAATGCTGTTACAATAAAACGTTTTTTCATAGTATGCCTCCTATTTACATTCGTTGAGGATTTCGAGAATTTCTTCTGCGGTAAGTTTTTTGCAGCATCCGGCGGTGATATTTGTGGATTGTGCCACCGCTTTCAAATCAACGTTTTCGCCTATTCCCATTTCAGCGAAAGTTGTAGGCATACCAATCTCTTTGATAAAATCGGCAAGAGCGTTGATACCTGCCAAAGCTGTTTCCTCCTCTGTGTTTTTATCGGAAATTCCCCATACGTTTCTGGCAAAGCGTGCAAACCTTGCCGCTCCGCTTTTATAAATATGGCGATACAAAACAGGATGAATTACCGCCAGACCCTGACCGTGGTTGCAGTCGGTATATGCCCCAAGCTGATGCTCTATCTGGTGCGCCTGAAAGTCGGTGATTTTGCCGATCTTCAAAATACCGTTCTCCGCCATTGCAGACGCCCACATCAGCTCGCTCCTTGCGTTATAATCCTGCGGCTCTTTCAGCAGAATACGAATATTTACAATAACGCTTCTCATTACAGCCTCGTTGATGTCGTCGGACAGATTATTGCTGTCCGGCTTTCCGAAGTAGGTTTCCATGGCATGGCTTAAGGTATCGAAAGCACCTGAAATCACCTGCTTCATTGGTACAGTCATTGTATACTCCGGGTCGAGAATTGCAAAGCTTGCAGATGCGCCCACAAGTCCGCATTTTATTTTCTTTTCCTCATTGGTTATTACCGCTCCCGAGTTCATTTCAGAGCCTGTTCCCGAGACGGTTACAATAGCTCCCATAGGGATAAATTCGGTTGGTATCTTTCTTTGGTTAAGCTCCATATCCCAAATATCACAATCAAGCTTTGCCTGTGCCGAAATAATCTTACAGCAGTCTATTACCGAACCGCCACCCACGGCGAGAATAAAGTCTACACCTTTTTCCCTGACAAGCCCTGCGCCTTGCTGAACCTTTGCGTAGGTGGGGTTTGACATTATCCCAGAAAATTCTATCACGGTTTTACCGGCGTTTTTGAGAATAGCAGTTATCTCGTCATAAATTCCGTTAGACTTGATTGAGCCGCCGCCGAAGGCCAGCATTACAGTATCACCGTATTTTGCAAGCTCGGTCGGCAGGTAGTCCGCTGCCGCATTTTTGCCGAAGTACACCTTCGTGGGGTATGAAAAAGTAAAGTTGTTCATAAAATAGCCTCCTTGACAATCATTATTTTATCTGATACAATAAGCATAAATCCTAAAGCTTACTCGAGGTCAAGTTTTTCTTGTGAAAGTTTACAAAATATTAATACTCGGAGGTACTGTTATGACATACGCTATCGGAGAAATTGCCGAAAAAATGAATCTTTCAATACACACCCTGAGATATTACGACAAAGAGGGTCTGCTGCTTTTTGTGCAGCGAACCGAAAACGGCAGGCGTGTTTTCAGCGACCGGGATATTATTCTGCTAAGCACCATTGAATGCCTTAAGGCTACGGGTATGCCTCTTAAAGACATAAGGCAGTATGTTGACTGGTGCGTAGAGGGTGCAGAAACCATTCCCCAGAGGTATGAGTTGGTGAAAAATCAGAAAAAGGTGCTGGAGGACCAGATGGCTCAGCTTCAGAAAATGCTTAACGCCATCAATTACAAGTGCGAATTTTACAAGCAGGCTCTTGAAACAGGTTCTACCGAACTATGCGAAAGCGACCGCAAGGAATGGGCTGAAAAGGTTGTAACCGGTAAGTTTTAATAATGCATAACATAAGACAAAGGGCAGTACCACAATTAATGTGAGGTACTGCCCGATTTTTTATAACATGTATTTATCGCTCAACTAATTGCTGACTATACGGTAGTAGCTTCTTGAGGTGATTTTGTAAACCAGCGCATAGCAAAGCGCAAACACTACAAACACTCCTGCCGTAACGGCTATCAGCAGTGGGACATCGAAAAGTCCGAAAGCCGTTAACAGGCTTGCTATAATGGGGAAGGCAAAGCCGGTGTGCATTCCTGCCATTAGCAGCGGCGCGAAAAACACCGTCAGAATCTGCGAATTTACGCTGCGGCGTATGTCACTCTTTGTCATGCCTACCTTCTGCATTATCTCAAACCGTCCTGCGTCCTCGTAGCCTTCGGTTATCTGCTTGTAGTACATAATCAGCACCGCCGCAAAGATGAACACAACGCTAAGTAGTATTCCCAAGAAGAACAGTCCTCCGAACAAGGAATAGAAGCTCTGCTTGTTATCCGCCAGACTTTCGGTTGTAACTTCGGGAAAGGCTTCGTTTTCATTTCTCAGGGAGGAAAGCCTATTTTCTATATCACCCAATACCGCAATTTCCGTTTGGTCGTCGCAATCAAGGTTAAAACCGTAGTAATCCTCCATAAGCGATGCGTTTTCTCCGTAAATCTGCTGCTGGAAGCTGTAGATTTCGTTGAGCTTATCAGCGTCTGCCACAAAAACAAATATGGAAGCGAAAGCGGTAGCGGTTTCTTCACCGTTTGAGATAAATTCATCTACCTGTTTTTTTATCGTCATTGTTTTCAGACCGTCTATGGTAAGCTCGTTGTAATCATACTCTGATTTGGGGGTATATATAATGATTTCATCATCCGTTATTGTCTCGTTTTTCTCCATCAGTCTGTTGTACTCATCTATAGTCAGGAAAAACAGCTGTCTGAGATTACTAAAGTCCAGCGATGCTTCGTCGCTGTCAAAGCTTACAACGCTGCCGTCAATGAGGCCTGCTATGGGAAGATACTGATAATGCAGCATATCCTGAGGTTCAAGGCTGTAGTCATCAAGCACGCTGAGGGCGGCGTCATGGACAGGCTGTGTAAATTCCTCGTCGATGGAGTAGGTTTCCACTATAATGTCTCTGGGGTAGCGTCTGTGCATCATATCTTCCCTGCCCACATACAGGCAGAGGGTTGAGGATATCATAACCAGCACCATTGTGGAAAGTATGCATATTGAGGCAAGGCTTGCGCCGTTTCGCTTCATTCGATAAGCCATAGAGGACACAGAAACAAAGTGACGGGTTTTGTAATAGTAGTTTTTGTTTTTCTTTAAAAGCTTGCACAGTGCAACCGAGCCTGCCGTAAACAGCATATAGGTCGCCACAATTACCATTATTACCGCTACAAAAAACAGCGACAATGCCGACATTGGGTCCTCGATGGTGCAGGATATATAGTATGCGGCGGCAAGGAGGACTACTCCCACAACTGCCAAGAGTATATTTGCCTTAGGAGGCTTTTCTCCGGCGTTTTCGCTTCTTAACAGCTCGATAGGCTTTGAAAGATGAATCTGCCTGAGAGAGTTAAGGAGAATAAGGGCAAAGGCTGCGGCAAAAATCAGCAGAGTGTTTTTTATGGAAGCAAGCTCCACCGAAAAGCCGAAAACTGCGCTATCCTGCAAAATCTGCGCCGTTACAAGCTCGGAAAGCTTTGAAAAGGCTATGCCCAGTCCAAGACCTGCTACAACGGAAATCACAAACGTGATAAGGGTTTCCCAGATAAGTATTACGGCGATGTTTTTCTTGCCCATGCCTAAGATGTTATACAGACCAAATTCCTTCTTCCTGCGGCGGATGATAAAGGAGTTGGTGTAAAACAGGAATATAACCGCAAACACTGCTATTACCCCCGTGCCCCAGGACAGAATTTTCTGAATCTCCCTGCCGCCGTGCATATTGTAAACAGCGTCGGAATAGGTGAGGTAGGAAACGATATAGTACATCATTACCATTCCCACACAGGTGAGAATGTAAGGCAGATAAATTCTGCCGTTTTTGCGTATGCCCTGAACGGCAAGCTTAGGGAACAGACTACTCATTTTTGTCACCGCCCGTTGCAAGCAATGTGAGAGTATCGGAAATTTTCTGATACATCTGCTGATTGGTACTGCCGCCTCTGTAAATCTGATGGAACACCTCGCCGTCCTTTATAAACAGCACTCTTTCCGCATGACTTGCCGCTTTGGTGGAATGTGTTACCATCAATATGGTCTGACCGTTGTAGTTAATGGCGGAAAACAGCGCCAGCAGCTCGTCTGAGGATTTGGAATCAAGGGCTCCGGTGGGTTCGTCGGCAAGGAGAATTTTAGGACTTGTGATAAGGGCTCTTGCCGCCGCGGCTCTTTGCTTCTGACCGCCCGAAACCTCGTAGGGGTATTTTGAAAGAATATCCTTTATGCCCAGTATTCCCGCCAGCGGCTCAAGCCTTCTCCTCATATCCTTGTACTGCATTCCTGCCAGTACCAGCGGAAGATAGATGTTATCCTCTATGGTAAAGGTATCAAGCAGGTTGAAATCCTGAAACACAAAGCCCAGATTGTCACGCCGGAAAGCTGAAATTTCCTTGTCGCTTATTTGTGAAAGCGGTCTGCCCTCAAGAATGACATCGCCCTTGGTGGGCTTGTCAAGGGCGGCAAGAATGTTAAGCAGGGTAGTTTTACCCGAGCCCGATTCGCCCATAATTGCAACATACTCGCCGTGCTCCACGGTAAAGGACACGTTTGAAAGAGCTTTAACCTGATTTCCTCCGAATCTTGTAGTATAGATTTTTTCAAGGTTCTGCACCTCTAAAATTGCCATTTTGAAAACCTCCTGTTCTGACCGTACTTCGGTCTTTCTGTATCTCAGTATAGCACAAAAGCCGAATGTCCGACATCGGTTTGTGTGACATTTCGGCTTTTAATGTGACATTTTTGCAAGATCATTCAATTTCCAGCGGTTTTGAGCTGAGGTCGAGATAAAAGGTACTGCCCTCCCCCACCGTGGATTCCACGCTTATTTTGTGTGAAAGCTTATCAGCCGCCTTTTTGGAAAGATACAGTCCAAGCCCGGTGGACTTTTTGTCGGCTCGGCCGTTGTAGCCGGTGAAGCCCTTTTCAAATATGCGGGGAATATCCTCCGGGGCGATTCCTATGCCTGTATCGGTAATGCTCAGGATTTTATCATCGGAAACTGAGATTGTTATCTCACCTCTTTCGGTATATTTTACAGCATTTGAAAGCAGCTGTTCAATTATGAAGGACAGCCATTTTTCATCGGTGAGCACCGTGACGTCGGTAGGCTCGTATTTCAGATTTATGCGTTTTCTGACAAACTGGGGTGCAAATTTTCTGATGGCATTTCTGATAATCTCATTCAGGTCATACTTCTTGAACACAAAGTCGGAGGATTCGCTGTCCAGTCTGAAATAGCAAAGCACCATTTCAACATACTGCTCGATACGAAACAGCTCCGCTGACAGTTCACGGTGCTCGTCGCTGTCCTCGCTTTGAAGTATCATCTGCATTACCGAAATTGGGGTTTTTATCTGATGAACCCATGCAGTATAATAGTCGATGCTTTCGGTACGCTCCTTGCGGTATTTTGTAATTATCCCGGCGTTTTCATCCCGCAGGCGGTTCACCATCTCTGTATAGTCGGCTTCGGCAGGGGTTTCGGGTGTTGGCAGAGCTTCGGTCATAATCAGCAGATTTTTAAGGATATACTCCCTCTCCCTGCTGCGTCTGCAAAAGTTCACAAAGCGGACGGCGATTATTACCGCTGCCGCCAGAATACACAACAGCGATGCATATAAAACGGCTTCCGCTTCCAGGTCATAAAGCAAAAACACTGCGGCAAAAATCAGGGCGAACAGCAAAAAACACGCCGCAGTATAACGATATTGATAGATGTATTTTAAAATCAGCTTACCTTTTTTCATAGCTGCCTCCTACTCCACGATATAGCCGCTTCCCACCTTTGTTTTAATGAAATCGGTAAGTCCTGCACTGTCAAGCTTTTTGCGCAGGCGAGCCACATTAACGGTCAGGGTGTTTTCCTCAACGTAGCAGTCCATCTGCCACAGCTTTGTCATAAGGGTATCGCGGCTTACAATCTTGCCCTTGTTTTCAAGGAGGGTCTGGAGAATGCGGAACTCGTTTTTTGTAAGTTCTATTCTCTGGTCGTTATAAAGCAGGGTGGTATCGTTTAAATTGAGCACCGCTCCTCTGTGCTCCAGCATTGGAATCTTACCTGCCATATCGTAGGTGCGGCGGAGGATAGCCTGAATTTTGGCAATCATTACGTTTGGCTCAACAGGCTTAGGTATAAAATCGTCGCCGCCCATGTTCATTGCCATTACAATGTTCATGTTATCAGAGGCTGAGGAAATAAACACCACCGGCACGTTTGAGATTTTACGCAGCTGAGTACACCAATGATAGCCGTTAAAAAAGGGCAGCATAATATCAAGCAGCACCAGATGAGGGTCGTACTCGGTAAATTCGGGAATGATATTTTCAAAATTATGCACACAGCGGACGTCATAATTCCACGAGCTGATATGCTTTTTCATAGCGGCAGCCAGACCGCTGTCATCTTCCACAATCAGAATTTTATACATTTAAGCTTATCTCCTCTTTAAGCGGTTAAACACTCTTTTTTCAACACTTAATACAACTGTCTTTTATGATTATATCATATCTTTGACTTCAAATCAATCTCCGCTCTCCGATATACAACAACAAAAAAGCCCGACATTCGCCGGGCAAAAACGAGGACAGCTATAAAAGCTGTCCTCGTCGGAATATTTTATCAAAGATATTATACTTTTACTTTATCATCGAAGCTACTTCGTCAGCAAAGTTCTCTTCCTTCTTTTCGATGCCTTCGCCGCGCTCGAAACGTACATAGTCAACAACCTTTATCGAACCGCCAAGCTCTTTTGCAACCGCTTCAACATGCTTGCCTACCGAAACCTTGTCGTCCTTAACGAAAGCCTGTTCAAGCAGACAGTTCTCGGAATAATACTTTCCAATCTTGCCTTCAACGATCTTTACCTTAACCTGCTCAGGCTTGTTAGCCATCTTAGGATCGTCAGCCATCTGAGCCAGCATAATCTTCTTCTCTTCCTCAAGAGCAGACTCGGGAACAGCCTCTTTGTCAAGATATGCAGGGTTCATAGCTGCAACCTGAAGTGCACAGTCCTTACCAACTTCATAAACCTTGTCAGCAGGAAGGTCTGTTTCAAGCTTAACCATTACACCGATGCTTCCGCCGCCGTGAACGTAAGGCACAAGAACGCCCTCTAATCTTCTGAAACGACGGATAACCATGTTCTCTCTGATCTTTATAAACAGATCCTGAAGCGCTTCCTCAACGGTCTTATCTCCACCGCTGATAGTGCAAGCCTTGAGTGCGTCAAGGTCGGCAGGATTCTTTTCGATAACAGTCTTGGCAACTGCGGCAACAAAAGCCTTGAACTCGTCGTTGTTAGCGGCGAAGTCGGTTTCGATATTAACCTCTACAACTGCGCCTACGTTGCCCTCTACAACGGAAGTTACAATACCTTCTGCGGCAACTCTTCCGCTCTTCTTAGCCTGAGTTGCAAGTCCCTTTTCACGGAGAATGAGAACCGCTTTATCTGTGTCGCCCTCAGCTTCTTCAAGAGCCTTCTTGCAGTCCATCATACCTACGCCGGTTGCTTTCATAAGATCCTTAATTTCTGCAACGGATACTTTTCCCATTTTAATTCCTCCAAACAAATTTTGTTTATACCGAAATCAAGGCAGACATTTTGTGCCTGCCTGAACTTTCAAAATTATTCAGCTGCTGCTTCCTCGGTCTCAGCCTCAGTTTCAGTTTCAGCCTCGTCAGCTGCTGCATCCTCTCCCTGTCTGCCTTCGATGATAGCGTTAGCCATGCAGCCGGCAATCAGCTTAACGGCTCTGATAGCGTCGTCGTTGCCGGGGATAACATAGTCAACATCATCAGGGTCGCAGTTTGTGTCAACAATTGCAACTACGGGTATACCAAGCTTCTTAGCTTCGGAAACCGCAATCTTTTCCTTACGGGGGTCAACAACAAACAAAGCTCCCGGAAGAGTCTTCATGTTCTTGATACCGCCCATAAACTTTTCAAGCTTTTCAATCTCAAGATTGAGCTTTACAACCTCTTTCTTAGGCAGCAGGTTGAAAGTTCCATCAGCCTCCATAGCATGAAGCTGCTCAAGTCTCTTGATTCTTCTCTGGATAGTCTTGAAGTTTGTCATCATACCGCCCAGCCATCTTGCGTTTACATAGTGCGCATTGGCTCTGAGAGCTTCTTCCTTAACAGACTCGCTTGCCTGCTTCTTTGTACCTACGAAAAGTACTTCCTTGCCCTCTGCGGAAATGTCACGGATGAACATATAAGCTTCTTCAAGCTTCTTGACCGTCTTCTGAAGGTCAATAATGTAAATTCCGTTTCTCTCTGTGAAAATGTACGGTGCCATTTTCGGGTTCCATCTTCTTGTCTGATGACCGAAATGTACTCCGGCCTCAAGAAGCTGCTTCATTGATACTACTCCCATTGTAGTAACCTCCTGTTTGGTTTTTTATTTCCGTTTAAACGGATTTTGTATCCTCCGTCCCGCTTGACTTGCCTTCACCTGAACAATCAGGAACCACAGCAAAAGCTAAGACGTGCGAATTGCTTTAATATTATACCATATGACTGAAAAAATTGCAACAAAATTGCGGTAACTATTTCAACAAATTTTCAACACTTAAAACTCTCGATTTTGTGCACACTGCATCATTATCGAATCTCACCAGAATGGTATCCTCGCCGATAAGCTCGATGTCCTTGCATTTAATGATTATATCCTCATCCCTTCCCATAATTCCGAAGGCTCTCATCTTTCCGTAAACCACAAGCGAAACCACGCTTCCGCTCAATGTGTCGATTTCAATATCGTCAACGTATCCTATCTTCAAACCGGTTTTAAGATTAACCACCTCTTTGTTTCTCAGACTTGAAAAGCTGCAAATCATAAAAGCCACCCCCTGCATAAAAAATATGCAGAATGCGGCTTGTCTGATAACCTTATCGGCTGTTATCCGAAGTCAATAATTCTTTTTCCTTCTTTACTTCATCAAGAAAATCGGAAAACTCGCTTTTTATGTAATCGGAAATTGTAAGAATGAATTCGCTGTTGGTGGGTTTATTATAGTTTTTCAGACTGTTTCGATTGAAAAACATCCTCCTTATATTTTCGTTGGTGCGTTTCCATGAATTGCTTATTGAAACTCTTATCGCACGTTCTACCGATGCGGCGGATATTTCATACTTTTCGGCGATTTTCGGATATATGTCCTTAGAGAAATTGAACTTTCCGTTCATTTGTGTAACCACAATAAAAATCGCTTCTCTGATATAGTTGTAGCCCTGCATAGAGTTGTTGAAATTGAAAATACACATAACATCATAAATCCTGCGTCTTATTTCTCCGAAGCCCTCTTTGACGTCAACCGGTATCAGACTGCAAAGATTGCAGACATCAGCTGCAATTTGTTCCAAATCAAAAGGCGCTGAATAGCTTCGGCTTACGCCAAGATTCTCAAGGTCTTCAATAAGCCCGTAATTTTCATATGTGTATAAATTTATGATTATGGGCGACTGATTCATTGCACTAAGGTCCTTTACCAACGACCGCGCTATGCGTTTTTCGAGATTGTCGCTACTGATAATAACGGCGTGAGGCTTATATTTCATTACCGTCACTTCTATCAGAACGTTGTCTGCGCCGCATTTGATAAGATTAATATTCGGCAATGAAAATGCCGAAATACATCGGCTGCGTAGAGTTTCATCATCAACTGCAATAAGAAGCCTGATTTTATTATTCATTACACAGTGCCCCTCCTTAATGCAGATTGTTAAACATTTAGTAATCATAGTATAACAAACTTTATACGCAAATGCAAGAGCACGCAATTATTTCATTTTATATATGATACACATATAGAATTTAACTACAAATATTTTAATTATTATTTACATATGTCGAAATAGGTCGCTTTACAACTGAGATTTTATTCTGTTTAATGCTCCTTTTTCCAGTCGTGAAACCTGGGCCTGAGAAATACCAATGCTTTTTGCCACTTCCACCTGAGTTTTGCCCTGAAAGAACCTCAGAAAAAGAATATTTTTTTCCCTCGGCTGAAGAGAATTGATAGCTTCTTTTAAGGAAAGCTCCTCAAGCCATTGTGAAGCGTCGTTATTATCGCCTACCTGGTCAAGCACAAAAAGCGTATCTCCGGAGTCGGAATATACCGGCTCATAGAGGCTTATAGGTTCGCTTACAGATTCGAGCGCCGTAACCACCTCGCTTCTCTTTGCACCTATTTCCTTGGCGATTTCGTCAATGGTGGGCTCTTTCTGATTTTTGTTTATAAGCCGTTCCTTTGCCTGCATCGCTTTATACGCCATATCCCTGAGAGACCTGCTTACTCTCAGAGGCTGATAATCCCTCATAAATCTTCTCAGTTCCCCTAAAATCATAGGCACGGCATAGGTGCTGAACCTTACGTCCAGATTGATATCAAAATTATCTATCGCCTTTATAAGTCCAACTACCCCCACCTGAAACAGATCGTCGGCAGATTCTCCCCTGTTGACAAACCTTTGCAAAACGCTGAGAACAAGTCTTAAATTGCCCTTTATAAGCTCTTCTCTTGCGGCTTTGTCACCTTTGCTGACTTTCTTTAAAAGCTCCAGCTTTTCGGATTCTTTTAAAACGGTAAGCTCGGAGGTATTTACTCCGCTTATTTCAACCTTATTGTACTGCATATTAACTCCTGAACAGTTTGATAATATAATTATTACCAGACCAAAGTTGCAGTATGCAGCAGCTTTATAAGCAATTTATGGAATGAAATTTATCTCGGTCAATTATTGCTACAAACCTGTCGGTTAAATAAAAAGAACTGCCTGCCGAAAGCTTTATCGGAAGGCAGTGTGGATATTTTTACTGTTTTGACATATCGGTTATAACTTCTTTTATTCCCGTAGCAAGACCCGCAAGTCCCTGTATCTCGCTGGGGATAATAATCTTTGTGGCCTTTCCGTCCGCAGCCTTTGCAAACGCTTCAAGGCTCTTGAGCTGAATAACCTGCTCGTTGGGGTTAGCCTGATTCAGTTTAACAAGACTGTCTGCGATAGCCTGCTGAACCATCTCGATAGCCTGAGCCTCGCCCTGGGCTTCAAGTATTTTCTGCTGCTTAACGGCGTCCGCTTCAAGAATCTTGGCTTCTTTTTCAGCCTGAGCACGGAGAATCTTAGACTCTCTTTCACCCTCAGCCACCAGAATCTGTGATTTCTTTTCGGCTTCCGCCTGAATAACCTTTTCTCTTCTTTCACGGTCGGCCTTCATCTGTTTTTCCATTGCGTCGCGGATTTCAGCTGGAGGCAGAATATTTTTAAGCTCAACCCTCTGCACCTTGATGCCCCATCTGTCGGTAGCTTCGTCAAGGATTTTTGTGATGTTGGTGTTGATAAAATCACGGGAAGTAAGGGTAGCTTCAAGATCCATATCGCCTACAATATTACGCAGCGTCGTAGCCGTAAGGTTCTCTATTGCGGAAATAGGTCTTTCAACTCCGTAAGTAAACTGCATTGCATTGGTAATCTGAAAAAATACTACCGTGTCAATCTGCATAGTTACGTTATCCTTTGTAATTACCGACTGAGGCTTGAAATCCACAACCTGTTCCTTGATTGAAACCTTCTTTGCCACCCTATCGATAAAGGGCACTGTAACGTGAAGTCCCGTTCCCCATGCGGCATGAAACGCACCGAATCTTTCAACTACATAAACATACGCCTGTGGCACAACTTTAATGTTGCTGATTACTACAATCAAAAGCACGATTACAACAATTAACCCGATTATCAAACCTTCCATAAATACAACCTCCCTGATTTGTTTAAATTATTTTGCCACTATCAGTTTTGCTCCGTCAACCTCTTGTACGGTAACGACAGACCCCTGCTCGATAACAGAACCGTCCGACGAACGGGCAGCCCAGTTAGTACCGTCAAGCTTAACTCTTCCCTCTCCCAGCTCGTTGTCTATCCTTTCGGTAACAACGGCGGTTTTGCCGATATCAAGCTCAAAGTTGGTATGATACTTTTCACCCTGCATTTTTCTAACCAACGGTCGGGTGGCAATAAGCAGTATTAAAGACGCAACCACAAAAACCGTCAGCTGTACAACAAAATCAAAATCAGCTATGGCAAAAAACATTGAAATCAATGCCCCGAAAGCAAACCAGATTGAAACCAACGCATTAGCGGTTGCGATTTCCACAACAATGAAAAAGACAAATGCTATCGCCCAGCCGACAATCATCATTGTATCCATATATTATCCCCCTCTGTTTATCGTTCTATACACAGCTTACATGTACAGATGTATTATAACACACACTTCGTCTTTTTTCAATAGATTTTTTCAAAAGTTTATCACAATTTTTTAATGAATTTCTTGCAGCGGAATTGCCAGTTGCAACATCATTTTCAGTGAACAAGATTTATTTTACATTTATTTGACAATCGGCTGTAAATGTGTTATAATAACCTTAAAACAAAGTGCTGTCGCACTTAACGGAACCTTCGGTTCCGAATTTGTTTCGCAAATTGTTTTAAGAATATTTTATCGTTTTAAGGAATCGCCTTGCGGCTCTTTTTATGATATAATATAAGCGTATTATTTTTGAAAGGATATTTTTTAACATGAACTGGATAGAAGTTGATATTTTCACATCTTCACAGGGAGTTGAACCTCTTACAGGTTCGCTGCTGGGATACGGCATAAACGGCTTTGTAATCAAGGATTCGGAGGATTTCAACGCATTTCTTGAGGATAAGTCGGTAAACTGGGATTACATTGACGACGACCTTATGGGACTTAAAAACTGTGAAACCACCGTAACCGTCTATCTGCCGGAAAACGCTCAG
The DNA here is from genome assembly GCA_944388405.1 of uncultured Ruminococcus sp. Lineage (GTDB taxonomy): Bacteria > Bacillota > Clostridia > Oscillospirales > Ruminococcaceae > FB2012. Next base: position 15,523 of record CALXIQ010000024.1, on the reverse strand, counting down.
GGGCTTGAAAATCTTGAAGCGATTAAGTCGGAGCTTTCCGCTCTCAAAAGCCGTGATGCAGACGATCAGTTCGGCAGGCTGGAATATGAGCTGAAAAATGTTCGTGAAGAGGACTGGGCTAACAACTGGAAGCAGTATTTCAAGCCGCTATGCGTCGGCGAAAAGCTGCTTATCAAACCTTCTTGGGAAACGGTTAATCCCGATGAAAAACGCAAAGTGCTTGAAATAGACCCGGCTTCAAGCTTCGGAACAGGACAGCACAACACAACTCAGCTTTGTCTTGAGCTTATTGAAAAATATCTTCCCGATAACTGCAAGTTGCTTGATCTGGGCTGCGGCAGCGGAATACTTTCCATTGCGGCAAAACTGCTGGGTGCGGATTCGGCGTTTGCTGTTGATATTGATGCAAATTCGGTGAAGATTGCCGTAGAAAACGCAGAGAAAAATCACATTCCCCGGGAAAAGTACACTGCTCGCTGCGGAAATGTTATCGACGATGATGCGCTTGTAAATGACATCGGCTGTGATTATGATGTGGTATGCGCAAATATCGTTGCCGACGTGCTTATCGGAATGAGCGGAATTTTTTCACGGTTTTTAAAGCCGGACGGTACCCTGATAGTTTCAGGAATAATCAATCTGAGAAAAGACGAGGTTCTCAACGTTATCCAGTCCAAGGGGTTTGAGATTATAGAAATCAGAGAAAAGGAAGACTGGGTTGCGGCAGCCTTTAAGCCGTGCAAATAAACCTGCATTTTCAAATTTACAAATCAAAGTCATATAGACTTTAAAAATAAGTATAAATGAAAGGAGAAAACTATGCAGCTGTTATTTTTAATCATCAAAAGAACCGAGCTTGTAGACGACATTATGAGGGAGCTTGCCAAGGTAGGCGTAAGAGGAGGCACTGCCATCGACAGTGTTGGAATGGCAAAGTCTATTTCGGGAATGGACAATCTTCCTACAATAGGTCTGCTGAGAGAGATTCTCAAAGGCGAAGACCCTGCAATGAAGGGAAAAACCATTTTCGTTGCCGTAAAAGACGAGCAGCTTGAGGACGCCAAAAACGCAATCATCAAGGTTACGGGCGATCTTTCTCAGCCTAACGCAGGCGTGCTTTTCGGCGTTCCCATAACCTTTGCCTTGGGTCTTAATTGATTTTGCCCTTGACGATTATTATTACATAAATACACGTTAAAACGCAGGAATTCTTTTTTAAGAACACCTGCGTTTTTTGTTACAGCTTGTTACAGTATAAAGCATATAAGCCCGGAGCAGCCCTCGTTTATCATTCGCTCGATAGTTTCTTTAAGACGCATTCTTGCATCAAAAGGCAGCTTTGCAAGCTTTGCGTGAAGCCCCTCGTTTACAAGCTCGTGAAGGGACTTTCCGAAAATGTTGCTTTCCCAGATTTTCTGAGGTGATTCCTCAAAGTCGTTGAGCATATAAAGCACAAGCTCTTCCGACTGTTTCTCAGAACCCACAATGGGCGCTACCTCCGTATTGATATACGCTTTCATCATGTGAATTGAAGGCGCGGTTGCTTTCAGTCTGATACCGTATTTGCCGCCCTGCTTTATTACCTCCGGTTCCTCCAGCGAAAGCTCATCCATAGATGGCATAACGATTCCGTAGCCTGTTTCTTCCACCTGCTCAAGCGCCTGAGCAAACTTTGAGAACTTATTTTTTATTCTCACCAGCTCAAGAATCTGCGGCATAAGGTCGCTTTCATTTTCAATAGTAAGACCTGTAGCCTCGCCGATTATCTTAAAGAACAGATCCTGATGTATTCCCACCGAGATAACTGCGCTTCCGCTGCCTAAATCAATGCTTTTCACTCTGCTTTCGGTAACATACTCGCACAGGGCGATTTCCTCGGCGCAGTCGTTGATTTGTCTTAAATTGGTAAGCTGAGCAGCGGCGCTTCTTATGTGGGAGAACACCGCTTCTTTAAGCCAGTGACCCTTGTCAAGGCTGTTTATCCACGAAGGCATTTCAATGTTTATCTCTTTAATTGGGAATGCGTACAGCACCTGAGTAAGGATATTTTTTATATCCTCCTCAGAAAGGTCAAGGCAGTTTATTGGCATAACTGTCGCTTTGTACTTTTCCGACAGCTCCTTGCAAAGCTGCTGTACTTCAAGAGAATCGGGATAAACGCTGTTCATAAGCACTACAAAGGGCTTATTGATACTCTGAAGCTCGGCTATTACCCTTTCTTCACATTCCTCATACTCATCACGGGGAAGGTCGGTTATAGTGCCGTCGGTTGTAACAACAAGCCCGATGGTGCTGTGCTCTGTTATTACCTTTCTTGTTCCCACCTCTGCCGCCATATTAAAGGGTACTTCCGTGTCAAACCACGGCGTAACCACCATTCTGGGCATTTCATTCTCAAAATAGCCTATGGCGCTGGGGATAATATATCCCACGCAATCAATCATTCGGACGTTGAATTTCGTTCCGCCGTCAAGGGAAATTTCCACCGCTTCTTCAGGTATGAATTTAGGCTCGGTAGTCATGATGGTTTTCCCCCCCGACGACTGAGGGAGCTCATCGATTGCCCTTTCCCTGCGATAATCGCTTTCAATGTTGGGAATAACGAAATTCTCCATAAATTGTTTGATAAAGGTGGACTTTCCCGTTCTGACAGGTCCCACGACGCCGATATAGATATCTCCGTCGGTTCGGGTCGCAATGTCTGTGTAAATATCGTTCGTCATATTTCTTTCCTCCGGATTCAATTCATTAAAGGTATAAGCAACATTCCGCAGTCGCTGAGTTTATCGCCCGACAGCTCATTTTCCTCCATTATTGCATTGATTGAGGTGGAGTATTTCTTGGCTATTTCCCAGATATCCTCATTTTCGCTGCAATAACAAAGCTTAAGCGCATAGCCCTTTTGTTTTTCCTTGGGCTTATCTGTACAAACTTTCAGCTCGCACAGCATGTTCTTTGCCGACTGCTCACAGGCATAGCCGCCAATTTTAAGTTCGGCTTTCAGCTCGGCGGTATGACTGTCGGTAAGATGATAGGAGCAGCTCTTAACGCACACTTTAGGCTCTACTGCACATTCAGACGAATACTCTGCGGCAAGCTCATGCTCAAAGGGAGACTCTGCTTCAAGATATACGGGCGAATTGCTTTCATTTTTTCCTATAAGGCAGAAAATAACGTTGCCCGAAACAATATATTTTCCGCTTGTTTCATCATATCTGGAGGAAATATTGTTTATATCGCACCAGCAGTCGTAAATGCAAGATATTTCATCGTCATCATAGCTTATTCTGGTATCCGACGTATGTGTTTCGTCTATTCTGACAGGCACGCTTTCGATGCTGCAATCACTGTATTCCATTTCACATTCGTAACAGGTGGAATATGCGTCGGTAACAATCTCACAGGTTTCAAATTTTACTGCTGTGCAGTTTACCAGCATCACAAGCTCACATTCAAGAGATGATGAGTTTTCCGATTTCGGAATTATATCACAGCTCGACGGAGTAATGTCAACAAAGGCGTCAAAGCTTTCGTCAATGCCGTCTATATCTATAATCTGGCTGAAGGGTATTGTAAATTTCATTGATTCCACCGAATCTTCCCCGGAAGAATCGGTGCAGGTGTACAACATTGAAATTTCAGCGTCGCCTTTAGTTATAAGCTTTCCTGCTATAATTTTCTGCTCCTGAGGGAATACGGTACAGTCGGAACGGAGTACCGCACCTACCGCAGGTTTTGAAGCGCCCAGCTCCAGCTCCTCGATTACGGTTACACGCTTTGATGCGGTCAGACGCTTTGAGGGATATGTGACAAGGGACTTTTTCAGCTGGATGTTTGCCCCAAAGGCGTCGGATACTACCGCTTGCGTTTTTTCGCAGACTACCTTAACCCTTGCCGAAACCGCTCCCCTTACGTCAAGTCTTCTCTGATTTACCACACGGCAGTTTATGTAATCCACATGAGGAGTAACGGTAATCATTGGGTTTTTACACTCGCCGCTTAAGTCAGCCGACTTGGAATAATTAAGCTTCTGCTCCAGACAATTTACCTTGCAGCTTCCCTCGCTCTGATACATAACTCTTATCAGTACCGACATCTCAAATGTCATTTTCTCACCATTAATGCTATGCGACATAATTTTAGGTATCACACGGCATTTTAAAATCCTGAAAATATCAGGGTAGTAATCAGGAAGAACAAAATCCCTCTCCACAGCCTGCTCCACCGTCGTATCAAGCACGGTTCGGCCGACCGTAAAGGTCTCCCGATTAACTTTAAACTCCATAGTTCCCATAATAAATGCGTCCTCCTAAAAATCTTAGTTTGTTTTATCTTGCTAAGACAATATATTCGGACATCGTGTTAAATATACCGCAAAATGTATTCAGCTATGCAGATTGAACACTCTTACCTGCTGTTTTTTTCTGCATAGCAAAGATTTCTCTCTATAATTGTTGACGATTGCATTAAAATAATGTATCATAATATATGTGCAAATAAGGACACTTTTTCAGTAAAAGCAAGATATTTTTCCGCAAGTTGTCCTGTGATATAATATAGAAAAACAAGTGCATAGGAGGACTGCATTATGATTAAAAAAGTATTGGCTTTGCTGATTTGCTGTACGGGAATAGTAACTATGGCTTCCTGTCAAAGTACTGAAAACAGTCAGGCAAGTGAAAGCAATGCTTCAGACAACTTAAGTGAAAACACAACCCAAGCCAACCCCCACATCGGAACTTTTTCCGCAGAGGAATTTGAGGACGCTGAAAGCTCGGTAAAAAACATGGTGCTGGGTTGGAATGTGGGTAATTCCCTCGACGGCTATACGGAAGGTATTGTTGACGGCGAACCTGAGGATTATGAAACCTCCTGGGGCAATAAAGTTACAAGTCCGTTGCTTATACAAGCCATTAAAGCTCAGGGCTTCAATGCGGTTCGTATTCCTGTAACCTGGCTGCAAAACACTGACGAAAACAACAAGATTAATGAGAAGTGGCTGGAAAGAGTCAAGGAGGTTGTGGACTACGTTATCTTGGAAGATATGTACTGCATTATAAACGTACACCACGACAGCGGCGGCGGTGAAGAGGCATGGCTCAGGGCTGACCCTGCAAACTATGATGAAATCAGCGCAAGATTTGCAGACCTCTGGACTCAGATTGCCGAATATTTTGCGGATTACGACGAACACCTGCTGTTTGAAGGCTTTAACGAAATCCTTGATGTAGATTCAAACTGGAACGGGTCTACAGCGGAAAATTACGCCGTAGTAAACGACCTTAATCAACTTTTTGTGGATACCGTAAGAGCTACCGGCGGCAACAATTCATATCGTAATATTATCTGCAACACCTACGGCGCATCTTCAGCAGATTCTCAGGTCTCCGGATTTGTCGTTCCGAAAGACACAGTGAAAAATCATCTGATTTCCGAAGTCCACATTTATGACCCAAGCGACTTCTGCACCGGTAAGCGCAGCGAGTGGACAGAAGAGGACCAGAATGTTCTTGACACTATTTTTGCACGCCTTGACGAAAAGATAATCAAAGCTCAGGGAACGCCGGTTATTGTTGGAGAGTTTGGAGCGCAAAACGGAGGAAATGACCAGGCAAGAGCAGAATATGCGGCATATTTTGTTAGCAAAGCAAAGGAATACGGCATTACCGCCTTCTGGTGGGACGATGGAAATATTATGTCAATGAAGCTTATCGACCGGGGTGATTTCAGCATTTCCGCTCCGGAAATCTGCGAAGCAATGGTACAGGCGGCAAGGGAGTGATTTTATGAGCTGTATAGTCAACAGTTCAGTTATCAGCGAGATACTTATAAACGATGAAAACTCGCCTTTGGGAATTGACATTGTAAATCCGCTGTTTAGCTGGAGATTTTCCTCAGATGAAAATAATCTAAAACAGAAATCCTTCCGTATTCTGGTGGGAACGGCTGAACACTGCTTTGATATGTGGGACAGCGGAGAAATCAAATCATCTGCTTCCCGAAATATCAGGTATGAGGGAAAGCCTCTTCAGCCACGCACCAAATATTTTGTCTGCGTGATTGCAGATACCGAAAACGGAGATAAATGCATTGCAAAAACCACCTTTGAAACAGGACTTATGGACGGCGGCTATTCGGCGTGGAACGGAGCGAAATGGATAGGAGCGCCTGAATATTATCTCGCCTCAGACTATATCGGCATCTTCTCAATGACATCATGCATAACAATCCGCAGCGGCACAAAGGCTGGACTTGTGCTGGGTGCAAACGACCCACGCCTGCTTGACCGGGAGAAAAACGAGTACCTTATCCAAGGGGAAAATTACATCTACTACGAGCTGGACATATCGGTTTTTCCTGCCCGGGTCAATATATACAGGGTGGGCTATCATCCCGACGACAGAGCCGATATACCTTTTGGTACTGTATCTCTGGGCGGACTTGTTACAGAGCAGAACAAAAATCTGCCCCACAACATAAAACTTGACGTAACGGGCAACAATATCCGCCTTATTTTTGACGGCGCGGAGGTTGATTTCAGGCAGGTAAACCCACTTGGGGGAAACGACGTCGTTACCTTTCCTCACATGTGCAGCATAGGCTACGGAGTGGGGGCAGACAGCCGGGCGCATTTTGACGGAATCAGACTTAGCTATCTACGTGAGCCGTCCAATCAATTTTATGAAAAAGACAGCCTCAACGGGTTTGAGCTGCAAGGCGGCGAAAGTCGTAAATTCAGTCTCTTTAAACCCGACTGTCATGCGCTTCCCATGCTGCGGAGAAATTTCAGCGTGAAAAAGCCGGTGAAAAAAGCCCGACTTTACGCCACATCACGGGGCATTTACGACTGCCGAATAAACGGCAGCCCTGTAACTGACGCCTATTTTGCTCCTGGTTCAAGCCATTTTGACAGGCATTTGTATTATCAGACCTATGATATAACCTCCCTGCTGAACAGTGGCGAAAACGGAATAGGCTTTACCCTTTCCTCCGGCTGGTGGAACGGCGCGCAGACCTTTGTGCTGGGCTGTTTTAATTTCTGGGGAGATAAGGAAAGCCTTCTGGCACAGATAATAATAGATTACGCAGACGGCTCGCAGGATATTTATGTGACAAACTGCGGCGATTGGGACTATTACGGAGAAGGTCCTTTTAAATTCTCCGGGCTTTACTACGGCGAATATTACGACGCTCGCAAGGATTTTATCTACAAGGATTTTTCAAAGCCCGGCTTTAACGTTAACGAAATGAAAAAGCCTGTAGAAATCACTCCTCCGAAAATCCCTTCATTTGATTCACTGCCCGGCTTTTTCCGGACCTATCCACCTGTTAATTACCGTGAGCCGCAGTTGAGCGGAAATTATTTTACAGCAGTCAGACCTGTTGAGATTTTTACGGCAAAGTCGGTTTCAAGTCCTGCCGAGGGGATATATATCTACGACCTGGGACAGGAAATCGCAGGAGTTCCAAAGATAAGATTCAAAGGAAAAAGAGGAGATAAAATCACTGTTCGCTACGGCGAAATGCTCTACCCTCCCCTGCCGGAATACGGTCAGCTTGCAGGCAGACTGCTTCAGGCTAATCTCAGGGACGCCGCCTGCGTTGACACATACATCTTATCGGGTTGTGAAAACGGCGAGGTTTTCTGTCCCAGATTCACTTTTCACGGCTACAGGTATATAGAAATTTCGGGAGTAGATGAGCCTTTGCCGCTGCAGGACGTTCAGAGCATTCTGCTTTCAAGCGTTGTCGTAAGCGGAAAGCTTCACACCGACAATGGGCTTTGCAACCGTTTCTTTGAAAACGTAAAATACAGCCAGCTGTGCAATTTTATCAGCATTCCCACCGACTGCCCTCAACGCAACGAACGCATGGGCTGGACGGGCGACGCTCACGTTTTCTGCCGTACGGCGCTTTATCAGTCAAGGGCGAGAAATTTCTATCTGAAATATCTTGAATGTATTGCCGACTGTCAGGACGAGGATGGCAATTTCCCAGATGTAGCGCCGGTAGGAGGCGGATTCGGAGGAATTACCTACGGCTGCGCAATGTTTATAATCCTTGAGGAGCTTAACCGATTTTACGGTGAAACCGAGGCTGTTGAAAAATATTATAGTTGTATGCAAAAATACATGACATATCTTGAGAATAAAGGGCTTCCCTCTCTTGATTACACCTGTCCCATCGACGACTGGCTTGCTCCCGAAAAGGCCGACAACTCTCTTGTATGGAACGCTTTTTACGGAAAAATCGCCGCTCTTATGAGCAAGTTTGCCGCATTGACGGGAAGAATTTCCGATGAAAAATACTACTTAGAAATCTTCAATAAAACCAAGGCGTTCTGGAACAAAAAATTTGTAGACCCTAAAAGCGGCATGACCTGCTGCGACACTCAGGGCAGCTATTCAATCGGACTGAGTTTTGATATGTTTGACAACAATGTAAAGAAGGCTGCATTTGCCCATCTTGACCGAAAGGTGCGTGAGGCGGATTACACGCTGACTACCGGATTTTTCGGTACAGGTCCCATTCTTCCTATGCTCAGCAGCGGCGGTTACAATGAAACTGCATACAAGCTTATGACTTCCACCAAATGCCCCGGCTGGCTTTATCCCGTAACCCAGGGCGCAACCACAATATGGGAGCGATGGGACAGCTTCACCCATGAAAAAGGCTTCGGCGGATTATGCTCCATGAACAGCTTTAATCACTACTCCTTCGGCTGCGTGCTCAACTGGTTTTACGAATACGTGCTGGGAATTAAGCTTGACGGCGAGCATATTACTATAAAGCCCATCTTTACAGGCTTCAAAAGTGCAGGCGGCGGATTTGAAACAAGCTTTGGCACAATTGAAACAGCCTATGAAATGTCGGGCGGCAAAGTTCGGTTTAGCTGCACCATTCCCGAAAACGCCGGGGCTCAATTAATTCTGCCGGGTATTGAAAAGATGCTGGGCAGCGGAAGTTATCAATTTGAATTTGAAATATAACTGAGGAAAGAGGCGTTACAAATGAATCAACAGCTGCTGGAACGTCTGAGCGTAATAACCTAAGAAGAAAAACAGCTGCTTAAAGGCGAGGGTCTCAACAGAGGGATATATATGCCTCCTGAATCTATGGAGATAGACTCCAGACGGCTGCTTAATGACGGAAAGCTTATAACAATACGTCCCCACACCAGATTTGTGCATTTTCCTCCCCACACTCACAACTATATAGAAGTAGTTTATATGTGTTCGGGAAGCACTACCCACTATCTCAACGACACGGTTGTAAAAGCCGAGAAAGGTGACCTGCTTTTTCTTAACAAGAACACCGTTCAGGAAATACTGCCTGCTGGAGAGAATGATATAGCGGTAAATTTTATAATTCTGCCGGAATTTTTTGATACTACCCTGAAGATGATCGACGGTGAGTAAAACCAGCTGCGTGAATTCCTTGTCAGCGGACTTAAAAATTCAAAGTCTGGAGTGGAGTATCTGCATTTTAAGGTAAGGGACGTGCTTCCCGTACAGAATCTTATTGAAAATCTCATCTGGACGCTGGTAAACGAGCAGAACAACAAACGAAGCATAAATCAGTACACAATGGGACTGCTTTTCTTACAGCTTATGAACCATACCGACAAGGCGGTTTACGGCGAAGAGATGAGCGAGCAGATGGTTATTATGTCCGTGCTAAAATATGTTGAGGAGCATTACCGTGACGGAGAACTGTCAGACCTGGCAGGACTTATGCATTACGATTTAAGCTGGCTGAGCAGGCTTATAAAAAAGCAGACAGGCAAAACGTTTACCGAGCTTATGCAGATAAAAAGAATGAATCATGCGGCGTTCCTGCTCAAATCCACCAACCTCACCGTGGTGGAAGTGTGTCTCAGAGTAGGATACGAAAACATCAGCTATTTTCACAGGCTTTTTAACTCACGCTTTAATATGTCACCTAAGAAATACCGGGATTTTCACACCAAAATCCGCTGAATCAAAACAGAATACCAAGTGCAAATAAGGACTCCTTTTCAGTCAAAGTGAGTCCTTTTTTTGTTGCTTGCCGAATGGTATAATAACCTTGAAACAAGGTGCTATCACACCCTACGGAGCTTTCAGCTCCTGTTTGCTTTGCAAACCTGTTTCAAGAACATTTTATCGTTCTGAGGAATCGCCTGACGGCTCTTCTATTGATATAATTATATCAACAAATCAAACGGAGGATATAAAATGAAATACTATCTTGCTATTGACATTGGCGCTTCAAGCGGACGGCACATTCTCGGTTTTGCACAAAACGGCAGAATATGCACAAAAGAAATTTACCGCTTTGAAAACGCTCTGACAGTTAAGGACGGCGCTCTGTGCTGGGATATAGACAGACTTTTTTCCGAAATAAAGCGTGGAATGAAGCTTTGCGGCGAAATGGGCACAGTTCCCGAAAGCGTTTCAATAGACACCTGGGGCGTGGATTTTGTTTTGCTTGACAAGAATAATTCCCTTATCGGAAACGCTGTAAGCTACAGGGACAGCAGAACAAACAACGCCGATAAAATCATTTCGGAGGTCATTGACGAAACAAAGCTGTATGCTTTAACGGGGATTCAAAAACAGCTGTTCAATACAATTTATCAGCTTGCAGCTATAAAAAAGAGCGACCCCATGCAAATAGAACGTGCAGAAAGTATGCTTATGATTCCCGATTATTTCAACTTTCTGCTGACAGGAAAAAAAGCTCAGGAATATACCAATGCCACTACCACCCAACTAATAGATCCTATCACAAAAAACTGGAGTTTTGATATTATCAAAGCCATGGGGCTGCCTTGCAGATTGTTTCAACCAATCAAGCCTCCGGGGACACTTCTTGACAGGACCTCTCCCCGAATATCCTGTGAAATAGGCTACAGCACAAATGTAGTCTTAGCGGCTTCACATGATACTGCTTCTGCCGTAATGGCAATTCCCGATAACCAACCGACCTTGTTTATCAGCTCGGGGACCTGGTCGCTTATGGGAACAGAGCGCAGTATGGCTGACTGCTCCGACAAAAGCCGCAGACTTAATTTCACCAGCGAAGGAGGGTATGATTACCGATACCGATTTTTAAAAAACATAATGGGCTTGTGGCTGATTCAGAATCTGAAAAAGGAACTTAACCACCGCTTTTCCTTTTCGGAACTTTGCAAAATGGCGGAGAGTGCAGACATAGATTCTGTAATTGACTGCAACGACAAGCGTTTCCTCGCTCCAAAAAGCATGATTAAATCAGTTAACGGCTATTGCCGGGAAAAAGGTATGCAGGTTCCCAAAACTGTGTCGGAATCGGCACGTGTCATGTATCAGAGCCTTGCAAAATGCTACAAAAATACCGCCGCAGAAATTGAAGCCGTTACCGGGAAACGCTTTGACAAAATTCATATTATCGGCGGCGGAGCAAATGCTGACTACCTCAACAGACTTACCGCTCAGGCATCGGGCAAAACTGTCTGCGCCGGACCGGTGGAAGCGACTGCTATCGGAAATCTTATGTGTCAGATGATAAGCGCAGGCGAGCTTCCCGATTTACAGACGGCAAGAGAATGGGTAAAAAACTCTTTTGAAATAAAATACTACAGAAAGGATAATGATTCATATGACAATCAAAGAAAGATACGTTGCGGCTAAAAAGCTGTATGAAGATTTCGGCGTCGATACCGACAAAGCCATTGAGGTGTTGAAAAAAGTGCCGGTTTCAATGCATTGCTGGCAGGGGGACGATGTAACAGGCTTTGACAGCCGCCAGCAGCTGAGCGGCGGAATACAGACCACCGGAAACTACCCCGGCAAGGCGCGCACTCCCCAGGAGCTTATGGACGATATAGACAAAGCGTTAAGCCTGATTCCAGGCAGACACAAGCTTAATCTTCACGCAAGCTATGCTATCGGTGAGCCGGGAGAAACCATCAGTCGTGATAAGCTTCAACCGAGACATTTTGAAAAGTGGGTGAAATTTGCAAGGAAGCGTAATCTCGGGCTGGATTTTAATCCTACATTCTTTTCTCATCCTATGGTTAAAAACGGACTTACGCTTTCAAGTCCTGACGAAAACGTGCGGCGTTACTGGATTTCTCACGGAAAATGCTGTCTTAAAATTGCGGAATACTTTGCAAACCAGACGGGCGAGCCTTGCGTGATGAACATCTGGATTCCCGACGGTTTTAAGGACATTCCTGCTGACCGGTTTGCACCGAGAGCACGCTATAAGGAAAGCCTTGATGAAATACTCTCTGAAGCTTACGACAAAGAAAAAGTACTGCCGGCGCTTGAATCGAAGGTTTTCGGAATCGGGCTGGAATCCTACACCGTAGGTAATTCCGAATTTTGCATAAGCTATGCCGCAAAAAACGGCATTATGCCTTTGATGGACAACGGACACTACCACCCAACAGAGCAGGTGTCCGATAAAATCTCCTCCATACTGCTGTTTTTTGATAAAATGGCGCTTCATATCACAAGACCTGTTCGCTGGGACAGCGACCATGTTGTGCTTTTTGACGATGAAACACGGGCAATCTGCAATGAGATTGTTGCCAATAATGCGCTTGACCGGGTGTATATCGCATCAGACTATTTCGATGCGGGAATAAACCGAATAAGTGCCTGGGCAACAGGTTTGAGAAACATTCAAAAAGCGCTGTTAAACGCTTTGCTGACGCCACACAATTATCTGAAAAAACTACAGGAAAGCGGAAATATGACCGAACTCATGGCAGCGCAGGAGGAGCTGAAAATGCTCCCGCTGGGGGATATATGGAACTACTACTGCGAAACGGAAAATGTCCCAAGCGGCATGGATTGGTTCAAAGAAGTACAAAAATACGAAGAAAACACACTTTCAAAACGCATATAAACGGAGATGATACAAATGGAAATATTACAGTTACAAGCGGTAAAGGATTTTATAAGAATGGCAAATGACGGCTGGAATATGGGCTGGCACGAGCGTAACGGCGGAAATCTTTCCTACCGAATGAAGCCGGACGAAGTTGAGGAAATAACAGCCTGCCTTGACTTTTCGGGTAAAGCTGAGGATATAGGTGCGTCTGTGCCACAGCTTGCCGGAGAATATTTTATCGTTACCGGAAGCGGCAAGTTTTTCAAAAACGTACTTGACCGTCCTGAGGATTCAATCGGAATTATTCAAATCGACGACAGTGGAAGCAGATACAAGATTCTATGGGGGCTTACCGGCGGCGGACGTCCCACCAGCGAGCTTCCCACTCATCTTATGAATCATGCAGTCAAAAAAGAGATAAGCGAGGATTACCGGGTTATTTACCATGCCCACCCTGCAAATCTTATTGCGCTGACCTTTGTGCTGCCTCTTGACAGTAAGGTGTTTACCAGAGAGCTCTGGGAAATGGCAACGGAATGTCCTGTTGTATTCCCAGATGGAATCGGCGTTGTGCCATGGGAAGTTCCGGGCGGAAAAGTAATTGCCCAAAAGACAAGCGAACTTATGGAAAAACACGATACCACAATCTGGGCACACCACGGTCTTTTCTGTGCAGGCAGGGATTTTGACACCACCTTCGGACTTATGCACACTATTGAAAAATCCGCTGAAATCCTTGTAAAGGTGCTGTCCATGGGCGGAACAAAGCGGCAGACAATAACTCCTGAAAATTTCCGCAGTCTTGCAAAGGATTTTAACGTTACTCTCAGGGAGGAGTTTTTATATGAAAAATGAGCTTTGTAAAATACATATGGGTGCAGCTGATCTTGCACCGGAATAAGCGGCGCCTGCTCCTACCTCCAGGGCAGCTTTTTCGTTTACCGTCCACTAAACATAGACGCTTCCGTCGTTATTTTTAGCCACTGTTTCTAAAATTTCGGTAGACGGTGTTCCAGGATAGCCTGACACCACGTTTACGCCTGCATGGACCGCACCCTGGGCTATAGCCTCATTTCCCATTAAAAATTTAACTGACAAGGTAACACATCCTTTATTTTGGATTTTAAAGCCGTACTTATACCGCTTGCTTTGACTGAATTGCTGTGCTATAAGTTTATTAATTTCAACACACACACATTTTTGACTGCAATGTTAAGATATTATAATGTTTAAATAGCATAAGTTTACATATTTTTATTCCATAATTTACATTACCTTGATAGCAAAAAAGGCCAAATTAGTGTATAAATATATTGTGCGCACTAATAATTTTCATTGAAAGGAATGTATTCATTATGAACACAAAATTTAAAATATTATCAGCTATTCTCAGCATGGCTTTATTTGTAAATACTTTATTCCCTGCCACTGTTAAAGCTGCTGATAATTTGTCTGAAATAGTGACAGAATCTACTTTATCTGAAGCACGCTCAAACATACAGTTTATTGAAGGAAATCCCGGCGACAATCATTTAGTTTACACATATACGCAAGATGGCAACGTATATAAGGCAGTAGAAAATGCTTCGAGTGATTTTAAGGAAGTTGAATGCAAAATTTATGTTTTAAATGAAAACAATACATATTCAATTTATTCAACACAGCACGTTTCTATAGACAGCAAAGGGAATCCAAACATAACAATAGATTATGCAAAAGGCGGTGTTGAACAACGTGTAATTGATGTAGCCTCTGAAAAGCGTTCACTATCAAAGCAAGCTTATACCACGGATGTTGAATGGGAATGGGTAACAGAATACCGTGACGGCAGCAAAACAAACTTGAAAAACTTAGCAATTTCAGCGCTTATATCAGTAATTTCTGCTATTGCTCAGTATTACTCCTCTGGTGTGCTAACAAAAGCTGCAATATCTGCGGTAGAATCAATAGCAAAAGACTTGTTCGGTCTGAATGCAGACAGAGTATATTACCACAAAATAATAAATTGGCGACATAGTCCGAAAAGTTATTTCGTAATTGATGAAACAGAATGGACGGAATTTTATTCTGATTCCGGACATACTAATTATTTAGGATACACATATGCTGAATACATATTTTAAACCTTTCGCTAATCTATAAGGGAAAAACACTATGGATATTTCACGCATTATCAGAGCCGTTCTCTATATAGCTTTTATGTCGCTTAAAGCCTTTAAAAGAAAAAGCCTGCAAAAAATAAATTTTTGGGTATGGAGAGTTGAAGCTGTTTATTGTATAATTAATTTGTTAGTACTATTCTTTATATCTGAAGAACCGATTGTCTACTGGTTTTACATAGATGTATTATTATTTGACGCTTTCATACTTTTCCCTCTTTTAGGTCAAAAAAATTGTTGTGATAATTGTGGACACCGTATGTACTGGTGGACATTATTTTCTAACAAATGCCCCAATTGCAAAGAAAAAATATACCAAACAAATTAATAAGGAGCAACAAAAAATGCCTGTAAACAAATGTTTACAGGCTTTTGGCTCCCCAAGTTGGACTCGAACCAACGACCCTGCGGTTAACAGCCGCATGCTCTACCGACTGAGCTATTGAGGAATATGATGAATAGAGAAAGCGAAAAACACTTTCTCTATTCTTTAATTTATG
>CALXIQ010000023.1 GCA_944388405.1 uncultured Ruminococcus sp. | reverse complement strand
CAGTGCGTGGGAACGACTTATGGCACAAGGGATTTTGAAATTCCCTTTCTGGGCATTTACGGAGCCTGCTCCACAATGGCGGAGGGATTGCTTCTGGCGTCAATTTTTGTGGACGGAGGATACGCTGAAAAAGCGCTGGCAGTCACCTCCTCCCACTTTTGCACAGCGGAAAGGCAGTACCGCTTTCCCCTTAATTATGGAGGACAGCGCACTCCGACTTCCCAGTATACCGCAACTGCAGGGGGAGCGCTGGTGGTGTCCACCAAGGAGAATCCACCGTATGTCCGAGCCTGTACAATCGGAAAGATTGTGGATATGGGAGTGACCGACGCCAATAATATGGGCGCTGCTATGGCTCCCGCTGCCTTTGAAACCATAAATCAGTTTTTCAAGGATACCGGCATGAAGCCTTCTGATTTTGACGCCGTGGTAACAGGAGATTTAGGCAAGGTGGGAAGTCGTATTCTTTGCGAGCTGTTTGAAAGAGAGAATATAAACATCAGGGATAATCACAAGGACTGCGGTCTTATGCTTTATTCCTTTGAAAATCAGGACGTTCATGCCGGGGCAAGCGGTTGCGGCTGTGCGGGAAGCGTTCTGTGCGGATATTTTCTGCCGAAAATAAGAAGCGGCGTTATAAAGAACATTCTGTTTACCGCCACGGGAGCGCTTTTGTCACCTACCGTAAATCAGCAGGGAGAGTCTATTCCCTCCATTGCCCATTCGGTGTGGATATCTCACGAAAAGGGAGGGGAATAAAGCTGTGGAATATTTATGGGCATTCTTAATAGGCGGACTTTTCTGCGCTATAGGGCAGATTCTTATTGACTTTACAAAGCTTACTCCGGCAAGAATACTTGTGTCTTATGTAGTGGCGGGAGTAATTTTAGGGGCGCTGGGTCTTTATAAACCGATAATCGACAAGGCTGGAGGAGGAGCTACGGTTCCTCTCACCGGCTTCGGGTATCTGCTGGCAGAGGGAGTAAAGAAGGCAGTTGATGAAAACGGCTTTCTTGGTATTTTCACCGGAGGACTTACTGCTGCCGCTGCGGGAATATGCGCCGCTATCGTGTTCGGTTTCATCACTGCGCTTTTTGCAAAAAGCACTCCAAAAACCTGAGAAACGGGAAACGGACTTAAACCAAGGGATTTTGGGTTAAGTCCGTTTTAGTTTGTTCGGATTTGCGTTTGTGCGTCAGATATGATGCAAGCACATTTTAATCGCTGTCAAGGGGATAAATTTTCTCGGGGATAAATTCGGCCATTGCCTTGGTGGCCTCCTGAGTGAGATCATAGCAGTACCATTCGCTGTTGTCGTCGGTCTGCATCCATACCATTACGCCGTTCCAGCCGTTTTCATAGGCGCTTTGATACTTTTCGGTAAGGGTAAGACCGCACTCGTCGGCGTCATCGTTGGAGGTTTCAGCTATTACACAGGGCTTAGGCTCCTCAAGACCGTATTCCGCAGGTGTTTCCGTAAACGGGAAGCCGAACCACTCACGCTGCCACATGTAAAAATGAGGACTGTAAAAATCGAGGTAGGCGTTTTCGCTGCCTGTAAGCTCCTTGAGGTATTCGTCCGAAACCATGTTTCCCTCGTATTGGTCTGAATTGTATTTGCTCATTGCCAGACCGACCGTAACGAGAGTTTCGCACCTTTCATGGATTACCGCAGCGCATTTTCCGAAGAAGTAGGAAAGATTGTCCCAGGGAATGTTGCCGCACTCCTCGTTTTCATACACCCAATCGGGCTCGTTCATAATATCGATTGAGAAAAGGTATTCATTATCGCCGTATCTGTCGCAGAATTCACCCACATATTTTTCGGCATACTCGTCGCAGGTTTCCTTGTTTGTTATAAGGGTGCGCCATTTATCGGCACTGCTTGTTTCTCCCTTAAAGTGGTCAAAGGAAAGCAGGGTTGCCATAACATAGACCTTATGCTTTTCGGCGATTTCAAAAAGACTGTCGAGATTTTCCCAGTGAGCGGAATTTACTTCCCTGACGCCACCGTCAGCGTCAAGCTTTACTATATTTTCACCTGCGCAGTTTATCCAGATTCTTGTGCAGTTTATTCCGTCCTGCGCAAGCTTAGCAAATGTGTCGTCCCAGAATTGTTCGTCCATATTTCCGTCAAAATCATTCCATTTCTGCCATGGGGTATTGACTCCGTTAATCCACAGTTCCTTGCCGTCCACCATGAATTTTGTTCCCTCAACGGTAACCCGTGCTGATTCCGTTGGAGCGTCTGCCTGAGAAGAGTTGTTATTGCTTTCCTCCTGAGTTGATTCGCCGCAGCCTGACGCGCAAAGGGTCATTACGACGGCGGCAGTAAAAGCGAACAGTCGCTTTGATAATTGTTTTCCTTTAAAATATCCAGAGCTCATGCAAGCGTACCTCCTTTGTTTGCAGATATAAAAAATCGCCGCATAAGCGACGATTTTTATATACTGTGTTATATTGTCAGATTAGCTGCGCTTCTTGATTACAACTGCTGCTGCGCCAAGCAGAGCAAGTGCTGCTGTAGAAATTGCAGCTGCACCGGTGCCAGGGTTAACATCGTTGCCAGCGTCAGGTGTTGATGTTGAATCGTCAGCAGGTGTATCGCCTGATGGCTGGTCACCAGTTGGAGTTGAGTCATCAGCAGGTGTTGAATCGTCTACTGGAGTAGAATCATCAACAGGAGTTGAGTCATCTACGGGAGTAGAATCATCAGCAGGTGTGCTGTCGTCTGCTGGAGTAGAATCATCAGGTGTGCTGTCATCTGGCACATAAGCAGGATCTCTGTAACCATCAAGATATGGGTTCAGAATATCAGCGAGGATTGCATAACCGGTAAGGTTCGGATGGAGTCCGTCAAATGTAAGACCATCCTTGCAGTAACCTGTATCAGGGTCAACAAATGAAGAGTGAACGTCAACAAAGGACAAATTGTCGTATTCGGCTCTAAGAGCTTCCAGAGCCTCGTTAAGAGCAACGATTGTGCCCTGCTGACCTACATAAAATGCGTTAGTTGTAGGAAGAACGCTGATGATGAATATTTCAACGTCAGGGTTAGCTTCGTTCAGGTCGTCGATCATTGATCTGTAGTTTGCAATAATCTGATCCTGTGTAAGACCGTGACCGATGTCGTTGATACCGCAGAGGAATACAACCTGATCATAATCCTTCTTAGCAATTTCGTCAATTCTCTTTACAAGGTGGCTGGTGTCCTGTCCGCCGATACCGTAGTTATCGCAATTGTCTCTGTCAAGGATTCCGTTCCAGTCTATACCATCAAGATGAGCTGTATCAACCTTTGGGTTTTCAACGATACTGTCGCCTATGAATGCAATACCTGTACCGGGTCTGTCCCAGGTACCGTCTGAAGTATCAACAGGGTCGCCTGTGCCTGTAAAGTATGCAACTCTGTTCAGAGTAATTGCAGTTCTCTGATTTGAGTAAACCTGAATCTGGTCAAGTCTTGCAAAGTTTGTGCCGAATTTTTTTGCAAAGTTGTCGTATTTAAAGATGGAGTAGAATCTGCCGTCAGTAGTTGTGCCTGTTTCATCGGCATTAACCTGTACCCACCTTGTTGCACCTGAAGAGCTTGAGAATGCAAGATAAACGCCATCTTCTGCACCCTTGTATTCAGCGTATATGTAGCTGCCTTCATTGATAGCGGAAGCATCCCAGTCGCCGCCTACGTGTGCGGTGTAGAACCATGCGAGCTGTGCGCCCTTACCTGTTGCGGTAGCGCCGCCCTTGTAGAGCATTGCAGTTTCGCCCAGGTCCTCATAGAATGGGTAACCATGCCATGTAAGGTCGGTAATTGTTGTAACCTCGCCTGTTGCGCCTGTTGCACCGATAACAATAGCGTCAAGACCGGTAAAATCGGTTTCATTGTACCTGCTCATGCAATCGTCGTAGCTGAAGGTTGCAATATAACCGTCGCCGGATTCTTCTACAGAGGTAGGCTCATCAACCTGTGCCCACTTGCCTGATGTCCACTCAGAAAATGCAAGGTAAACTCCGCCTGCACCTGTGTACTCAACAGTGAAATAGCCGCCTTCTGTAATTTCGGTAGGGTCAAATGTACCCGAACCATTACTTGTCTGGATCTGAGGACCCATGTTCCAGCCTTCAACATCGTAAGAACCGGAGAAAATGTTAAGATCCTGCATTTCCTATGCCGAAGCAAATGCGCTTATAGATGTAGAAGTAAGCGCAAGCGCAGCAGTCATTATAGCTGCCGCAATCTTTCTGATTTTCACAATATCATTCCTTTCACCAAAAAAGATTAATTTAATTTCTATATTATTTATATTTCAATTTTAAGGCTTGTACGACAACCAAGACTGCAAATCAAAATATAAATTAATATACCCGAAGAAAAAATAGGTCAAAAACAATCCGTCCAAACCTGTCGTTGTTTCCACCGCTGCAAAGCCATGCCGCAGCGCATCTGCAATCCAATCACATACTTTATTGTAAATTGCCTGTGGGGTTATTACAATGCAGCTTTTCCGAACAGCCTGTCCCGTTCGGTTTACGATCAAAGCAGCAACCGCTGTCAACCGGGTTTTCACGTCTGAAACGCAGCCCAACGACCTTTTTACATAAAATTTATATAAAAAAACAAGGAGAGCACCGTTTCGCAAATTTCTGACCTTACGGCGGTCATTTTATTTGTGAAAAGCGACACTATCCTTTGTACTGCCCGAGGGCAGCTTTCAGTATTGGCAAAACCCCTGATGTTCCGCGTTTCCGCATCAATCGACCCAACGGCGAGCCGAACATAAGAACGGATACATACAGTGTTTTCGCAGCACCTAAAGCATTGTCGCCGCAAAAATCCTTGTATAGGGCTTTTTGCATATTAATGATTTTATTTGGCTGGGGTAAAAGGATTCGAACCTTTGGAATGCCGGAATCAGAATCCGGTGCCTTACCACTTGGCGATACCCCAATACAGGGACAAATGCTTTTGGTTGGGATAGATGGATTCGAACCATCGGAATGACGGAGTCAAAGTCCGTTGCCTTACCTCTTGGCTATATCCCATAATCTGTCCCAAACAATTAAGTTTACCGCTGTTCTTTACAGCTATTTCATTATAGCAGATTGTACAATAAAATGCAAGAGTGCGTCCCGTGTTTTTACAGTTTGTTAATAAATATAATAGCTATATGTACCGCAGGAATTATCCTGCGGTGTTCAGCGAAATGCAGATTAGCCGTTGTTCTGAGTAGTCTGCTCATTGCAGTTGCTGAGCTGATCGTTTTTCTGCTTATTCTGGTCCTTCTGATTCTGGAAAGGCTGAAAATTAGGGTTCTGCTTGTTCTGTCTGCTCTTTCCGTTTGCGTTGGACGGATTGTGATTAGACATTTTAAACACTCCTTAAATCAAAAATATTGCCGACAAACATCGGTAAAAATATGTTTCCCGGCGCAAAATAAAATATTCTGAAATGATGAAAGCAATATTTTCACGGTAGTTTGCGCAATTTTTTGAAAACTAAAAAATTTCCACATCCTCACCATAAAAACAGTTGACAAATCGCCACGACTGTGATATATTAACTTTAATATTTAAATGCAATGAAAAGAACAAGTAGCCATTCAAAGCGGCTTAAGAGAGTATCCGGGTGGTGTGAGGATACAGCGGTTTGATTGGCGAATACATCTTGGAGCAGATTTCCTCAGAAAGCTTTATGCACAGGGAAATACGGCAGCGGCCCGTTAAAGCCGGGGACAGCGTATAAGCTGTCCGCTAAGGTCGGCGTATGCCGATAAAACTGAGGTGGTACCGCGATAATTCGCCCTCTGACAGATTTTCTGTCGGAGGGCTATTGATTTTTTGCGGTGTTAATCGGAGATAATGGTTTGTGTCTATACATTTATAATGAAACATTGAAAGGCGGTGGTATCCGTGAAATCAGAGATTGATTTCATCGTTTATGTTTCGTTTTCAAAATAATTTATTTTGAAAGCGAGGTAAAACAAATGATAAGATTTGCCGAGAAAACAGATATTGGGCAAATAGCAGAGATTTTTAAACAGCTGCATTTGAAGCATTGTGAGATTCGTGATGAGGATTTTAATGTTCCGTCCGACGGCTTTTATGCCAATGCTATTGAGCGGACGATGGACGTAAAGGATAATTTAAGAATTGCCGTATGCGTTGAAGACGGCGCAGTTAAAGGCTATTCAGAGTTTTTCATTCATGAAGCGGAAGAAAGTGAAACGAGAAAATATTGTAAAATATGTTTTATAAAGCGTCTTGCGGTAGACATAAATTATCAAAGGCAGGGTGTCGGCAGCAAGCTCATCGGTTTCATAAAAAATTACGCTGTAGAGAATGGCTGCAGCGGCATAGAACTGGACGTCTTGTATGAAAATTACGACGCGGTGGATTTTTGTTCATCGGCAGGCTTTGTGCCGATAATGTATAAGATGGAAATGAAATTAAATTAATGGAGGAATAAAAAATGACATTGTTTGAAGAACTTCAGAGGAGAGGACTTCTCGCTCAGCTTACCGACGAGGAGGAGATAAAGGAACTTATCAACGCAGGAAAAGCCACCTTCTACATCGGCTTCGACCCCACTGCCGATTCGCTGCACGTCGGTCACTTTATGGCGCTCTGCCTTATGAAGCGTTTGCAGATGGCAGGAAACAAGCCAATAGCCCTGCTTGGCGGCGGAACTGGAATGATAGGCGACCCTTCCGGCAAAACGGACATGAGAAAAATGCTCACTCCCGAAACCATTCAGCACAACGTAGAGTGCTTCAAAAAGCAGATGAGCCGTTTTATCGACTTTTCAGAGGGCAAGGCTATTGTGGTAAACAACGCCGACTGGCTGCTGGATCTGAAATATGTTGACGTGCTGAGAGAGGTTGGAGCCTGCTTTTCGGTAAACAAAATGCTTACCTTTGAGTGCTACAAGCAGAGAATGGAAAGAGGTCTTACCTTCCTGGAATTTAACTACATGATAATGCAGTCCTACGACTTTTATAAGCTGTTCCAGGATTACGGCTGCAATATGCAGTTCGGCGGCGACGACCAGTGGGCGAATATGCTGGGCGGCACAGAGCTTATCAGAAAGAAGCTGGGCAAGGACGCATATGCTATGACCATAACCCTGCTGCTTAACTCAGAGGGCAAGAAGATGGGCAAGACCGAAAAAGGCGCAGTATGGCTTGACCCCGAAAAGACTTCCCCCTATGAGTTTTTCCAGTACTGGAGAAACGTTGCCGATGCAGATGTTATCAAGTGCCTTAAAATGCTTACCTTTGTTCCTATCGAAGAAATAGAGGAAATGGAAAAGACAATGGAGGGTGCGCAGTACAACAAGGCGAAAGAGCTGCTGGCTTACGAGCTTACAAAGCTTGTTCACGGTGAGGAGGAAGCAAACAAAGCCCTCGAAGCGGCAAAAGCCCTCTTCGGAGCGGGCGGCGACAGCGCCGATATGCCTTCCACCGAAATCCCTGCTGACGAGCTTGAGGACGGAAAAATTGGTATTCTTACTCTGCTGGTAAAGACGGGACTTGCCCCCTCCAACAGCGAGGCAAGACGTCTTGTTACTCAGAACGGAATCGCTGTGAACGATGAAAAATTCACCGACCCAAAGGGCATGGTTGACATTACCGAGCCTGTGATTATCAAAAAGGGTAAAAAGGTATTCCATAAGGTTTCCAAAGCGTAAAACTACAGAATTGCGGTAAGGCTGCTTCTGACATGATTGTCGGAGGCGGCTTTTTGCTTTTACCCTTGAAACAGCGGCGTTTTTGATATATAATAGTATTATCAAAAACAACAGACAGAAAGGAGCTTGCTATGAAAAACCCTGAAAACAGAAAATCTTTAGTGGATTTGCTGTACCCCTCCCCGGAAAAGCGGGAGCAGGTCAAGGCAAGGCGGTTTGCCCTTGAACGGCTGCCACAGGATTACATTGAAAACCTCGAGGTGGCGCAGGTGGCTTCATTTATCTGCCAGACCAACCAGTTCAGGACGGTGCAGATACTCACCGAGCTTAACACTGACGAGGAGATAATAAACTACAGGCTTGACGCCATCGACGATTTTCTTGCCGACCCACGGCTTATGCCGGTGCTGTACAAGATAATACGTGATATGCTTGACAACGACAGAAGCAATATGCGCAAATTCACCGAGCCCGATTCCTTCGACGAATTTCAGACTCAGCTGGACGGCTTTTTGTGCTACATAAACTGCGTTGAAAGTATGCACGATTTTTACGAGAAAAAGCATGATAATATCAAATCGGCGGCGCTGACGGGGCTTTTCAAGCACTTTGAGGCTATCTATTCAAGCGGTGATTTCATACAGGTGAAGGAGATTGTGTACTCTCTCAAGGAAGCCATAAAGTCAAAAATCAAAAGCGTAACGGTGGCGATAAACTTTGACGAGCGAATGGTGCCTATCAGCGCAGGAATTGTGGGATACTCCGACACCGAGTATATCGAGAAGCCGTCGGTGTTTGAAAAACTGCTTTACATGAACGCCAAGAGAAACGACAATCAGGTGCAGGGAAGTCTGTTCCGCAAATATATGTCCAACCGCTCCGACGACGGAGACAAGGCGATAAACGAAATCGACCGCAAGCTGTTTAAAGGGCTTGAAAAAATCACCGATGATTTCAAGGAACGGCTTGCTCAGGCGCTTAAAAGCTACCGTCTTGTCAGCTTCGACGACCTGGCAGGACTTGAAGAGCAGCTGGATTTTTACGACGGAGCAATAAAGCTTATCCAGCTGGCGGAGCATAAGGGTCTGAAAATGTGCCGTCCCAAGCTGCTGCCTATGGAGCGTAGGGAAGCTGAAATTAAAGGCGTTTTTGACTTGTGCCTGTTTAAGTCGGCAATTTTAAGAAACCGCAATGCCGTGGGAGAGGAGCTGCTGGTTACAAATGACGTTTCAATGAACGACAGCGAGAGATTCTTTATTCTCACCGGCGCAAACAACGGAGGAAAAACCACCTTTATCAGAGCTGTGGGACTTTGCCAGCTGCTTGCGCAGGCGGGGCTTTATGTGCCAGCGGAAAGCTGCACAATCTCCCCGGTGGATTTTATATACACCCACTTCCCCAAGGAGGAGCAGACGGGCATAAACACCAGCCGCTTCACAATGGAGATAAAGGAGTTCAAAACCATAAGCGACACCATAACCCAGAACAGTCTGCTGATTATGAACGAGTCGATACAAAGCACCACCCCCAAGGAGTGCGTGGACATTGCCTCGGAGCTGGTGAAGATTTTCACCTTTATCGGAGCGAGGGGGTTCTTTGCTACCCACCTTACCGATTTAGCTTATATGTGCGATGAGTTTAACGGCGAGCCGGGGGTAAAATCCAGAACGGCAAGCCTTGTTATGCACACCGACGAAGCCACCCAGAAGCGTATGTACAAAGCTGAGCACGGACTTCCGTCGGAAAACAGCTACGCCAAGACGATATTCAAGCAATTCGGCATAGACATACAAAAAATAAAAAACAGCTGATTTTTACAAAGGCGGTCTGCATTTTGGTGCAGATCGCTTTTTTATGCCGCATAGTCAGTTCATATGGGATTTTAAGGTCTGTAGTGCTTTTTTCTCGATTCTTGAAACATAGGAGCGGGAGATGTTAAGCTTTTGCGCCACCTCCCGCTGGGTAAGGGGACGGCTGTTGAAAAGACCGTATCTCATAATTATGATTTGCGATTCTCGTTCGTCCAGATATTTGTCCACCAGCTTATAAAGTCTTTCGGAGGACATAATAAGCTCTATACTGTCGCAAACGTTGCTGCCGTCGGAGATGATGTCAATAAGCGCAAGCTGGTTTCCGTTTTTGTCCGTTTCGATAGGCTCGTCGAAATGAAGCTCCCCTGCGGATTTTTTCAGGGAGCGGAAGTGCATGAGTATTTCATTCTCAACACATCTGGAAGCATAGGTGGCAAAGCGGCAGCCTTTGGTGTAATCAAAGGTTGAAACCGCTTTTATAAGGCCTATCGTTCCGATTGAAATAAGGTCCTCCTGGTCCTTTGAGGCGGAGTAGTATTTTTTTATAATGTGAGCCACCAGTCTTAGGTTGTGCTCGATAAGCTTATCCTTTGCCGCTTTGTCTCCTTGGGAAATTTTCTCGAAACATTCCCGCTCCTCCCTTGCCGAAAGGGGCTTGGGAAAAGTATTTCTGCCGTCAAAATGCAGGGCAAAAAACAGAAAATGACTGCTGAGAAACTGTATTATTATCTGAAGCATAGCATTGATTACGCTCCCGCTTGGGAAACGTTGCTCCTTTCCCCGATAGCTTAAATGCAGAATAGGTCGGCAAGCTCGCCTTTAAGCTTTTTAACCTGTCTTGCGCGTTTATCGGTATTTCTATCCTATGAACAATAATGGCTCGTCTATGCAGGGACGTTAATTTATATTTTGTGAAAGTGCATAAAAAACCTCTGATTTTTTATTAAACTGCACAAAAATATTTGTAAACCTTTTCAGACTTTAAGGTATTCTTGACAAATAAATTTAAAAGGCTTATAATTAATTACATCAGCCTGCAAAAACTTGAGAGAAACACAGCGTTCAGATGGAGGAATTTTTACGCAATGAAAGGCAAAAAAGCAAAGCTTATTATTTACATGATAACTGCGGCAGTGATGCTGCAGATTTTTTCGTCGGCAGCAGTGGCTTACGATGTCTCCCAGATAAAGGGGGCGGTTGAAACCTCCGGCGCACAGCTCCCTGAGTATTCCGACGGATACGTGGAAATAACCGTGCAGGAGGATAAGTCAGAGGAAGGAGGCGAAACCAACTGGGCGGGCGTAATTCAGGATGCCCTTGATTATGCAAGAGATAACGCTTCGGATACCCTTCAGGTGAAGGTGGTTGTCCCTGCGGGAGAGTACAGAATCTCAAGAACCTTGAGAATTTACAGCAACACCTGGCTGTATCTTGAGGACGGAGCGGTTATAAAAAAATGCTTTGACAGCGGCTGCATGCTTAAAAACACCAAGCAGTTCGGCGGCGGAGGATATGATGCTGACCGAAATATAATCATAGAGGGCGGCACATGGGACGGAAACACCTCTGAATATAACGGAATGGAGTATTTTTCAAATATACGAATAGGTCATGCCAGAAACATTGTGTTTAAAAACACGGCGGTTGTAAACAACAAAAACGGTCATCATCTTGAGCTGGGAGGAATAGAAGGCTTAACAATAGAGGGTTGCACCTTCAGCGGCTACAGCGGAAGTCAGCTGAAAGAGGCTATCCAGCTTGACGTTATGAACAATTCCGAGCTGTTTATTGAATACGAGCCCTTTGACGATACCGCTACAAACAATGTGGTTATAAAGGACTGTGAGTTTACCGACCTTTGCAGAGCAATCGGTTCACATTCGGCTGTTCTGGGGAAATATTATACAAACACCCTTATACAAAACAACACCTTTGAAAATATTCGTGATGTTTGCATTATAATGTACAACCATAAGAACTGCACCATTGAGGATAACGTTATGACCGATGTGGGAATGGGCATAGATTTTATGTACATGAGCGAGGACGGTTCCACCAACTATTTCGAGCCGACAGATGGCGGATATGAAGCGGGAGAAAGCAATATAAACGACGACGCCCGGACGTTGATAACAGGAAACGTAATAAAGACAGTCATAACCTCAACCGCTTCTCAGCCTTATGCAATCAGAATCTACGGCAAAAAGGTTGAGGGAACAAAGCTGCCCGACCATGATTACAGGGTGAGGGGAGTTAAGATAAGCGGTAATGAAATCATCTCGGCGGCAGAAGCGATTATTCTTGACGACGCCGTAGACTGCGTCATTTCCGAAAATACTGTAAGCAAAAGCGATGGCAATTGCGTTAAAGGCGCAAATCTGATTGATATTGTAAGAAGCAAAAAGACAACCGTTTTGTCAAATTCCGTTTCGGGAAGCAGCGGCGACGGAATCAGAATCAGCGGCGGCAAAATTTTTGAAGTAAGCGATAATACCGTCAGCAACTCCACAGGCTCGGGCATATGTCTTATCAATTCGGTAAGCGAGTCGGAAATTTCGGGTAATACTGTGAAAAAGTCTGAGCAGTGCGGAATTATCGTCAAAAATTCCTGCGAGAGCATAACGATTGACGGAAATTCGGTGGTGTCTGCAAAGGCGTCGGGAATAAGTATTTCCGATAAAACCGTGGACGGCATAAGCTGTAAAGACAATTCCGTAAGTCAAAGTGCAAGAGGAATCTGCATTACGGCGCAGAGCAAGGCGGACGTAAGCGGAAGTACGTTCAGCGAGAATGACAGAAACGTTGCGGTCGGCGAAGGCTCATATTGTACCTTAAGCGCTCCGTCGGGCGTTGCCGCATCGGAGATAACCGAGAACACGGCGGTTGTTTCGTGGGCGGCTCAGAGCGAAGCGGACGGCTATGAAGTGTACCGCAAATCGGGTAGCAAGGGAGAATATGAACTGGTTTCCGACCTTGTTGACGCAAGCTTTTCCGACTCGGGACTTACGGTGAGAACTTTGTACTTCTATAAAATTGTCCCATATGTGCTTGAGGGTGAAAACAAGCAGTACGGAAATGCTGCAGAGGATTTTGAGGTTAAAACAAAAACCTCGCTTGAAAATGCTGAGATAGCTATGCAGTCCGAAATGGCTTATACGGGAAATGCCAGAACGCAGAATATAACGGTAACTGTTGACGGCATAACCCTCAGACCAAAGCTTGATTATAAGGTGGAATATTCAAACAACATAAACATCGGAACCGCCACATTGAAAATTGTGGCTCTGGGCGAATACTGCGGCGAGGTAACAAGGGAATTTGGCATTATTCCCATGGCTCAGGATTCCACCAAGGTCAAGGCGTCAACGGCAAAGCCGTCGGCAGCCGTAAGCAAGAGAAGCTCAGATATATCCTACAGCGTGGTGTGCAAAACCAATGATTACATTTCACTGGCGGATTCAGACGAGCTGAAAACCCCTATACAAATAAGCCTTGATTCCTTTACCGTAAGACAGACCTATCTTATAGGCGTAAGGTCCTACAGCGTGGTGGACGGCACCAGAATCTACGGCGTGTGGTCGGGTCTTAAATAAGAGGATAAAGAACAATCCGTGAAATGTCAAAAGACATTCTCACGGATTGTTCACGTGTGGGGAAAACAAAAAAGACCGCATGAAAGCAGTCTTTTTTGCGATAAAATCTTAAACTTAAAATTTCGGTTACTTGTCAACCTCTTCAACCGTATCCTCAATGTTATCAAGGTCGGCTTCCGTGTCGTCGGTAACCTTGGGGGCTTCCTCATCGTCGGCAGCCTTGTCATCGGAAGCTTCCTCGCCGGCGCAGTCTGCACAATCGCAATCGCAGTCGTCAAAATCGTCGTCAAGTTCTTCGTAATCGTAATTCTGAAGCTCCTTACGCTTTTTCAATGCAAAAATTGCGGCAGCGCCGGCAGCAACAGCTCCGATAGCAGCAAATATTTTCAATCCGTTACCCATGTTCAAACACTCCTTTGATTTCATTCCGATACGAAGCAGCTGATGTATTTACAAGCATTGCAGGTTTACCGTATCAGTTTAAATTCATTATACCACACGCTTTTCTGATAATCAAGTATTTTTTCAAAAAATAAAAAAATAACTCTGATTTTTTGTGCACATCTCACAAATATGCCGCTTGAATATTTACATATTGCCTGTAAGGGACATTATAATACTGGTAGCGGCAACAGGTGCGGTTTCACATCTTAATATGCGGCTGCCGAGAGAGATTATCTGCGCTCCAGAGCATTGGGCTCTGAGCACCTCGCTTTGTTCAAAGCCGCCTTCGCTTCCTATAACAAGGCTTACGCTGGCGCATGAAGAAAAATCAACGCTTTTCAGCGAAACGCCGCCTTTTTCATAACACAAAAGCGCAATGTCGGAGCTTTCAAGCAGCGGCATACATTCGTCAAAAGGTATTATATCCGAAACCGTGGGAATTATACCCCGTCCGCTCTGCTTTGCCGCTTCGAGGGCGATCTTCTGCCAGCGAATCCGCTTCTTTGAAGCGCTTTTCAGGTCAGGACGTGAAATGCATCTTTCGGTAAGCACGGGATGAATGTGACAAACCCCCAGTTCCACGGCTTTCTGGACGATAAAGTCCATCTTGTCTGATTTGGGCAGCGCCTGAAACAGGTGAAGCCGTATATTGGGTTCTGCGGCGGAGGGCTGTGATGAGGTTATAAGACAGCTTACCCAATCGGCGGAAATCTCCGTGATAACCGAGATATATTCAACGCCGTTGCAGCAAAGAGTAAGCTCGTCGCCGATTTTCATTCTCAGGCTTTTTCCTATATGAACAGCGTCCTGTCCTTTAATTATAACATTCTGCCCCTGTGGCGTGTCTATAAAAAAACGCGGCATTTTAATGTACCTCCATATAAGCTCAGGCGGTTTTGTCGTATTGTGATATACCAATAGGACTATGACGCCGTTCTAAATAAGTATAGCACAGCTTCAAAAAAAGTTCAATAAATTTCATACTAAATACAACAAGTTTTCACATGCACATCACATTGAGTGGGTATCATATATACATCAAAGGACAACGGTTACTGAGCGGTTCTTTGATAGGTAGTCGGAAGTCCGACAGTGTTTCATGGTATGATGGCTTTTACCCCAAGCCTTCATATATACAGTTCAGTAGATTGATTTCTACTGGCTTCTCCCCTATAATTTTTTATTTTTTGGCTCCCGTCTTTATGGCGGGAGTTTTTTTCTTTGTATCATAAGAATCATGACGGCAGGGGGAATTTTCAAAACGAAAGTTAGGTGAAAACAGGCAAAAAACATTGACAGCGCAAATTAAATATAATATAATTTAAGTGTAACTGCGTTAAATGCTACAGTCTTTTAAAATGATATGTAAAGTGGAATGGTATTCGGCTTGGAATGGAAATGACGACATGAATTTTTTTGCTTTAGGTTATGTGTTTTTGGTTATACATCTTAATATGGGCTGGGCTTCAAATTACGCCCTTAAGCTGGTGGGAATGCTGTTTATGCTGGGAGGACTTTCGGAAATATCGGCGTTTTCAGGTGCCTTTGGGGATTTGAAAAAGCAGGCTTACGGGGTGATGGCAGTTTCGGCTGCGTCCTTCGTGGCGATTCTTGTCCTTAAGCTTGCAGACATCGGTGGCGCTTTGTTCAGCATAGTCAGCGTCGTGGCGGGAGTGGCTTGTGCAGCGGCGGTGATGCTGTTTTTGTATAAGCTTATAAAGCTGCTGATTGTAAATAACCAGCTTGTAAACGACGTATCAAACATCTCACGCCTTTACTCCGGCTGGCAGAAGCTTGCCTGCTTTACGGCGGCAAATATCCTGTTTGACATTTTAAACAGAGCCCTTCCCGCAGGATTGTTTGCCGACTTTGCGGGAGTAGTGGTGACGATAACCAAGATAATACTGTTTGTGTTTGTTATATCCACCGGCTGGACCTTTAATAAAATAAGGTGCGATTTTAACGACAAGCACCCCGACGAGGGTGACGAATAAATGTGAATACTCAGCCAAGGACGTCATTTATGGCGTCCCTTGTGCTGTATTTTATGTTGAGGCGATACTGCGCAATGTCGCAAACAGTCGTCTTGACGGCATAGAGAAAAGTAAAAGGAGCTGGCAGAATTGTTGTCGATTGTAATCCCCAGCTATAATGAAGAGGGAAATGTGGAGAACACCGCCAAAAGAGTGGCGGAAATTTTAGAGAAAAACGGAATAGACTATGAGCTTATCTTTGTAAACGACGGTTCAACGGACAAAACCTGGGAGAAGATTTCTACCATGGCGAGTACTAAGGACAATATTGCCGCCGTTAATTTCAGCAGGAATTTCGGCAAGGAAAGCGCAATTTTTGCAGGTCTTGAGGTGGCAAGGGGCGACGCCTGCGTGCTTATGGACTGCGATTTGCAGCATCCGCCGGAGGTTATCGTTGAGATGTATAACATCTGGAAGAATAACGACGTGGATGTTGTGGAGGGTAGAAAGAAAAGCCGTGGCAAGGAAAATCCCCTCTACAAGGGAATGAGTTTGCTTTTTTATAAAATAATCAACAAGGCGTCGGGGCTTGATATGGAAGCGGCTTCCGACTTCAAGCTGTTGGACAGAAAGGTAGTTGACGCTCTTAACCGAATGCCCGAAAGGCTTACCTTTTTCAGGGCAATGTCCAGCTGGGTTGGCTTTAAAACGGAAAAAGTGTATTTTGAGGTAGCCGAAAGAGCGGAAGGCGAGTCTAAATGGTCGGTCAGGTCGCTGATAAAATATGCGGTAAACAGCATTACCTCCTTTACCTCCGCACCGCTTCAGATTGTCACCGTGTGCGGAGTTATCACCTTTATAATTTCGATTATTCTGGGAATCAACACCCTGTACAATAAAATATGGGGAAACTCTGCGGCAGGTTTTTCAACGGTTATAATCCTTCAGCTGCTGACTTCCAGCATAATAATGTTCAGTCTTGGGGTAATAGGATTTTACCTTTCAAAGATATATGAGGAAATAAAAAGCAGACCGAGATACATAATAAGGGATATAGTCAGAAAAAACGACGATAAATAAAAGCTTAAAGGAGAAAGTCTGTGAAGAAGCTGAATTTGGAAAGCGTAAGAAACCGACTGTGGGACAAGAGAATATATTTTCTTGTGTTTGCTGTGCCTGCGCTTATAATGTATATTGCATATGCTCTGTTTGAGGTGCATCCATTCGGGGATAATTCCGTGCTGGTGCTTGACCTTAACGGACAGTATGTGTATTATTACGAAGCGATGAGAGACGCCTTCTGGGGCGACGGCAGTCTTGTGTACAACTGGTCAAGGAATCTTTCAGGGGAAATGTTCGGAATTTTTGCATATTATCTGGCAAGCCCCTTTATGCTTATTATCTGCCTGCTGCCCCGAACGGCAATGTGCGGAGCTATAGAGCTTATGCAGATTGCAAAAATAGGAACGGCGGCAGTGACCTTTGCATATTTTCTCAAAAAGACGGGGAAACCGGCAAACACCTCGTTGGTGGTTTTCTCAACCTGCTACGGGCTGATGGCATATATGGTGGTTCAGCTTATGGACCCCATGTGGCTGGACGGACTTATATATCTTTCCCTTATCTGTCTGGGAGTTCACAGGCTGGTGGACAAAGGCAGGCTGCTGCCTCTTATTATTCCACTGACGCTGATGTTTATCGCTCATTTTTACATCGGCTATATGGTGGGAATTTTCACCTTCTGCTATTTTGTATACTACTGCCTGTCCAGGGAAGGCAGGGTACTCCCCAAGCACATTTTCAGACGGATTGTGCAGTTCGGGGCGGCGACTGTCACTTCCATAATGACGGCTTGTATAGTGCTTATCCCTGTGTACAATTCTTTGGCGTTGGGTAAGCTTGAGTTTTCAGAGCCTGATTTTTCCCTTGCCACCCAGTTTGATTTTCTCACCTTTATAACAAAGCTGTTCCCTATGAGCTACGACACGGTTTATCCCGAGGGACTGCCGATGATTTTCTGCGGCAGTGCGGTTTTGCTGCTGGTGCCGCTGTTTTTCATGAATTCTAAAATCTCGGTAAAGGAAAAGACCGCCAAGGGTTTGCTGCTGCTGGTTTTGTTTGTCAGCATGTATATCGCCCCTATAGATATAGCCTGGCACGGCTTTCAGGTTCCAAACTGGCTGCCCTACAGATATTCCTTTGCATTTTCCTTTGTGCTGATTTTAATGGCGTACAGAGCCTTTGAAAATCTAGACGGCATTACCGCCAAGGAGATAGGCGGGGCTTTCTTCGGACTTATGGTATTCCTCTTCTGGTGCGAGCGGGAGAATTACACTCACTTTCAGATATTCGAGGGCCGAACTGAGGATGGGGAAACCTACGGAGTTATTCAGGGAATATGGTTTTCAATTATCGCTCTTTCGGTTTATTTCGCACTGCTTTACCTTTACAGAAAGCGTAAGACCTCAAAAGCGGTGTGCATAATTCTTTGCACCGCCGTAGGGGTGGAGATGCTGGCAAACTCAATGGATACTCTTCATAAGATAGACGTTGACGTTGCCTACAGCACCTATACCTCCTACGAGCCTTATATGAGCGACACCAGAGCTGCGGTGGAGCATATTAACGAGTATGACGATTCGCCCTTTTTCAGAATGGAAGCCACCTTCCACCGGACGGTCAACGACCCTATCGGAACGGGATATTACGGCATTTCTCACTCCAGCTCCACAATGAATTCCCCTGCCCTTGAGATGTTGCAGCAGCTTGGCTACGCATACGGCGGAAATTACACCAAATACGACGGCTCAACCTACATTACCGACGCTTTGTTCGGCATACGCTACCTGATGGACAAGGAGGATTACGACGGCGGCGACAGCTACTCAGACCAGAGAACTTCCGTGCCGGAGGAATACACATTTGTCACACAGGTTGACGAGGAGGCGGCAAGCTACTCCTTCTATGAAAACCCTTATGAGCTGGGACTTGGGGTGGTGTCCTCTTCAAAAATACAGGACGTTCAGCTTATTGACACCAACCCCTTTGAAAATCAGAACAATGTGTTTAACGCCCTGATTTCCCAGACGGAGAATACGCAGTACTTCACAAGGCTGCTGCCCCACACCATGGATACGGAAAATATGCTGACCTCCACCCTTGCGGACGGTCACACCAGATATTACCCCGCAGACCAGACCATTGCCGAATGTCACATTGATTACGTTGTGAGAATGGATAAGGATTCAAACCTTTATATGTATCTGCCCACCAAATACGAACGCAGCTGCAACATCTGGATTCAGCGGGAGGAGGAGTATCAGCAGGGTATGACGGAAATGGAATACGCAGGTCAGTTCTTTGTGGGTGACAACTATTCCATTCTGAATTTAGGTGAATTTGCCCGTGACGAGGATATCCGCATACGCATCACCGTTGCCAACGAGGATAACGAGGCGTTCTGGTCGGAGGCGCTGTTTTACACCTTCGATATGGAGGATTTTCAGGCTGCCGACGCCCGGCTTAAGGATAGAGTGTGGAACCTCACACAGCATGAGGATACCTATGTTGAAGGAACCTGTATTGCTCAAAGCGATGATGAGGTGCTGTTTACTACAATCCCCTACGAAAACGGCTGGATTATAACGGTAAACGGCAGGGAGGTACAGCCGGGAATATCCCTTGACTCCCTGATTACCATACCGCTGGAGGAGGGTGAAAATGTAATAACCATGGAGTTTTCGCCCAACTACTTTACCGCCGCAAAGATTATATCACTATGCGGACTGCTGGTAATAGCACTGATTTTCCTGTTTGAATATAAAAACGGCAGGCTTATAAAAAGGTTTTTTGAAAGCCCTCAGAGCAAGTCCCTTGTCACTGAGGTAAAGCCTGTTGCAGACGCTTCAGAAACAGGCGAAGCAAAGCCGATTATAACAGATGAGCGGCAAACCGACGAAAAGGACGCAAAAAACTGATTTTCCGCCGTTGACAACCGCTTTGGCAGCGGGTATCATTAATTACAGAGCTTGCGGTAAATCAGCGTGTTAAGAACAAAAGGGAGTGTTATTATGACAGTTGTAAAAACCAGTAAAAAGAAGCTTTGCGACGCAGGAACGGCGTCATGGCTGACGGCGCTTGTGGCTCTGATAGCGTCCGCCTTAGGGGCGACTCTGGAGTTTATAGGTCGGGAGATTTATTACAGAGAATTTTATGAAAGACGGTGGCTGCTGGCTGAAAATGCAAGCGATTATTTTGCAACCTATCAGAAATCCATTCTGCTGTTTGCAATTTCGCTGACGGTGCTGGCAGTGTGCGTGGTAAACCGCAGAAAAAAGAAGATAGGCGCCGAGTTCGGGGCGATTGTAACTGTGGCGTCGGCGGCAATGGCGGCAATCTCCGGCTGGGAGGTTTACAGGCTTTTCACCGACAGCGCAGCAACCCTTGCCGCCCAGGGCTCGGATGAGGCTCGCTTTTTGTATGTTATGCAGGCGCTTGCCTACGGACTACCATTTTTATCGGCGGCGTTTCTGTTTATCTGCGGCATTACCCTTTGGGGAAGAAACGCAACCGACGATTTTTCGGTGGCTTGTCCCTGTATGAAATATATGCCCGAACCTCAGGATACCGACGCCGGGGAGCAGACTGTTCAAAAAAGCGACAAGTCGAAAGAGGTAAAGCCCAGCTTTGAGTTTACAAACAGCAATTATATAAGCCCTTCCGACGAGGTAGACAGCATTAAGACTCAGGCGGTTATAAAGGAAACCGCCAGGTGTAAGGGTTGCGGCGCAGAGCTTAAGGATGGAGCTAAATTTTGTCCCAGATGTGGAGAAAAGCTTGAGGGATAAACTTCAGGCGGCTTGCATAGGGCTTCTCGCATGGGAGCATATATAAATATCAAAGACCATACAGCGGAAAAGAGGCGTTTACAA
Source organism: uncultured Ruminococcus sp. (assembly GCA_944388405.1). Taxonomy (GTDB): domain Bacteria; phylum Bacillota; class Clostridia; order Oscillospirales; family Ruminococcaceae; genus FB2012. The sequence continues at coordinate 22,020 of CALXIQ010000023.1, read as the reverse complement.
TAAATGAGCAGGATAAAAACCGCAGCGGCGATAGGTGCAGTCGCAGCGTTTTCGGCATACTGTCTCGTGCAGAACCGTGCTCTTGAAGCCGACCATTATACCGTAAAATGCAAAAAGCTTCCCCCAAGCTTTGAGGGCGTTAAGATATTGCATCTTTCTGACCTGCACAAAAAAAGATACGGCGACGACTTTAACAATCTTATAAACACTTGCGGATTTTGCGATGCCGATTATATATTTTTCACGGGGGATCTGTTCAGCAGAACGGAGGAAGATCTTAAACCCAAGCTTGTGCTTATGCGGAGACTTATGAAGCTTGCCCCGGTTTACTATGTTATGGGGAATCATGAAACCGACGCCGATGAAAAATCCTCCGCCTTAAACTGTAAGCTGGAGGAGATAGGCGTTCATGTGCTGAGAAACACCCACGAGAGAATTTACCGGGGAAACGAGTATATAAACCTCTACGGCGCAGAGCTGCCGCTGGAGTGCTACCGTGCTGACGGCAGAGGATACAGAGGACTTAAAAGCGTGGACGTCAAGCTGCTTGATAAGCTGATGGGTACTCCCGACCCTGAAAAATGCTGCGTTTTGCTTTCTCACAGTCCTTTCCCATTTAAGGCGTACGCCGAATGGGGAGCGGATATAGTGTTTTCCGGCCATTGCCACGGGGGAGTGATAAGACTTCCCATAGTGGGCGGACTGCTTTCTCCCGAGCGGAAGTTTTTCCCCGAGTACACCAGAGGGCTATATAAACGATACGGCTCAACCATGGTGGTTTCGGCAGGATTGGGAAAATTCAGGCTTAATAATCCCTCTCAGCTTATCTGCGCAACTCTGACGGGAAAATAAAAGGAGCGGTGTTTGTGTTTGAAAAGGAAATTTCGGAGTATTTTGATAAAAACATAGATAGTGTGATAGCTTCCATGAAAGAAATAATGTCCATAGACAGCAGCCTGTCTGAGCCTTTGGAGGGTAAGCCATTCGGCGAGGGTTCTGCAAAGGCGTTGCAGTGGGGAGCAAATTTCGGCAAGAGCCTTGGCATGAAGGTAAAGAATTTTGACAACTACGCCGTTTCAATGGACTACGGCGAGGGGGAACCTGTCTTGGGAATACTCAGCCACCTTGACGTTGTGCCTGCCGGGGAGGGCTGGAGCTTTCTGCCATTTGACTGCACCGTTAAGGACGGGGTTGTCTACGGCAGAGGAGCGATAGACGACAAAGGCCCTAGCGTGGCGGTGCTTTATGCGGTAAAGTGCATAAAAGACCTTGGTCTGCCGCTGAAGAAAGGCTTCAGAGTGATTTTCGGCGGCAACGAGGAGGGCGGCTGTCAGGATATTGAGTACTATCAGGAAAAAGAGCCTTTCCCACCGATGGTGTTTACCCCCGACGGTTCCTTCCCGGTGCTTAACTGCGAAAAGGGCATGCTGCATCTGACCTTTCAGGGTGAGGGCAGTTTTGACTGTGATGGAATACGCTTGGATAAGATAAGCGGAGGCACTGTGATAAACGCCGTACCGGGAAAAACGGTGTGCGTTTGCGAATGTGGGGAAACCCTGCCCGAGAGCATAAGCGACTGCACCGTGAAAATGAGAGATAATGGTTTTGAGATAATCGGCAAGTCCGCCCACGGCTCAAGACCGGAGCTGGGCAGAAATACTGTTACTGCGCTACTTGCCTTTCTTTCCGACAATGGCTGCGAAACAGCGAAAAGGCTGTCGAATGCATTTCCTCACGGAGAATTTAACGGAAAATCCGCTGGACTGGGCTTTTCAGATAGTGTATCGGGTGAAATGACCTGCGTACTCACTCAGCTGGGCTATGAAAGCGGAAAAATAACCGGCGGAATAGATATCCGTTTTCCCATAGACAAAACTCTTTCGGAGATTGAGGGGATAATAACAAAAGCTCTTGAAAAGGCAGGAATGAAGGTTACCTCCCTTGATGGAATGGAGCCACACTATGTGCCGGAGGACAGCGAGTTTGTGCAGGCTCTCCTTAGGACCTATGAAAAGGTTAAGGGCGAAAAAGGGGAGTGCATTGCAGAGGGTGGAGTAACCTACGTTCACAACACCCCCGGAGGCGTGGCTTTCGGGGCGGAGTTCCCTTGGGAAAACAACAATATGCACGGTCCCGATGAGCATATATCTCTTGAAACTTTGAAGTATAATCTCAATATGTACGCCAACGCAATAATGGAAATATGCGGTTAATACTGCTGATTGCAGCCTTCGGAATTTTCCGAAGGCTGTTTGCGTAAAAGGGCAGTATACGGGCAGTGTAATAGATTGAGTTTCAAAAATTAAAAGCGGCTAAAATTTTTATCTAAAAAGTTTTCAAAACCCCCTTGTAAATAAAATTAATGTATGCTAAAATGAAATTGACGCATATGGAGCATTGATAAAGCTCTGAAATTTGACGCGTAAGTCTGCTGGTACCTGCGGGGAAGAGTAGTCAAATATTTTTATGAAGGAGCATGAAATATGCAGTACGGTTATTTCGACCTGAAAAACAAGGAATACGTCATTACAAGACCGGATACGCCGGCTCCTTGGGCAAACTATCTGGGTTCGCCCGAATACGGCGCAATCATTTCAAACAATGCCGGCGGATACAGCTTTGTAAAGAGCGGCGCTAACGGAAGACACGTTCGCTATCGCTTCAACACAAACATTTCCGTTCCCGGCAGATATGTTTATATCCGTGATAACGATACCGCGGATTACTGGTCGGCTTCCTGGCAGCCGGTAGGAAAGCCACTTGACAAGTACAAGTCGGTATGTCGCCACGGCACGGCTTATACCACAATGCTGGCTGATTATGCAGACATTCACTCGGAGGTTACATACTATGTTCCCCTTAACAAGACCTATGAGGTTTGGAGGACAAAGGTAACAAACACCGGCGACACCTACAGAAGCCTTTCGCTGTTCGGATTTGTAGAGTTTACAAATGAAAACAACTACGAGCAGGACCAGGTAAACCTGCAGTACACTCTGTTTATTACCAGAACCAGCTTTGAGGGCAACAAGATTGTTCAGCACATCAACGAAAACAGCGGCAAGGATGAGAACGGTTCCAACTGGAGAGAAAGATTCTTCGGCGTTGTCGGCGCTCCCGTTTCGGCATACAACGGAAACCTTGACAGCTTTATCGGACCATACAGAACCTACGGCAATCCTATTGCGGTTGAGAGAGGCTTCTGCGACAACAAGTGCAACTACAACGGCAACGCCTGCGGCGCTTTGCAGTCTGAGATTATGCTGGCTCCCGGAGCAACCGCTGAGGTTATTTACGTGCTGGGTCAGAAGAATCCTACAGTTGCAGATGAGATTCTTGCAAGCTACAAGGAGCCGGGCAAGTGCGACGCTGAAATTAAGGAGCTTATTGATTACTGGCACGGTGAGCTGAACAACTTCCAGGTTGAAACACCTTCCGACGAGTTCAACAACATGGTAAACGTATGGAACGCTTATCAGTGCTTTATTACATTTATCTGGTCGAGAGCCGCTTCATTCGTTTACTGCGGACTGAGAAACGGCTATGGTTACAGAGATACCGTTCAGGATATTCAGGGTATTATCCACATCAATCCCGAGCTGGCGGCTGACAAGATTCGCTTTATGCTTTCCGCTCAGGTTGACAACGGCGGAGGACTGCCTCTGGTTAAGTTTGACCACAATGCCGGTCACGAAACCTGCCCTGATGAAAACGATGAAAATTCGGTTTACGCTAAGGAAACGGGACATCCTTCCTACAGAGCTGACGACGCTCTCTGGCTGTTCCCCACCATCGTTAAGTACATCGGCGAAAGCGGAAACAAGGCGTTCCTTGACGAAGTTATAGTTTATGCTAACGGCGGCGAGGATACCGTTTACGACCATCTCAAGAGAGCAATTAAGTTCTCAATGGAAAGACTGGGAGCACATTCTATGCCTGCCGGACTTCATGCCGACTGGAACGACTGCCTGAGAATGGGCAAGAAGGGTGAGTCTACATTCGTAGCATTCCAGCTTTACTATGCAATGACAGTTATCAAGGGCTATGCTCAGGACAGAAACGACACCGAGTATGTTGCATACATTGAAAAGGTTCAGGCTGAGCTTGGCAAGAGCCTGGAAGCTTGTTGGGATGTGGATAGATTTATCAGAGGAATCCGTGAGGATGGCGTCGTAGTCGGAGCAAGGAACGACCCCGAGGCAAGCATGTGGCTCAATCCACAGTCATGGGCGGTTATCTCCGGCTTTGCAAGCAAAGAGCAGGCTGAAACCGCAATGGAAAAGGTTCACGAGATTCTCAACACACCTTACGGCATAAAGCTGCTTGAACCGCCCTATGTTGACCATTACTTTGACGGTGCGCTTATGCACATCTTCAACCCCGATACCAAAGAAAACGGCGGTATATTCTCTCAGACACAGGGCTGGGCGATTCTTGCCGAGTCGCTGCTCGGTCACGGCGACAGAGCCTTTGAGTACTTCCTTGAAAGCTCACCTGCAAGCATGAACGACAAGGCTGAGATAAGAGTTCTTGAGCCGTACGTTCACGGACAGTTTACCGAGTCAACTCGTTCGCCGTTTGAGGGACGTTCTCACGTTCACTGGCTGACCGGAACAGGTTCTACTGTAATGGTAGGCTGTGTTGAGGGTATATGCGGAATGCGTCCAAATGCAGAGGGCCTTGTAATAAGCCCGTCAATTCCTCACGAGTGGGATGGCTTCAAGATTGAAAAGAACTTCCGCGGTAAGCATCTTTCAATTGACATCAAGAATCCCGACCATGTACAGAGCGGCGTTAAGTCAATGACCGTAAACGGCGAGGCTGTTGAAGGCAACTTTGTATGCGAGTGCAAGATGACTGAGAACACTAAGATAGAGGTTGTTTTGGGATAATCGGATAAGTTTATAAAGCAAACGAGCGGTTCGTATGAGCCGCTCGTTTTTTGTATAAATATAAAAATCAATTAAGCTTAAGAAAGTTCAAGGACTATTTTGTCAGTTTCGAGAATAGTGGAAAAATCTTCAGCATTATTAAAATGGATAGAAAATTCAACTGTTTTAATATCTTCAATGCTGCTTAAGTTAAGATTAGCAGCTCCAAAGGAATATACTAAATAAGCTTTTTTACCGTGTTCAACTCCGTCTAATGATAAACCGCTGGAGCCGCCCAGAAATGTTACCTGAGTATTGTTAACATAGCTGTCATGTAATGTCGCTGCGATATTTTGGTCGCTGTTATTTTCCACCATCAGGGTCATGGTATACATTGAAACACCTAAATCGTCAAGTCCCATATCCTCAAGCTCTGTGAAAGTAACAGTATAGTTGTCATCATAATAAATAATTACATCGTCATTTCCATTGTTGTCATTTTGGGAGGCATCTTTGGTGTTTTCACTATTGCTGTCGCTTTGAGATGCTACAGAAACTGATACCTTGTCATCACTGTCTGATGAAGCAATGGAAATAATTACAAACATTGAAAAAATAACAACTGCAATGGCTATTAAAACTGATTCCAAAGCCGAATGTTTAGATTTTTTGTTTTGTCCGTTGTCTAAGGAGCTGAACCAGTCAGCGGAGGTGTACACTTCAAATTTTCCATTTACTTTGTTTATTTTTGTGCGGATTTCGTAGATTGGCGTTGAACCATTTGTTTGAATGGTAACTGTTCTTTCACATTTCTTGCGTGCGAAAAATGAAACGACATGAGTTCCCTCCGAAATGGGAATTACTAAATTTCCGCCGTTTTCAAGTACACCGACAGCTTTTCCGTCAACTTCAACAGTGTATTTTTTTAAGTGTAAATTGTGAACAGCTTCTCTGCTTATGACTATTTTAATTTCATCCATATTATTACCCTCCATTAATTAATTTAAACCTTTGATTATGTCAAGAAAGCTCAAAAGTCCAATATTAGTATACTATAGTATTTATAATTTGTCAAGCATTAATGTACAATAGTATTGTGATATTTAGATTGAAGTGCAAGGTATTTAACGTCAGACGGGAGCATTTAAATGTTTAACGAACGAATAAAGGAACTAAGACTGTCGCTGGGAATAAATCAAGTGGAGTTTGGAAAAAAGCTGAACGTAAGCAAGCAGTGCATAAGTAATTGGGAAAATGATAATATTCAGCCGTCGATTGATATGCTAATCCGGATTTGCAATACTTTTTCTGTCAGCGCCGATTATTTACTGGGCATTGAATATTCCGAAACTGTTGACATATCTAATCTTACGGGAGAAGAGAAGAAAATCATACTATCGCTTATTTCATATTTTGATAAGAATAAATAAGATAACGACTATCTGGCTGGGATGATATACCAGCGAAAATAAAAATCCTGTTATCGGAAGAATAACAGGATTTTTATTTTATCTATGCGCAAAATTTTTCTTTATGAAATTATAACAGAGATAAGTACAAAAAATCCGTTACCGCAAGAGTAGTAACGGGTTTTGCGTCGTCTGCCTTTATTTCGTTTGTTTAAGCTTATTTTATAGCGAAATAGCGGGTCATTCAATCGCAGAGATGTAATATCGGGGTGAAAGTTAAGAAAAAGGTTTCCCCCGCTATCTTTTTAGGGAATAACGGGGGTCGAAAAAAATTATATAGGAGGTATTTGACTGTATTAAAAAGGCTTGGCTTTCAGCGGCATTTTGCATTTTTGCCGTTAAAGTTAAGATAGCCCGCAAACCGCCATGCCGAAATTACCGCAAGAATCAGCAGATATACGGCAAGCACCGTAACAATTTCCGATGCTCCTATAAACGGTATGTAATCTATACATCTTAGCATTACATTTTTGTCGGTTATGGCGGCAAACATATAGGGAGCTGAATTTGGCAGATAAATTGCAAATGCCGACATTATGATTATAACCCCTGCGCAGACGGTTATATATATCTTCATTGAGCGGGCTTTGCGTGCCGTCAGCAGGAATATCCCATAGCAAATATAAACGCTCAGCAGGCTTGTAACATAAAGCCACCCTGTTACCTGCCCGATTGTAAGATTTATATGGGAAAATCCGAAGAAATTCACACTCTGCACCGTGGCGTTCATGTATTCCGCCGACAAATCAAAGCCGCTTATCAGCAGGTCGGCTGAGAAATTAATGCCGTGAAGCAAAAATATAAACGCCGCCAGAATAAGCTCTCTCGACCTGTAAAATTTCTTGGCTTGCTTTGAGATGTTTATCACAAGATGTATGCCTTTTTCATAACTGTCTGCAATAAACACTCCCACAACAAGCATTATGACTATTGGGACAATGCTCCATGACTGTAGTTCAAGAAGCTTTAAAAACGGCTCGTCGTTGATTACCTCAGGCTGGTCGAGGGAGGCATAAAGCGTGGCATTTTCCAGCAAATCGAGGGGTATCTCCGCCGAAACCAGCCCGCTGCCCGTTTTGGAGTAGTTTATTACTCCCTCTACAACAAAACAGTCGTCAAGCCTGTAATTGTACTTGCTGATTGCGGCAAGGACATCCGCATTGTTATTTTGGGAAGACTCAAGGCTGTAGTTGTAAATGTATTCCGCCCTTTCTGCCAGGGACATACCACTCGATTCCTCCAGCAGCCCGTTGTAGTGCTCTGTCTGGGATTTTGTCAGATAGGGCATTATCTCCACGTTGTTCATTGAGATTACCACCACAGCCTTTACCGCCGCCATGGCAAAAACGCAGATTAATATTACAAGGAGGTATTTTGAAAAAAGCCGTTTAAGCTGGTATTTGTACATATCACATACCCCGCTTTCCCGACAGGACGCAGACTATCCCGGTAATTGCCGCCGTGCACAAAATTGTTACCGCCCCATAAAGGTAGTAGATTTTCACCGGCACCGTTAATAGGTCGATGTAATTTATGTCGCCTGTCATGTTTATAAAGCTGCAGGAAAATATCATTCCCGCAAGGCTTTGCGAAAGGTTGGGGGCTGCCACCTTAAGCAGAATAATCAGTCCAAGGGACAGCGTTCCCGCTACAATGGTTTTTCGGCTGAGCATTGACACCAGCATTATTACAGAGGAAATAAACAATGCGTACAGCAGCTTTAAAACAAACACCATAAGAATATACTCGCCTACCGTCATAGTTTCGCTGCTTAACTCAAAGCCGCTGAGATACTGTATCGGAGCGGAGAGCAGCGAGCCGTCGGTGTTTATAATCAGCATTGCGGCAAATGCGGACATATAATAGATTACAGTGAAAATCACTGCGGCGCAGTAGCCGGTTATCAGCTTGTTTGCGGTGAATTTTCTTGCTCCCGCTTTGGTGATTGCAAAGCTTCTGAAACGACCGCTTTGAAGCTCAGAGGAAAATATGTAGAACAAAAGTATGTAAAGCCCCAGTGTAAGCAGAATTTCTTCCGACATATAGTCAACAAAGGCGTCGGCGGCTCTGGTGTCGATAGCTCCGGTTACGGTTTCCTGATATGAAAGCACCTCTGTGTATTCGTCAATAAGATGTTCCGACAGGTCGAGGGAGTATATGTCTCTTACCCCTCTGCGGGCGTTGCGGGTGTAGCCTCTGACACGGTTTTCAATAAGCTCGCCGCTGCGGTTCTGGGATTCAAGCTGAGTAAGCATTATTGTCAGCATCGAGCGGTCGTCACTTTCTGTGCCGCCGTATTTCCCCGTTTGCTCCAGAGGAGCGAGCAGCTGACTGACCAGCTCGTCGGGAATTACGGCAGGAGGTTCGCCGGGCTTGAGATTTGACATTGTAAATTCGTTTATCTCAGTCATGACGTCAACGCTGTCGCTTTCAGTTTCAGACAGCTTTTGAGATACGCTCTCATAGGGATTTTCACTTTGAGAAAAGCTTTGGAAGGTGGAGGAATACTGCTCAAAGGCGTACATATCACGGCAGGAAAAGAGTAGAAACACAATGGAAAGCAACGACAGCCCTATGCTTACCAAAAGCATTCGTTTTACATCTTTTCTCAGCATAAAGCGAAAAATGTTCACACCCTATCACCGCCGGTTTCCGTAAAGATGTTTTTATCAAGCTGACCGCAGAAATAAAGGTCGTTGATTGTAGGTTCGCAGACCTCTGCGTGCTGAGTAGGTTTTACTGTAGATATGGTTTTTGACTTTGTATCCTCAAAGTAAATTTTTTCGTAAGGGAGGGATGGGATATCCTCCTTGGGAATATCCCACACCATGCCCCGAATTTTGTCGCAAAGCTTTTGTGGTTTGTCGTTTGCCACAACCGAGCCTTTGTTTAACAGCACAAGAGTGTCGCATATAGTATCAATATCGGAAACTATATGAGTTGAGATTATAATAATGCTTTTATCTTTCAGCTTCATCATAATCCGCTTGAACTGTTCACGCTCGAAAGGGTCAAGACCTGCCGACGGTTCGTCGAAAATCAGAATTTCGGGAGAGTTCAGAATTGTCTGGGCAATTGCAAGCCGTTGTTTCATTCCGCCCGAAAAGGTTTTTATCTTGTCGCCAATGTTTTCGGAAAGATTCACAAGCTCCAGCACACGCTTTATTTCATCGTCGATTTTATCCTTTTCCATGCCTTTCAGCAGGGCGGAAAACTCAAGAAAATCGTGAGCGGTGTAACCGGGATAAAAGGGCTGATGCTGAAACTGAAAGCTCAGCTTTGCCCGGTAGCTTTCACCCATTTTAAAAACGTCCTCGCCGTTATATGTGACCTCTCCGCCGCTTCGGGGAATTACCCCCGAAATGCAGTTCATAATTGTGGTTTTGCCTGCGCCGTTCGGTCCCAGCAGGGCGTTTGATACCTGTGGTAAATTCACAGGAAATACCGCAAAGCGCCTGCTTTCTGCCGTAGCGTTTTGACAGATTGTCGATTTTTAGTACATTCATTGTTATCACCTTGTGATGTTAAAAGCCCAACTCCTCAGCAATTTCGGAATAATTTTCCATCTCTGCTTCGATTTCTTTCCTCATCTCCGCATAAGCTTCGTAATCCCAGTTGCCGTTTTCTATTATTTTTACAATGTTGTAATCCTTATCAACTAAATATGCAATAGTGCCTAACTCCTGATTATAAGTCGAAAGAATAAAATAGTCGTTGCAGCCGTTGTACACCGCAATATAGTCTATCCATTCGTACATATACTCATAATCTTTATTCAACTCAACAACGTCAATCAATTTTTCAATATTTCCATCGGCATCAAGGGAATATAAACAAAGCTGACTGCTATAACGTGAAGGTTTTGGTATCGGCTCATTTACCAGCAGCAAAATTTTATCGTCAAAAAACAGAAAGCTGTGAATTATGACTTCTTCGCCAAAAGTATAGACAACCGAGGTTTCGCCGCTGTTCATATCATAAAACATAAGCTGATTAGTGCGGCTTGAATAGTAAACCTTATTATCATATGGATAATAGAAGCAAGGATTCATCATGAGGATTTCATCGCTGCCGTTTAAAAAGGAGTTTTTACTTGCATTTAACTCAACATTAACACCGGTATCCGTGGAATTTGATGGGTCTGACAGGTCACAATAGAAAAGCCTTGTTGCGTTTGTTGCAACATTAAGCTTTGCAAAATATATTATATCGTTATGTATATAGTAGCTAACAGCTTTCAACAGCTCGGACTTTTTGCCGGAAGCAGGATCAAATTCAAACAGTGAAAATGAGTCGGTATATCCGTTTTCGTCAACCATATCCTCTTCGTAAGAGCCTTCGATAAAGTAAATTTTTCCGTCAACAGACGCAGTTAAAAATCCGATGTTTTTTTCTAAGTCATCCGGTGTATAAATGGTTGAAATCTTGCCGCTGTTGTAATCTATTCTGACAATGCTGTAGTCAATGTCTTTTCTTATTTCGTTAAACACAGTCTGAACGGCATATATATTTCCATCAAGCATAGTATAGTTGTCAAATTGAGCATCATTGTTATTTTGAAAGTTTATTTTAGCAGAAGTCTTGTTTAAAAGGTCATATTCCCAAATCCCGTCAACAGCTTCATAATATAAAAAATCGTTACTGAAAGCAGAATGATTGGCAGTGTATACTAATAAATTGGTTGGAGATGCAATCAGATAATAAGAATCTTCGGTTTCTCCGGCAGGAACTTCGGCTTCTCTGTTGTTTATAAAAAGCACAATAGCAATTGTTATGGCAGCGGCTGCCAAAATTACAGCTGCGGTTATTATAATAACTCTTTTTTTCATTACAGCACCCCCGTTACGCAAAATATAAAAACGTTGGTTAATTCCAACGGGCAGATATGGTTTTTCTGCATTGGAATCTACCTGCCTTTCCGCTTTTTAGCGAAACATAAAAACGTGATGAAACTCAGATATTTTATGACTTGACATCATAAATTATCCTTAAAATCATTATAGCATATTCAGAAAAATTGTCAATAGTTACAGGTAATTTTTAAATAACTTTGGCACTTATGCACAAAAATATGAGCGGCGGTTTGTAAGATTTTCCGGGAGCGGCCGGAGATAAAAAATATCCGCCACCGCAAAAGCAGTAACGGACAAATAATTTTCCAAAGTCACAAAACTGCGACTCAGAAATATTGACATAATATACAATGCATGATATAATTAACTCAAGAATTAATTTCCAAAAGAGGGGACGTAATATGGCGCAAAACTCTAATCAGAAAATAAAGCTTCTGAGGATATGGGAAATCCTGCAGCTGAGAACCGACCCGGAAAACGGCATAACTACGCAGGAGCTTATTGCCGAACTTGAAAAGTACGGCGTTTCCTGCGAAAGACGTTCCCTTTACCGTGACATTCAAACTCTGGTGGAAAACGGATATGCCGTGGAGAAAAAACGCAGACAGCATAGCAGCATTTATTTTGTTACAAGCAGAAAATTTGATATTCCGGAACTGAAAATCGTTATGGACGCCGTGCAAAGCGCATCCTTTATCCCGGAGGATAAAACAAAGCTGCTGCTTGATAAGCTTGCCCATCTGGGTGGAGGTCTGAAAGGGGAATTTCTTAAACGCTCATCGCTTCACTTTATGACTGTGAAGCATACCAACGGAGACATCTATAAAAATGTGGACGTTATTCAGAATGCAGTGGAAAAGAACTGCCGCATAAAGTTTAACTATTTCCATATCAACGAGTACCGCAAAAAGGTCTATGCCCATGACGGAGCGGCGTATTGCGAGGAACCTATCGGTATGGTGCTTGACGACGGGAATTATTATCTTTTGTGCTATCGCAAAGAAAAAGAATATGCAAACAATATAAAAATATTCAGAATAGACAGAATGGACAATGTACATATCACAAGCAAAAGAATCTGCCCCGAGGCGTTAAAAACCTCAAAAAAAGCCGCCGCATATCGGCTGCAGGCATTTAAAATGTACGGCGGCGAAATGCAGAATGTAACGCTGCAGTTTCCCTCCGAGCTGATAGAAGTGGTGTATGATAAATTCGGACATGATACACAGATACGCCGACGGGGAGAGCTTTTTCACGCTGAGGTGAAGGTTCAGATAAGCCCTACCTTTTGGGGGTGGATGCTGCAATTTCCCACAAAGATGAAAATCCATGCTCCCGAAGAGCTAAAGCAGGAGTATGCCCAGTGGGTAAAATCCGCTTTATAACCAAGTCGCCTATGTCCCTGCTGCCGCTTGTCGGCAGGTATGCCTCCTAAGGCGGCGGGTTCCATTCAGTTTTTCAGTGGGGGTCTTAATCCCCCACTGAAAAACTGAGGAGCAAAGCTCTTCGGCGGCGGTTGCAATCGTCGCAACGTGATTAAGCCAGCTTATCAACGCTTTGCTCCGATTTTAAAAAAATAAAATCCTTGTCCCGAAAGACAAGGATATAAAGCACAACACTTGTGCGAACGGCTTAGCCGAACGATTTGAATAAATTTTTATTTGAACTCGTAGTGTAATTTTATAGGGTAGTAAATCCTATGAATATATAATATCACAAAAACGGAGGAATGTCAAGTGGAAAATCAAAAAAATTATAGCAAAGTTTTTTTAGGCCTTGATATAGGCACAGATTCCGTAGGCTGGGCGGTTACCGACGACAGCTATCGGCTTAAAAAATGCAAAGGTCAGCTTATGTGGGGCGTGCAGCTTTTTGACGAGGCGGAATCCGCTGCCCAAAGACGAAGCTTTCGCACAAGCAGACGCAGACTTGACAGGCGACAGCAGCGGGTAAAGCTTTTGCAGGATATTTTTGCGCCGGAAATACTTCCGATTGATGAAAAGTTTTTTCTCAGACTGAAGGAAAGCGCGCTGCTCCCGGAGGATTCAGAGCACAGAACCGGCAATATATATTTTGACGACCCGGACTATGGCGATAAGGAGTATTTTGAAGAATATCCTACAATTCATCATCTTATCAAGGAGCTTATGAAAGACAAGCAGCCTCATGACGTAAGACTGGTGTATTATGCCTGCGCATATCTTGTTGCCCACAGAGGCCATTTTCTCTTTTCGGTGGATAAGGACAACGTAGAAAAGATAACCGATTTTGCGCCGGTGTATGATGATTTTTATGCCGCTTTGGATGATTTGTGCGGAACAGTGCCTTTTGATAAAAACCCGGCGGATTTTGAAAGAATTGTAAGAAAGCATATTGCTGTGAACAATAAGCAAAAGGAGCTTAACACCCTGTTTTTTGGAAATTCCAATCTTAAGGACATGGACAGCGAAATGCTGGATTTCAAGCTGCTTACCAAGTTTATAAGCGGCGGCACGGTAAAGTTGTCAAAGCTGTTTTTCAATGAAGAGTACGAAGGACTGGAGAAAAATTCTGTATGCGTAAAGAATGCGGATTTTTCCGATACTCTTGAATTGCTGGCAGGACAGATTGACGAACTTCACCTTGCTCTGGTGTCAAAGGTAAAGGCAATTTACGACTGGTCGCTGCTTGTGGACATATTAAAAGGCTCAGAGCGTATTTCGGAAGCAAAGGTCGACATTTATGAGCAGCATAAGCAGGATTTGAAAGAACTGAAGCAGATAGCGAAAAAATATCTTTCAAAGGAAGAGTACAACGAAATTTTCAGGGAAATCTCCGACAAGAAAAATTACGTAAGCTATGTATACAATGCACCTTCAGGCAAGAGAACAGAAAAATACAAACGCGGCAATCCGGAGGAGTTCTGCAAGTTTGTAAAGAAATATCTTGAGAAAATAACTCCCGATGAAGGCGACAAGGCAACGCTTGAAAGCCTGATAAAAAAGTGTGAGGATTTAACCCTTTGTCCCAGGCAGGTTACCGGCGACAACCGTGTTATTCCGTATCAGCTTTACTATTACGAGCTTAAAAAGATACTGGAAAATGCGGGGGAATATCTGTCCTTTCTCAACGAAAGGGACGAATACGGCAGCAATGCTGACAAGATACTCAAGATCATGGAGTTTCGCATTCCATATTATGCAGGTCCTCTTGTGTCTAAGGATAAAAGTCAAAATGCGTGGCTTCGTCGTAAGAAGGAAGGCAGGATATATCCCTGGAATTTTGACGAACTTGTTGACAAGGACGCCAGCGAAAATGAATTTATCCGCCGAATGACCGTCAGATGCAGCTACTTGGCAGGGGAGGACGTTTTGCCCAAAAGCTCGCTGCTTTATTCAAAATACTGTGTGCTCAATGAGATAAACAATATTCAGGTAGACGAGAAACCCATTTCAGTGGAGTTAAAGCAGCAGCTTTATCGTGATAAGTTTGAAAACAGCAGACAACGGCTTACAAAGAAGCGTATCAAGGAGTATTTTATCTCAAAAGGATTTTACAGCGGCGATATTGTGATTACCGGAATTGACGAACAGGTACAAGCTACCCTCCAATCCTATCACGATTTCAAAGGCTGTCTGGAAAGGGGTGATCTTGATGCGCAAGCGGTGGAAGAGATAATCGAGCGCATTACCGTCACCAATGACACAGGCCGCCTTAAGAGGTGGCTGAAATCAAACTACCCTCAGCTTTCGGGAGAGGAGGTAAGCCGGATTTCAAAGCTTAAATACAAGGATTACGGCAGAATGTCAAGAAAATTCCTTGAGGGCATGGCTGTAGATGTTTTCACCGGCGAAGTGCTTGAACAAAAGAGCATTATCCAGATGCTGTGGGAAACCAACGAAAATCTGATGCAGCTGCTTTCTTCAAAATATAAGTACACCACCGCCTGTGATCTGTATGAAAAGTACTATTACGACCAGCCTGAACATCTACTGACTGTTGCGGACCGTCTGAAGGAAATGTATGTTCCTATAGGGGTGCATCGTTCGGTGTTAAGAACCCTTGAGATTGTCAAGGAGCTGAAGAGTCTTCTTAAAACAGAGCCTGATAAGATATTTATAGAAATGGCAAGAGGCACGGAGGAAAACCTCAAGGGCACCCGGACACAGTCACGCAGGGAGCAGATTGAAAAGCTGTTGAGCGATAAGTCAATCACAGAAGGTGCGGAACTGAAAGAAAAGCTTGCTTCTGTTGACGACGGAAAGCTTCGCAGCGAAAAGTATTTTCTCTATTTCATGCAGCTGGGGAAATGCCTGTATACGGGAAAGACAATAAGCTTTGAGGATCTTGAAAACAACAACATCTGGAACATTGACCACATATGGCCTCAGTCCAAAATCAAGGACGACAGCCTTGACAACAAAGTGCTGGTGGATTCCAGAGCCAATGCCGACAAAGGCGATGATTATCCTATTAAGTCGGAGATACGGGATAATATGAGAGGCTTGTGGACAATGCTTTACAAAAAAGGTTTTATGAGCGAAAAGAAGTATCAGCGGCTTATAAGAAGTACACGATTCACTGATGAGGAATTGTCTGGATTTATCGCACGACAGCTTGTTGAAACACGCCAGTCTACAAAGGCGGTTGCAACCCTGCTCAAAGAGCTTTTCCCACAGACTGAAATAGTGTATGTAAAAGCTCGGCTGGCATCGGATCTTAGACAGGAAATGGATATGCTCAAATGCCGTGATATTAACGACCTTCATCACGCCAAGGACGCTTATCTCAATATTGTGGTGGGCAATGTTTACGACACGAAGTTTACCAAAAATCCACTGAATTTTATCAACAGCGGAGAAAAATACACCATCAAGCTTTTCCAGAAGAGCTCTGACGGCAAGGAAAAAGGAATACTTACAAGAAAAGTCGAAAGGAACGGAGTTGTCGCATGGAAGCCAGAAACTTGCTTTAAAACGGTGCGGGATATGATGGCAAAGAACAGCATACGCTATGTAAGATACAGCTATAAGCGAAAAGGCGGATTGTTCGATCAGATGCCGATGCGGAAAGGTGAAGGGCTTGTTCCCAGAAAGAAGGGGCTTGACAGCGAAAAATACGGCGGCTACAGAAAAACAACTGCAACCTGCTTTTCATTGGTGAAATGCGGTAAGGACGTAGTTATCATGGCGGTAGAGCTTATGTATGCCGACAAATTCTTCAGCGATGTAAACTTTGCAAGGCAGTACGCAGCAGGAGAGATGAGCAGAATGTTCAAAAAAGACATTTCTCCCGAGAGCATATCTTTCCCGCTGGGCAAAAGGGTGATAAAAATTAACACCCTTATTGAAATAGATGGCTGCAGATGTAATATACAAGGAAAATCAGGCAATCGTATTATTATCTCTTTGGCGGAATCGCTGATAGTTGATAAACAAAGCTACGATTACATTAAAAAGATATCATCGTATGTTGAGAAAATTTCAAAGAATACAAGCTGTCTGCTAAGCAAGGAGTTTACTGTTGAGAAAAATCTCAAGCTGTTTGATTTGTTTGTAAGCAAAATGCAAAATAAGCCATACAGCGTTATGCTTTTGGATATGTACCAAAAGGTTTCGTCAAGACGTGAGATTTTCAGCAAGCTGGATATTGCCGATCAGGTGATAGCTTTACACAGAATAATGAGCCTTATGAAAACCGGAAGAAGCGGAGGCTGCGACCTTACACTTATAGGAGAAGCAAAAGGCGCAGGTGAATTAAAGATAAATTCCAACTTGTCAAAATTAAAAGGTTACACAACCATTCGCATAATAGACCAGTCGGTGACTGGCCTTTATGAGAAAAAATCGGATAATCTGAAAGAGCTATGAGCTGGAGAACGGTGGTCGTATCTAAAAGGGCTAAGCTTGACCTTAAAACGGGATTCATAGTGATAAGAAGCGAGGAGGATACCAAAAAGATTCACCTTGACGAGATAGCGGTGCTTGTTATAGAGAATACGGCAGTTTCTATAACAGGCTGCCTTATCTCGGCGCTTATAGACAAGAAAGTCAAGGTAATATTCTGCGACGAGAAAAGGGACCCCTGCGGCGAGCTGGTTTCCCTTTATGGAAGCCATGATACCTCGGAAAAGCTGAGAAAGCAAATTGCCTGGGGAGAGGATATAAAGGCGTATATATGGACGGAGATTGCCGCAGAAAAAATACGAAAGCAAAGCGACTTTCTGAAAGAAGCAGGAAAAGAAACGGAAGCGCAGATGCTTAACAACTATATTGAAGAAATAGAGATAGGAGATGTAACAAATCGTGAGGGCCATGCGGCGAAGGTTTATTTTAACGCTCTGTTCGGCAAGGATTTTACACGAAGCCGTGACTGCGTAACTAATGCGGCACTGAATTACGGATACAGCATAATACTGTCCTACTTCAACAGAGAAATTACATCTCACGGATATGTTACGCAGCTGGGGCTTTTTCACAGCAATATGTTCAATTATTTTAATCTGTCCTGCGACCTTATGGAGCCGTTTCGGGTTATAGTTGACAGGTGCGTCTATAACAACAAATTCACCGAGTTCGGCAAAGACCAGCGGCACACTCTTATCGGGTTGCTTAATTCCACCGTCATTATAAACAACACCGAGCAGTATCTGGGGAATGCAATCAAGCTTTACTGCCGAAGCGTTTTTGACGCACTGAACGACTGCGACGCTTCAAAAATATATTTTTATTCGTTAAAGAGGGAAAAAGTTGAGCTATAGATTTATGCGGGTATTTGTTTTCTTTGATCTTCCTGTTGCCACCCCTGAAAACAGGAGAAATTACAATAGATTCAGACGGTTTCTGATTAAGAGCGGTTTTATTATGATGCAGGAATCTGTATATTTTAAGATGGCGCTTAATCACAGCGTTGTGGATTCCATAATAAAAAACGTAAAGAGCAACAAGCCTCCCCAGGGGCTTGTTCAGGCTCTTGTCGTCACGGAAAAACAGTTTGAAAAGATGGAGTTTATTATCGGCGACTTTGAAAGTAACGTTATAGACAGCGACGAAAGGCTGGTGATACTATGATGATAGCCTATTATTCGGCGGATATTGCCTGCGAACTAAAGGAATATACTGTAATGACGCTGATAATAGAAAATCAGAAGGTATTCAGCGACATTGTTTCCGATATTAATAATCAGCTGGAGGGGTACAGCGGCGAGTTTGTGCTGTCGGAGGATTTTTCACCTCTTGATATGCGAAAGCACGCCGAGCTTGTCACCGGCTTTATACCATTTGAGCTCAACCGCAAGGAACTGCTTAACAAGATATATTCGTCCCTTAAAGCCAAGGCGGTGGATGCAAACTATTATCAGAAAACACAGGAGCTGACGGCGTACATTTCAAAGTACCTTTTTGAGCTTACAACCGACGAGGAGCAGGGTCTTATCGCCGAAATTCCCGAAGATATAGGAAGCATATTAAAAGCTTTTAATGTAAAGATAGACGACGATAAGCTGACGCTTGCCGAAAAGATACTTGAATACATGACGACCGTAAACAGATATAAAGGGGAGAGGGTGTTTTTTCTGGTGAATTTGCGTAGCTATCTTACCGACAAGCAGGCTGAGGAGCTTTTTGAAAGCGTGGTGTTGAAGAAAATCAAATTAGTGTGCATAGAAAACAAAGAGTACAAAAGACTTAGATATGAAAACGCCATAATTATCGATGAAGACATGTGCGTTATCTGAACGTTGACAGCCGCAAAAAATCATGTTAAAATAATAAAAAGCCCTACAAAATCACACAAATGAGTAGTGTCATTTTTCCAAATTTGAGGTTTGAGAGTAGTGTAATTTTATAGGGTAGTAAAACAAAGACATATAGGAGAAAGAAATCCAATTCGTTTGAGAGTAGTGTAATTTTATAGGGTAGTAAAACGCCTACTTCTGGACGCTGTGCGGCTGGATAGTTTGAGAGTAGTGTAATTTTATAGGGTAGTAAAACCCAAAGCTTGTCAATGATATATAGGCAACAGGTTTGAGAGTAGTGTAATTTTATAGGGTAGTAAAACTATTGTCCTACTCTTATTTTTTGTCATTCGGTTTGAGAGTAGTGTAATTTTATAGGGTAGTAAAACCCACCCAATAGGGAGTTTCTTGCAGTTTTGGTTTGAGAGTAGTGTAATTTTATAGGGTAGTAAAACTGAAGGCGATATTATTCCGCTTTCTAAATAGTTTGAGAGTAGTGTAATTTTATAGGGTAGTAAAACGAAAACAAATTTGCAAAATTCGCATAAGGCGTTTGAGAGTAGTGTAATTTTATAGGGTAGTAAAACCTTGCGGGAGAGATTCGCCCGACTGTTAAGGTTTGAGAGTAGTGTAATTTTATAGGGTAGTAAAACTACAGGACTTTATATCAGCCGTTCGCCTTTGTTTGAGAGTAGTGTAATTTTATAGGGTAGTAAAACGCTGTCCGCGAAAAGTGTACCCTCATCAATGTTTGAGAGTAGTGTAATTTTATAGGGTAGTAAAACAAAAACTACACAACGTTTTCAGTTCAGTCAGTTTGAGAGTAGTGTAATTTTATAGGGTAGTAAAACTACATAAAAGGTCTATCGGGTTTTAATTCGGTTTGAGAGTAGTGTAATTTTATAGGGTAGTAAAACTCCGGAATGGAAATTCCATAAGGAATTCGGTTTGAGAGTAGTGTAATTTTATAGGGTAGTAAAACTCTGCAAGCGCTCCCGTCTCACCGGTTAGAGTTTGAGAGTAGTGTAATTTTATAGGGTAGTAAAACTCCTTTTTGTTTTTGTTGCAACAACACCAAGTTTGAGAGTAGTGTAATTTTATAGGGTAGTAAAACAAGTTTAGAAACTGGTCATTCATTTTATATGTTTGAGAGTAGTGTAATTTTATAGGGTAGTAAAACGACCTCCAGCTTGGCCAAGCAAACATTCAGTTTGAGAGTAGTGTAATTTTATAGGGTAGTAAAACTAACCTATGAGCAAAACCAGTACTGCGAGGTTTGAGAGTAGTGTAATTTTATAGGGTAGTAAAACTGCCATTGTTTATATCGGCATTGCGTATGAGTTTGAGAGTAGTGTAATTTTATAGGGTAGTAAAACCAAATAGCCAAGAGTTTAGGAATTGAGTATGTTTGAGAGTAGTGTAATTTTATAGGGTAGTAAAACTTCTGCAATTACTCTTGCTGTTTGTGATTCGTTTGAGAGTAGTGTAATTTTATAGGGTAGTAAAACTGCTATTGTTTACATTGGTATTGCTTATGAGTTTGAGAGTAGTGTAATTTTATAGGGTAGTAAAACCTAATTGACAGTTTCGCGCCCTCTACAAGGTTTGAGAGTAGTGTAATTTTATAGGGTAGTAAAACTTCGTAACTAATGTTTAATGCCTTGCAGTCGTTTGAGAGTAGTGTAATTTTATAGGGTAGTAAAACCAATTCTTTCAGCCGTTCCCAATACTGTGGTTTGAGAGTAGTGTAATTTTATAGGGTAGTAAAACGGACAGATGTTGTTTGACGCGTGGTTTAATGTTTGAGAGTAGTGTAATTTTATAGGGTAGTAAAACACTAACCCCGACCACCCGAAGCATTATGTGTTTGAGAGTAGTGTAATTTTATAGGGTAGTAAAACTGTTTTCATCGATAATGAGGACATTGGAGTTGTTTGAGAGTAGTGTAATTTTATAGGGTAGTAAAACTGCTAAAATATATATAGAAAGGGAGGTTGATGTTTGAGAGTAGTGTAATTTTATAGGGTAGTAAAACGTCAAGCGATAAACAATTCCTTATGGTGGGGTTTGAGAGTAGTGTAATTTTATAGGGTAGTAAAACCTGACACGCTCTTCATATCAAGCGTCTTACGTTTGAGAGTAGTGTAATTTTATAGGGTAGTAAAACGATGTCGACAATCAACAATTATTTTCCGTAGTTTGAGAGTAGTGTAATTTTATAGGGTAGTAAAACCCAATGAAAACGGCTTCTACAGCATGCCCGTTTGAGAGTAGTGTAATTTTATAGGGTAGTAAAACTAAGACAGACGGCAACCGTCAATATACATAGTTTGAGAGTAGTGTAATTTTATAGGGTAGTAAAACAAGGTAGATGGGAAAACAATAACATTCACGGTTTGAGAGTAGTGTAATTTTATAGGGTAGTAAAACCAGAAGCAGTTTGCAAAGGGCAAGTCCTTCGTTTGAGAGTAGTGTAATTTTATAGGGTAGTAAAACAAAAAAGGCGTTCGGATATCTACATTGAGGGTTTGAGAGTAGTGTAATTTTATAGGGTAGTAAAACATAAAAACTTACAACACAACTTTTATTCGGTTTGAGAGTAGTGTAATTTTATAGGGTAGTAAAACAACTTAATAATGACAAAACCCAATAGAACGGTTTGAGAGTAGTGTAATTTTATAGGGTAGTAAAACTAATATTGCTGTTCCTGTTGATGTTTTTCGGTTTGAGAGTAGTGTAATTTTATAGGGTAGTAAAACAAATAAGTCTGAGAGACATCGAGGTCAGGAGTTTGAGAGTAGTGTAATTTTATAGGGTAGTAAAACCGATGCTGATTTGAATGGTGAGGGTGAGTTGTTTGAGAGTAGTGTAATTTTATAGGGTAGTAAAACTGTAAAAAACTCAGTAACATTATTTTCAGGTTTGAGAGTAGTGTAATTTTATAGGGTAGTAAAACCATAGCAATATCTGCCATCCTGCTTGGAATGTTTGAGAGTAGTGTAATTTTATAGGGTAGTAAAACGCAGAGGAACAGCGGAAGGCAGTCCTTCAAGTTTGAGAGTAGTGTAATTTTATAGGGTAGTAAAACCACTTGACGCCTTGGCTCTTCTGTG
>CALXIQ010000022.1 GCA_944388405.1 uncultured Ruminococcus sp. | reverse complement strand
GCTCGGGAGCGTACTGACCTAAGAATATAGAACCTGCGTTGTCAAGTCTGCCCACATACTCCATGGGATTTTCAAAAAGAACCTCGAGATGCTCGGGAGCAAGCCTGTTTGCAATTTCGCACGCCTGATCCTTTGTATCACAGATTATGATTGCACCATAGTTTGAAAGCGATGCCTCGATTATCTCACGTCTTGACAAAGTTTTAATCTGCTTTTCAATTTCCTCTATAGTAGAGTCAGCAATTGATTCGCTTGTTGTAACCAGAATTGCCGAAGCAAGCTTATCGTGTTCAGCCTGAGACATAAGGTCAGCCGCTATGTATTTTGGATTTGCGCTCTCATCAGCAATTACTAATATTTCACTAGGACCAGCAATCATATCAATGTCCACAACGCCGTAAAGCAGCTTTTTAGCAGTAGCAACATAAATATTTCCCGGTCCTACGATCTTATCAACCTTAGGAATTTCTTGCGTACCATAAGCCAGAGCGGCTATAGCCTGAGCGCCTCCTGCCATAAATACTCTGTCAACGCCGCAAACGGCAGCTGCTACCAGTATATCCTTATTAGGAGTACCGTCCTTAAGAGGTGGCGTTACCATTATAATTTCCTTGACTCCGGCTATCTTTGCAGGAATTGCGTTCATAAGCACGCTTGACGGATAAGCCGCCGTTCCTCCGGGAACATAAAGTCCCACCCTTGCAAGCCCTCTTACTCTTTGTCCCAGAATAACTCCGTTTTCTTTGGGATTGACAAAGGACTGGGACTTCTGACGGTTGTGAAAATCTGCAATATTTTCAACCGCATTAATCAGCGCATTGACAAACTCAGAGTCTGCTTCGGTCAATGCGTCGTTTATTACATCTCTCGGCACCTCATAGTACTGGGGAAGCTTGCCGTCAAACTTTTCTGTATACGCTTTTACGGCATCATCGCCGCCCGTACGGACATTTTCTATAATTTCCGAAACAACGGCGGTTACTTTTTTATCCGTTTCTCCGCTGCGGCGTTCAACCTGCTTGAAAAACTCCTCTTCGTCAACGCCGTTAGCATATATTTTCTTTATTAACGCCATTTTAAATCCTCCTATAAATTCTGCTCAACCAGAGAAACAAAGCTTTCAATCTCCTGCTGCCTCAGCTTCATGCTTACCATATTTACAATAAGCCTTGCCGAAATCGGCACAATATCTTCAATAACCTCAAGTCCGTTTTCTTTTAGAGTTGTGCCCGTTTCCACAATATCCACAATTCCATCTGCCAGCTCCAGCAGCGGTGCAAGCTCTACAGAGCCTTCAATTTTTACAATCTCAACGTCCATACCCTTGCTTTCAAAATAATTTCTGGTTATATTGGGGTATTTGGTTGCAATGGTCTTGACGTTGTATCCGCCATAGAATTTAGAGCCTTTTTTTGCCGCAAGTGCAAATTTGCACTTGCCGAAGCCCAGGTCGCAAAGTTCAAAAAACTTGCCCTGCATTTCCATAATAGTATCCTTGCCTACCACGCCCATGTCGCACACTCCGTGCTCAACATATGTAATAACGTCGTTGGCTTTGGCGAGAACCACTTCAAGATTTCCGTCCGGCACAGGGAGAATAAGCTTTCTTCCCTTTTCTCGGACCGCCGTGCAGTCGTAGCCTATTTTCTCAAGCAGTCCCACAGTATCCTTTTCAAGTCTGCCCTTTGTAAGAGCAATTCTCAACGGTTTATTCAATTTTACTCCCTCCGCTCTTACAAATCTATTTCCTTTATTTCATCGGTTACCACATAAATCTTATATATGTCCTTAGCCAAAGCATATTCCATTGTTTCTTCCAAGCTATCAAACAAACTATTTTCTACAATCATTCCGTCACGCACCAGACTCTGCGCAAAAGCAAGGGCTTCAACCACATATCCTTTTTCGCCGAACACAATGCAATCGGGATTTTTAAGCTTGGGAGCCAGTCCGTTCTTTCTCAGATAATTGGCGACAGCATCGCAGTTTACGCCAAAACCTACCGCCGGACAGGGATTGCCAAATTCCGCAAGCAGGCCGTCGTATCGTCCACCCTTTAGTACCGATTGACCTACGCCAGAAATATATCCCTTGAACACTATGCCGGTATAGTAGTCCGCATGACTTACAATTCCGAGGTCAACGGAGATTTTTCCCTCATACCCAAGCCCCGAAAGCCGGTGATAAACCTCTTTAAGATAATCAAGAATGGATTTAATCTTATCATCGGTAAAAAGCGCCTCGGCTTTTTCAAACACTTCAACCCCGCCAAAAAGTCCCGGCAGCTGTTTAAGCGCATTGGTAATATGATTATCTCCAACCTCGTCCAGCAAATCGTTAAGGGCGGGATAATTCTTAGCGGAAATAAGCAGACGAATTTCTTCCCTTACTCTGTCGTCTACATCCAGCTTTTTTACAAGCTCTTTGAAATAACCTATATGACCTATTTCAAGCCTGAAGTTTTCCTTATCAAACTCCGCAAGCGACTCAACCGCAGTGCTGAGAGCTTCATAATCCGCTCTCTTGGTATTAACTCCGCCTATAAGCTCGATTCCCGACTGAACTATCTCGTCTGAGCGGCCCTTTAACAGAGCGTTGTTTTCATAAATGCTCTGATTGTAATACAGCCTAAGCGGCAGCTTTGCATCCTTTAATCTGGTGGAGGCAAGCCTTGCTATGGGAATTGTGGAATCGGGACGCATAACTATAAGCCTGCCCTTTGAATCGGTCAGCTTGTACATGCTTTCCTGTTGAAAGTTCCTTGAGCTTCCGCTGAACAAGTCAAAAAACTCAATTCCGGGAGTTACCACCTCGCTGTATCCGAAGCCTTTAAAAATTCCGGAAAGCTTTTCTTCAACCGCCCGTCTTGCAATGCAATCGTTAAAAAGCAGGTCTCTTGTTCCTTCAGGCGTTATAAGGTCATTTCTTTTCATTTTTATATTATCCCCTTATTTATTAATATCACTTTCGTTTGCTAAAGTGATAGCATAGTATCACAATAATATAATACCACACATTCACCTTGTTTGTCAATTGCTCTGACAGTTTATCAAAAATTTCATCATATCCTACAGCGAGAACAATGAAATTTGATTTGATTTAGGTAAATCGCCGAATGCTCCGCTCTTTTCCAGCGTTTCCACAACTGATTTTCCTATGCCGCTCTGCTGCTGAAATTCTTCTATTGATATGAAATCCTTATGCTGCGCCTTTTCGTACAGGCTGACTGCTGCATTTGCTCCCACTCCGGAAAGCGAACAGAAAGGTAATCTAAGTTTTCCGTCCTCAATCAGATAAACCGTTGCGTGAGATTTAAAAATATCTACCGGGAGAAACTCATAGCCCCTGCAAAGCATTTCATTTACAAGCATAAGCGTATCCAGAACACCATCGTCCTTTGCGGTTCTATCCTGCTTGGATTTATTTTTCAGCTCCTCTATTCTCATCTGCACATGATGCTTGCCTTTGATGGCAGTTTCCGCCTCGAAATCTTCTCCACGCACAGTAAACAGCGCCGCATAAAATTCCAGCGGCTTATAAATCTTGAACCAGCACAGCTTTATTGCAGATGTTACATATGCCGCAGCATGAGCCTTGGGGAACATATATTTTATCTTCAAACAGCTGTCTATATACCATTCGGGCACATTATGGTCACGCATATTCTGCTTCATTTCCTCAGTAAGCAGCTTTGGCGCGTTACCCTTTCTGGTTATCTCCATGATTTTGAACGAAAGCTTCGGCTCAAGCCCATGGTAAATCAGATAAGTCATAATGCTGTCACGTGTTCCGATAACTTCAGAAATAGTGCAGGTTCCGTTATGTATAAGCTCCTGAGCATTCCCCAGCCAAACATCGGTTCCGTGAGAGAGTCCCGAAATTTGGAGAAGGTCGCTGAAATTCTTAGGCTTTGCTTCAAGCAGCATCTGACACACAAAGCCGGTACCCATCTCAGGGATTCCCAGAGTTCCCGTTTCCCACATTATATCCTCTGCCGTAACTCCCAGCGCTTCGGGAGAGGTAAAAAGAGAATACACCTTTTCATCGGACATGGGTATTTCAAGTATGTCAAGCCCCGTCATATCCTCAAGGTATTTATAGAGAGTGGGCACATCGTGACCAAGCTCGTCAAGCTTAAGAATGGTATCGTGCAACGAATGGAAGTCAAAGTGGGTGGTTACAATATCCGAATCTGCCTTTTCGGCAGGATGCTGCACCGGCGTAAAATCGTATACCTCATAATCGCTGGGTATAACCACCATTCCGCCGGGGTGCTGACCTGTAGTTCTCTTTACGTCAAGACAGCCGTTTATAAGCCGTTGTTCTTCGGCAGGGTGAACTAACTTTCCACGTTCCTCAAGATATTTTTTAACATAACCGAAAGCGGTTTTCTCGGCAACTCCGCCGATTGTTCCCGCCTTGAATACATGGTCCGCACCGAAAAGCTCCTCGGTGTATTTATGGGCAAACGCCTGATAGTCGCCGGAGAAATTAAGGTCAATATCCGGCGCTTTATCGCCGTCAAAACCAAGGAAGGTTTCAAAAGGAATATCATGTCCGTCACGATGCATATTCTCACCGCACACAGGGCAGTTTTTAGGGGGCAGGTCAAAGCCTGAGCCTACCGAACCGTCAGTGATAAACTCGCTGTGCTTGCACTTTCTGCACACATAGTGGGGCACAAGAGGATTAACCTCGGAGATTCCAGACATTGAAGCTACAAACGATGAGCCTACCGAACCTCTTGAACCAACCTGATAACCATGTTCAACAGAATTTGCCACCAGCTTTTGTGAAATCATATAAAGCACTGCAAATCCGTGCTTTATAATAGACGAAAGCTCTCTGTCAAGACGTTTATATACTATTTCGGGGATATGCTCCTTAAACGGCTCGTTTATGCCTTCGTCGCCGTCAGGTATTTCTACCTCCTCAGGGTCGCAGTCGCCGTAGATTGAGCAGGCTTTTTTCCAACATATCACCTGAAGTTCACGGACTGCGCCTTCGATAAACGGCGTATATGTACCAAAGGGGAATGCCTTCAAATCCTTATCTATCATATCAGCGAAATAGTTAGTGTTTGTAACCACAACTTCAAACGCCTTGTCCTTTCCCAGGTAAGAAAGCTCGTCCAGCATCTGCTGAGTGGTTTTTAAATAAAGAGGAGGCTGCCTGTCAGCGTCGGTATAACCCTTTGAAGCCTGGAGAATTGCTCTGAACTGATAATCGCTTTTGTTCATAAAATGAACGTCGCCTGTGGCACAGACAGGAATACCCATTTCATCGCCCAGCTTCACAACAAAGCGATTGATGTCCTTAACCTGCTCCTCGGTGGTTATGTCGGTATAGGGAGGACGCTCCGAGGTGAGCATAAACATATTGTTGCCCTGAGGCTGAATCTCAAGATAGTCGTAAAAGCTTGCTATCTGCTTGATTTGTTCCCTCGACTTGCCTTCCAGATAAGACTGTATAAGCTCTCCCGATTCGCAGGCACTTCCGATAATAAGACCCTCACGGTGCTTTACAAGCTCCGATTTAGGTATTCTGGGACGCCTTTTGAAAAAATCAAGATTTGACATTGAAATAAGCTTATAAAGATTTTTAAGCCCTATATTGTTGCGGACAAGAATAATCTGATGGTACGTCGGCTTGTCGTTGACATCTTTGGTGTCAGCAAGCAGACTGTTAAGCATATCCACCGTAACAAACATACCAGGATACTGCTCGATAATCTGACGGCACAGTCTGATAAATATCTCAGCTAAAACCTCAGCGTCGTCACAGCCTCTGTGATGATTGAAATCGCCCAGTCCAAAATGCTCGGCGACATAGTTAAGCTTGTGCTTTTTAAGCTGAGGAAGCATAATTCTGCTCATAGGTACGGTATCTATTGAGGAAAATTCGTATTTGATTCCCTGCCGCCTGAACGCTTCCCTGATAAACGAGGTGTCAAATTCAGCGTTATGAGCGACAAAGACGGGTTTTTCACCGCAGAATTTCGCAAACGTCTCCATCGCCGCTTTTTCATCGGCAGCGTCCTTTAACATATCGTCGGTTATATGGGTGAGATTTGTAATAAACTCGGTAAGCTCTCTGCCGGGATTTACAAGCATATCAAAACGTTCTGCAATCTCAAGATTTTTCAGTTTTACCGCGCCTATTTCAATTATTCTGTCGTTGGTGGCGGAAGTGCCGGTGGTTTCAAGGTCGAACACTATAATCTCGTCGGTAAGCTTGCGCTTATCCCAGCCCTTGAAGATGTTGACGTCGTTATTCACCTCGTATGCTTCTATACCGTAGATAGCTTTGAAATTTCCGCCGTCTTTTCTTATTTTGGCTACGGCGTTCATAGCATCGGGATAACCCTGAACAACGCCGTGGTCGGTTATGGCTATCGCCTGATGTCCCCATTCAAAAGCACGGTTTACCAGCTTGTCCGCAGAAGTAAGAGCGTCCATACTTGACATATTGGTGTGGCAGTGAAGCTCCACACGCTTTTTCTCTGCGGTATCTGTCTGCTTTTCACGCTTGACAAGCATAATGCTGTCGGGCACAAGATTGGTTTTGTGGTCGTAATCGTCCAGCTCAACTTTTCCAGAGCAAATTATACATGTGCCTTTTTTCAGCTTTTCAAGGATAGCCTCCAGTTCCTCCTTGGAAAGCATTTTTGACGACCTGCCCCTTTTTACTCCTCCCAGCATTTTTATAGAGAATGAGGAAGTAAAATCGGTAAAATACAAAATTGCGATAAGCATTCCGTTGCGAGTTTCTCTTGTATCCACCTGAAAAATCTCGCCCCACACCGTTACAGGCTCGTCCATACCTTCAAGGGGAATGTTTTTCATCTCGGTGACCTTTGTGTCTGAGTTTATAGGCGCACCTTTAAGCACCAGAGCGTCGTCGGCAATAAGATGAAGTCTTGTAAAATCAACGCTGCAGGTGCGAAATTCACTTTTCTTATCTGACGAGTACGAATGACTATTATTGCTAAAACCGCCTTGTCCCAAAGGCTGGGGCTGAGGCATACCGATTGGAATACTGTTTAGAAACTCCTCCTGAGCTTTGTGGAAGGCTTCCCCATCGTTTTCGGTAACTCCCGTAAAGGTTATTCCGGCGTTTACACTGAACAATTCATGAACCAGTCCGCTGAAATATGATTCTATTCCCGCTTTTTTCAGTACCGACTCTCCCCCGTGAAGGAGATTTACCGTAAAAGCATGACCGTCGTACTCGGCGGTTGCCCCATCGAAAAATCCGTTTACAACGGGAAATCTGTTTTTCATAAACTTGACAAGCTCGGGAAAGCACTCTGAGCAAAGCATATCTGGAGTGTATTTGCACAAAATCTCAAATTTTCCTACCCCGATTTCCTTAGCCAGCTTGTTTTCACATTCGCATAACATATCAAAGCTCTGAAGCGAATCAAACTTTACGGCAACAGACATTTTATTCTGCTGCTCGTAAAAAGTAAGCTTCAGAACTCTTCCGTCCTCAAGGGACTTTGGAATAACTCCGCTGTATTTTTCAAATAAATCATGTAACGTATAACTATTCATTTTTTCTTCCTTACAGCTTTTCAATTTCCGAAAGCAGAGCCTCAAGCGCTTCGCTTTCATTTACCTTTCTCAGCTTTTGTCCGTTTCTGAACAAAACCGCACAGCCGTCGCCGCCTGCGATTCCTATATCAGCCTCGCCGGCTTCGCCGATTCCGTTTACTACGCAGCCCATTACCGCAACGGTTATATCCTTGTCCACATCCCTGACCGCATTCTCTACCTGCTGTGCCAGCGATATAAGATCTATCTTGGTTCTGCCGCAGGTGGGACAGGACACAATTTTAACACCGCTGCCCTTTCCCACAGCCTTCAGAATATCCTTTGCAGCATAGATTTCCTTTACCGGGTCGTCGGTCAGGGATACTCTGATGGTTTCGCCGATTCCGTCTGCCAGCAGCGAACCTATTCCGATGGAAGATTTAATAAGTCCCATTCTCTCGGTGCCCGCTTCGGTAACCCCCAAATGAAGGGGATAATTACACTTTTGCGCAAGCATTCTGTATGCCTGTATCATATTGATAACATTTGATGATTTTATGGAAACCACAATATCCTGAAAATCGCACTGCTCCAAAATTTCTATGTGACGCATTGCGCTTTCAACCAGCGCTTCCGGCTTGGGAGATCCGTATTTTTCAAGGAGGTCTTTTTCAAGCGAGCCTGCATTTACTCCTATTCTTATTGGAATATTTCTGCTCTGGCAAGCCTTTACCACAGCCTTTACCCTGTCCATTGAGCCGATGTTTCCCGGATTGATTCTAATCTTATCAACTCCCGCTTCTGCGGCGGAAACTGCAAGGCGATAGTCAAAATGAATATCCGCCACCAGAGGAATGTTCACCTTTTCTTTTATTGCAGGGATAAGCCTTACCGCCTCTTTATCGGGAATAGCGGCTCTTATAATCTCACAGCCCGCCTTTTCAAGCCTAAGTGCCTGCTCCACCGAACCTTCAACATCTGACGCCGGGATGTTAATCATAGACTGGATGTAAATTTTCTTGCCGTCAAGGGTAAGGTTACCCACCTTAACAGGTCTGACCTGTCTGTTCATTTTAGATTACCTCGCTAAAAAATCTTTACAATATCGCTTACCGTTACAACTACCATAAGCACCATAAGGGCTGCAAGCCCCACAAAGTGCACCATTCCTTCCTTTTCGGGGGGCACGGGCTTTCTTCTGATTCCTTCGATAATAAGGAATATCAGTCTTCCACCGTCCAGCGCCGGCAGAGGAAGCAAATTAAACAAGCCTATATTTATTGTGATAAATGCCCCCAGCGACAACATCTGCTCCGACAAGGCACGCCAGTCTATTCCCGTTTCTTCGTCCGTTTCACTGTCGATAACGTCGCCGATAACATCTACAATTCCCACAGGCCCCGAAAGGTCACGAATTGAATACTTGCCGGTAACCAGATCGGCAAGGGAAATGTATATAAGCCTTGAGTAAGTCAAACTCTGCTTAAAGGACTGTGAAATAACGGTAAGAGGCGTGGCTTCTATCGGCTCTACAAAAAAGTCGATGTGAAGGCTTTCATTTTCTGTATCGAACGTAACGTTGCTCAGCTCCACTTTTTCTCCATTTCTTTTCACTGTCATGTCAAAAACGCCGTCTTCATCGTTCTGGAACTGATAGCTTATATCCATAGCAGTGAAAATTCTCATTCCGTTAACCTTGAGAATCTGATCTCCCTCCTCAAGGCCGGTAGTGTGATATGTGGCGGTGTCGCTTTCAAATTTGGAAACTGTTGTGGAGGTAATGGGCGCCGTCAGCGATGTATAGATTATAAGCAGCACAAAGCCTAATATAAGATTCATAACAATGCCTGCAACGACTATCGCCATTCGTTTCGGCACGGATTTTTTGCAGAATGCACGGTTATCATCGCTTTCGGTGTCCTCACCCTCCATAGCGCAGTAACCGCCTATGGGGAAAAGCCTCAAGGCATACAGGGTTTCGCCCTTTTGTTTTTTCAAAATTGCGGGACCCATTCCGATTGCAAATTCGTTTACCCTTACTCCGCATTTCTTTGCAACGATAAAGTGTCCAAATTCGTGAATAAGAATTATTACCTCAAAAATAATCAATGCAAAAATTATACCCATGTGTTGTCGCCTTTCATTATATTTATTTTTTCATTCTCTCTATTTCATTGTACACATATTTTCTTGCCGATGCATCTGCACTAAGCACATCGTCAAGTTCATTTACATCTTTTCGCTGGTGATTTTCCAGCGCTCCCTCTACCAGTTTTCCTATATCGAGAAAACCTATCTTTCCACTAAGGAAGCTTTCCACCGCCGCTTCATTTGCACCGTTTACCACAGCCGGCAGCGTACCACCCAGAGTGATAGCTTTTATGCACGCTCTCAGGCAGTCGAAGGTCTCGTAATCGGGCCTGGCAAAGGTAAGAGTGCCGTAATCGGTAAGTGACAGGAGTCTGACGGGACATTCTACCCGCTCCGGATACAGCAGAGCGTATTGTATCGGTATTTTCATATCGGGAACACCCAGCTGGGCTATTACCGAGCAATCGTTATACTCCACAGCGGAATGTAAAACGCTTTCTCTGTGAATCACAATTTCTATCTGCTCAGGCTTTACTCCGAATAGATGCATTGCTTCAATAAACTCCAGGCCCTTATTCATCAAGGTTGCCGAATCTATAGTTATTTTGTTTCCCATAGACCAGTTTGGGTGATTGAGCGCATCGGCTACAGTAACATTTTCAAGCTGACTTTTCTTTTTTCCGTAAAAAGGTCCGCCCGAAGCAGTGAGAATTATCTTTCTTACCTGCTCTCTTTTATTTCCCTGCAGGCACTGAAAAATTGCCGAATGTTCGCTGTCCACCGGAAAAATTTTAACCCCGTTTTTCTCTGCAGCTTTTATAACCAGCTCACCGCCCGTAACAAGAGTTTCCTTGTTGGCAAGGGCTATATCAGTCCCCTGCTCTATAGCGGTAAGAGTAGGCTCAAGCCCCACCATTCCCACAACGGAATTAAGCATAATATCAACGCCGTCAAGGGCTGCGATAGATTTCAGCCCCTTCATTCCGCTGAGAATTTCAATTTCTCTTCCCTGAAGAAGTTCTTTTAAATTATTGACCTTATCACTTTGATAAATGCAAACATATTGGACATCAAACTCAATTGCCTGCTGCGCCAGCAAGGATGCATTTGAATGTGCCGCCAAGGCTTTCACCTTAATATTATGCTTACTGGCAACCTCTAATGCCTGAGTTCCGATTGAGCCTGTAGAACCTAATACGGTTATTGTTTTCATATTCACTGCCGCCCGTGCGGGGCTTTCTCCTCTCAGAAAGGTTTTGGTGTGTTTATTGCAAAACGGAGCAATTTTTTCATCGTCTTTTTAACGCTCAATAGGGGTAGTCCGATTAAGCTATAAGCTTTAATCCTCCCGCCCCTACTACGTTTAATTACAGTTATCCGTTATTAAATTATCCATCCGCGTGAAAAAATATAATACATAAACGGCGCTACAAGCAGAACGCTGTCAAAGCGGTCAAGAACTCCGCCATGACCGGGCATTATATTGCCGAAGTCCTTGATATTGCACTGACGCTTAATCAGCGATGCAGACAAATCACCTACAAGTCCCACAAGGGCACAGCCGATTCCCGCTAAGAATACCACAATGTAATTTACCGACGGACCATCCAGTACAAAATCGTAGAACAGGCTGATTAAAATAAGCAAAATGCCGTTGCACAATACTCCGCCGATAACGCCCTCCAGCGTTTTCTTGGGACTAATTTTCGGGCAAAGTGGCGTTTTTCCGAAGAATGTGCCAACGAAGTATGCTCCCGAATCGGCAAGCCACGCACCACAAAGGGTAAGCACAAGCATAAACACGTTGCCTGACATATTAAGAAGCGTTTCCAGCGAATATGTTACCAGCATTGTTACACCCGTCATAACGAAAAAGTCCGTATACTTGAAGGTTTCATAAGATTTAAGATACAATGCAAGCATCGCCAGAATAAAAATGCCGAAATAAAATCTTTCATTGATGAAATACAGCCAGCCATGACGATGCATTATAACCATAAACGCATTAAGGAAAGCATATCCGTAACAGAGGTAAGACTGAATTTTAAACTGCGCATATTTTGTTGCCTTGAAAAGCTCATAAATAATAGCAATAGAAATTGCCGCAATTGCAAGATCAAAAACAAAAGTGTTGTGAAGTATCAGCAAAACGATTGCCGCGGCAATTGCAACCGCAGCCGAAATAATTCTTGTGTACATAATTAAAACCCCATTTCTTTCAGTGTTAAATCAAACGCAGCGTAACCTTATACTCCGCCGAATCTGCGGTTTCTCTCGCTGTAGGCAAGCACTGCGTTTTCAAGATCTTTTTTGGAAAAATCAGGCCACAAAATATTTGTGAAATAATATTCCGCATAAGCCGACTGCCAGATAAGAAAATTTGACAGCCGCTGTTCTCCGCTGGGTCTTATTATAAGATCCACATCGGGAATACCCCCGGTATACAACCTGCTTTGAATAAGCTCCTGCGTTATATCCTCTGGACTAAGCTGTCCGCTTTCAACGCTTTTGGCAATTTCCTTGACGGCATGAGTAATCTCGTCTCTTCCGCCGTAGTTTATTGCCAGAATAAGCGTCATGGAATCAAAGTCTTTGGAATCTTCCTCAACCCTGTGCATTTTATCCTGAAGCCTTGGGTTAAGCTTTGATCTGTCGCCGATAAACCGTACTCTTATATTCTCGTCAACAAAATCCCTGACTTCGTCAAGATACTTTTCAAACAGATCCATAATTGATTTTACTTCGTCGGCGGGTCGCTGCCAGTTTTCGGTGGAAAAAGCATAAAAGGTAATATACTTAATCCCCATTTCCTTAGCATAGCGAGTTATTGCCCTGAAAGTCTTTGCACCCTCACGATGACCGTATTTTCGGGGCATTCCGCGCTTTTTCGCCCAACGTCCGTTACCGTCCATTATAACGCCCACATGAACGGGAACCGAAGTGCCGTTTTTGAAATAATCCTTTTTGCTTTCCGACATACTGTTGACCTTATTAAATTGAAAGCACTTCGGCTTCCTTTTCGGCAACGTGAGCGTCAATCTGCTTTACAAATTTATCTGTAAGCTTCTGAATCTGCTCCTCGCAGTCCTTAAGGTCATCCTCGGTTATTTCGTTGTTTTTCTTCATAGCCTTATACTTTTCCATAGCATCGCGCCTTATAGATCTTATAGCGACTTTTGTGTCCTCTCCTGCTTTCTTAACATCCTTAACAATCTTCTTTCTATCCTCCTCGGTAAGCTGAGGGAAAGTAAGACGAAGCACCGTGCCGTCGTTCTGAGGATTGATGCCTATATCAGACGCCTGGATAGCCTTTTCAATCTGATGAAGCGTTGACTTATCCCACGGCTGGATAACCAGCACTCTTGCCTCTGAAACCGAAACAGCTGCCATCTGATTAACCGGGGTGGGAGCACCGTAATAATCAACCCTTATCTTGTCAAGTACCGCCGGGTTGGCTCTGCCTGCTCTGATGGCTGCAAAATCCGCAAGCATCACATTAACGGATTTCTCCATTTTAGCCTTTGCTTTTTCTCTGATTTCTTTCATAAAACCCATTCCTTTCAAATGTTTATGCAAATATACTTTCAAGCGTAAACGCCGCATTACTTGACAACGGTACCTATGTTCTTACCCATGCAGGCGTCGTAAATGTTGTCCGGACGAGCAAGGTCAAACACCAGGATAGGTATGTTATTATCCTTGCACATAGCGGCGGCGGTTGAATCCATTACCGCCAGATCCTTTGACAATATATCATTAAAGCTGAGGGTGTCATACTTTACCGCATCGGGATACTTATGAGGGTCTTTGTCATAAACGCCGTCAACCATCGTCGCTTTAAAGAAAATATCCGCCTCAATCTCGGCAGCTCTCAAAGCGGCGGCAGTGTCGGTGGAGAAAAAGGGATTACCGGTTCCGCAGCCGAAAATAACCACTCTTCCCTTTTCAAAATGTCTCATTGCTTTGTTTCTTATATAAGGCTCTGCTACCTGAGGCATTGATATGGCAGTTTGCACTCTTACCTGAAGGCCGCAGTTTTCAAGAGCGTCAGCAACCGCCAAAGCGTTCATAGCCGTGGCAAGCATTCCTATATGGTCGGCTCTGGTTCTGTCCATTGCACCGCTGGAACGTCCTCTCCAGAAATTGCCGCCACCTACAACAACGCCAACCTCTACGCCCGCATCTACGCATTTCTTTATGCTCTCGCCAAAGGATATCATAACATCATAGTCAAGACCTGATTTCTTATCCCCTGCAAGAGCTTCGCCGCTCAGTTTCAGAAGTATACGCTTATATTTCGGTTCCATAAAAAGCACCCCTCATAAAAAATTGTCGCAGTATTCACACAATTACTCATATTAAAATTATACAATATTTAATATCGAATGTAAAGTGCTTTTTAAAATAAATTTCAGAAAATATGTCAAGGGGGCAAACAAAATGTCACGCCGCTATAAATATCTTATCAGAGGATACAAAAATCCGCTGCTGCATAAAAACAGCAACGGATTCTTTAGTTTGCACAATCGTTTCTTTTGACGATTACGAGACATTAAAATTAACCCTTTATAATTTTTACGAAGAACTTACGGCTTCTCGGGCCGTCAAATTCGGTGAAATATATTCCCTGCCACGTGCCCAGCAAAAGCGAGCCGTCTTGAATAATAACCGTAACGGACGAGCCGATGCAGCTTGCTTTGAGATGGGCTGCGGAATTTCCCTCGAGATGGCGAAACTGAGGACGGTCAGGGTAGGTTTTATCAAGAGCGTACAGCAAATCGGTGACTACATCCGGGTCGGCATTTTCATTTATTGTAATTCCTGCGGTAGTGTGTTGACAATATACCACAGCGATACCGTCTGAAACTCCCGATTCGTTGACCGCCTGTCTGACATAGCTTGTTATATTATAGAAATTTTCACGCTCGGTATGAATATTGAAGTTGTAAACCATGATAAACTCTCCCGATTTATTTCCGCCCAAGGAAATCAGATTCCGTTTCATTTTTTGACGGTCTGTCCATCAGGGCGGCAATGGCGTTTATCGCATTTGCACCCTCAAACAGCACCTTGTACAGCTGCTCGGTGATAGGCATCTCAACGCCCATCTTTTTGGCAAGCTCATATGCGTTTCTTGTGCATATATACCCCTCGACGGTTCCGACCCGCTCAACGGCTTCTTCGGGAGAAACGCCCTTACCAATAAGAATTCCCGCACGCCTGTTGCGGCTGTGCATGGAACAGCAGGTAACAATCAAATCTCCTATTCCGCTTAATCCTGCAAATGTTTCTGTCTTTGCTCCAAGAGCCGCTCCGAGAACCGCAATTTCACGGATACCTCTTGTCATAAGCGCAGCCTTTGTATTGTCGCCCATTCCAAGACCGTCGCTTACTCCTGCGGCAAGGGCAATTATATTTTTCAGAGAGCCGCCCAGCTCGCAACCCAGAACGTCGTCGTTTACATAAATTCTGAAAGTATGGTTTGCCAGCGTGTTCTGCACGTAATAGGAAACATCTCTGTCGGGTGAGGCTACAACTATAGCGGTAGGTATGCCTCTTGCCAGCTCTTCTGCGTGGGAGGGACCGGTGAGAATTGCATATCTGTTGTTGGGGAAGGTTTCCTCCACAACCCGGCTCATAGTCTTGAGTGTCCCTGCTTCAAGTCCCTTTGCGGTGTTTACCACAATGGAATCTTTGTCAGCATACTGTGCCGCGCTTTCGCAGACGCTGCGGCAAAACGCGGTGGGTATTCCTATGATTATCAAGTCTTTTCCCTTTACACAGGAGATATCGGTAGTAAGCCCCACTTTTTCGGGAAGCTTTACTCCGGGAAGCTTTGCTTTAAGCTCGCCTGTTCTCTTAATTGTGTCTATCTCGTCCTGAAATTTCGACCACACCGTTACGGTATGCCCTGCGTTGCTGCACATAACCGCCAGTGCAATTCCGAATCCGCCCGAACCAAGTATAGCTATATCCGCCATGAAATAACCTCCGTTTCAAATCATTTATTATCGTTATCAGTGTCTGTTTTCTTACTACCGAAGCTGAGTTTGTTTTCCGTTCCGGCTCTGAGCCTTTTTATGTTGGGTCTGTGCATATACGCAATGAGAAAACCAATTATGCAAGACATAAGCACATTCTGCCACACACCATCAGAATGCCTTATATACTGTGTAAGCAGCGTTAAAAAAGGATAGGTGAATGCCGCAGCAAGAGAGCCGAGAGAAACATATTTGCTGAATGCTACCACTACAATGAATATAAGTATTGCCAATATGCAAGTCAACGGGTCGATTGCAATCAGAGTAGTAGCTGCAACCAGCACTCCCTTTCCTCCGTGAAAGCCGTAGAATATGGGGAAAATATGTCCCAGCATTACGGCAATGCCCGCAACATATCCGATAAAGCGGTCGTTACCGAAAAATGTAACGTCAAAAACATGAGTGACAAGCCAGCGGCAGACCAAAACAGCGCAAACTCCCTTTGCAAGGTCCAGCAGTAATGTTGCAAGGGCAGGTCCTTTTCCGAACACTCTCAGAACGTTGGTAAGTCCTGCGTTATTTGAGCCGTAATTACGTATATCCGCCTTTTTCCACAGCTTGCAGACGGTAATTGCCGAATTGACGCTGCCCAGCAGGTAAGAAAAAACCACAGTAAAAGCAATACTAAGAACGTAATCCATAGACATTCTCCTTATTTTACATCATTTCTGTCACGCTCGCGGACTTTTATTACAATGGGAGTGCCGTCAAGGGCAAAGGTTTCCCGAATCTGATTTTCAATATACCGCTGATAGGAAAAATGGAACAAGTCCGCTCTGTTTACAAAAGCCACAAATGTAGGCGGCTTTGTTGAAGCCTGTGTCATGTAGTAGATTTTCAAGCGCCTGCCCTTGTCAGACGGCGGCTGAACCCTTGAGGTGGCATACGCCAGCACGTCGTTAAGTCGTCCCGTAGGGATTCTTACCGCATTCTGCTGCGCCACATATTTTATCATCTCAAACAGCTTGTTTATACGCAAACCTGTCTTAGCGGAAATAAACACAAAGGGTACATAGCTCATAAAGCTGAAATCGTCGGTCAGCTTTTTACGAAATTCATCCATTGTGTTGGTGTTTTTCTCTATTGCGTCCCATTTGTTTACCGCAACAACACAGCCCTTGCCTTTTTCGTGTGCATAGCCTGCAACCTTTGAATCCTGCTCGGTAAATCCCACAGTAGCGTCGATGACAATTACGGCAACGTCAGCTCTGTCCACCGCCATATATGATCTTAAAACGCTGTATTTTTCAATGCTGTCCAGAACCTTTGATTTGCGTCTTATTCCGGCAGTATCGATAAACACAAATTTGCCCTCTTCGTTTTCCACAAAGGTATCTGTGGCGTCACGGGTTGTTCCTGCAATATCCGAAACGATAACTCTCTCCTCACCGCAGATTTTATTTATAATCGACGACTTCCCCACGTTAGGCTTGCCGATTACCGCAACTCTTATGGTGTCCTCGCCGTAATCGTCCTCCTTTTCCTCGGGGAGATACTTTAACACCTCGTCAAGCAGATCGCCTGTTCCATGTCCGTGTACCGAGGACACTGCAATCGGCTCTCCCAGACCGAGGTTATAGAACTCATAAAATTCCATCGGCGGCTCGCCTACGCTGTCGCACTTATTTACGCACAGAACAATCGGCTTTCCCGATTTCTGAAGCATGGACGCAACGTCAAGGTCGTTGGCGGTTACGCCGCTTCGCATATCGGTGACAAGAATTATCACGTCGGCTTTGGTTATGGCAAGCTCCGCCTGACGCCGCATCTGCGAAAGAATTACATCGTCGGAATCGGGTTCAATTCCGCCGGTATCAACCAGCATAAACTCATGACCCAGCCATTCGCATTTTGAATATATTCTGTCACGAGTCACACCCGGAGTATCCTCTACAATTGAAAGCTTCTGTCCGATAAGCTTATTAAAAAGGGTAGACTTTCCCACATTCGGACGGCCTACAATTGCAACTATCGGCAATGACATTCTATCATCTCCCTACTTTTATATTAAACGCCAAGAACCATGTCAAGATATTCATATCCATCGTTGGCACAGGCAGAAATTTTTATATCAAGGGCTTTTTCAACGTCCGACACCGTCAAATCGTCAAGAAAAACAGGTTCGTCGGCTTTAAGCATCACTTTTGGTATCAGCAGCTCGTCGCCCAGATTGGTATCTTTCAGCTGATTTATAAGGTCACCTGCGGTGACAAGTCCCGCAACGGTGATGGTTTCGCCGAAAAAGTAATTGACAATTCCCTTTACGCTTATCTCAACCTGTGGAAATCTGCTCATTATCATTTTTGCAAGGGTCTTATGAAAATCCTCGGCAGCCTTACCGGTGGCTATGGTAACCTTGCGATTTGATATATTGCCGCTAAAACTGTCAAGGGCTTCAACCACCTCATCGTACAGCGAGCGCATCAGCCCCACGCCGTTTTCGTATTGGGGATAGTCCTCGTAAAACTCGGTTGGCGGCAGCTCTCTTTCAGCCAGCAGATAAAACTCATCGGCGGGAAAAACCATTCTTGTGTCGTATTTTTCAAGACATTCCTTCTGCTTTTTTTCAATAATATCAATTACGCTCTCAGCGCCGCTTTTGTCAAAGCATTTAAGTGGAAAAAGCCCCTCACGAAACTTTGTAATCCCCACCGGGACAACGGCTACCGACTGAATATTTGGCATAAGCTTTGACAGGTCATCAAGGGTTCTTTCAAGCTCCGCTCCGTCGTTTATTCCGGGACAGCAAACTATCTGACAATTAAGCATAAGACCGCTTTCCGCCATCAGTTTCAGGTATTTAAGCTTTTCCCCCGCAAAGCGGTTGTTCATCATTTTGCACCGAAGCTCAGGATTTGTAGTATGCACCGAAACGTTAATATTCAGGCGCATATCAATTATCCTCTGAATATCCTTATCACTGAGGTTTGTGAGAGTAACGTAATTTCCCTGGAGGAATGAAAGCCGTGCGTCGTCATCCTTAAAATACAGCGTTTCCCTCATTCCCGGCGGCATTTGGTCGATAAAGCAAAAAATACACTTGTTACAGCAGGAACGCTTGTCGTCCATAAGGAAAGAAGCAAACTCAAGCCCTAAATCGTCATATTCCGACTTGACAATGTTTTTTCTAAAGGTCTTTCCGCCACGTTCAAGCAAAAGCTCTGTTGCATCCTCGGCGGAATAAAACATATAATCAAGCACATCGTTGATTTCATGTCCGTTTATACTAACAAGAATATCCCCTTTTTTTACTCCGGAGCGGAACGCAGGACTACGCTTTTCAACGCCTGTAATTTCTGCCGACATAATTCTACTGCCTTTCATAAATACTTTATATACGCAAAAAGCAGAGAAGGAAGCGAATCCTCCTCTGCCCTTAAAGCTCCGCTATAAAGATAGCAGAGGTAAAGCCGCAATTAAGCAACCGATAATCAGCGAAGATTAAACCTCTTTCTTGATTACCTCTACACCCTTATAGTATCCGCAGTTCTTGCAAACCTTATGCGGCGCTGTCAGCTCTCCGCAATTTGAACATCTGCTGAGTGCAGGCGCATTTAATTTCCATACAGCTGAACGTCTTTTGTCACGTCTTGCTTTGGAAACTTTTCTCTTTGGTACTGCCATCTTGGCACCTCCTCTTATGGAAAATAGATAATGCTGCTATATCAAGAGCAGTTACATTCACCCTCGTTCAAATCATGTCCGCAAACGTAACACAAACCCTTGCAG
Source organism: uncultured Ruminococcus sp. (assembly GCA_944388405.1). Taxonomy (GTDB): domain Bacteria; phylum Bacillota; class Clostridia; order Oscillospirales; family Ruminococcaceae; genus FB2012. Next base: position 60,568 of record CALXIQ010000022.1, on the reverse strand, counting down.
TCATCCCTGCAAAGAATCTTTGTAGGCAACTGTAACAGCAAATCTGAAATAGCTAATTCATTTAAATCCAGAGTATTGTCGGCGCAGACAACATATTCATCGTTCTGCGTATTTGAGCTTTGCACAAGAATGTGTGAAAACTCAAAGGAATATTCCCTCTCAAACTCCTTCAGACATCTGTCGCACACGTGGCTCAGCGTAAATTCGCAAACAAACCTTACGGTAACAATTCCCGCACGGTTTTCAGCTCGTCCGCTTACAGATAACGGCGTTACAAATCTGGCGCTTAGCTGAGCATCGTTGACCTCTTCGGGAGGGATTTCAAAAGAAAATTCTTCAACCTCTCCGATGATATCAAAAAGCTGCTTCAACCGCAAAATCATAATAACACCTCAAACATCACAAATTCCATTATAACTCCACTTGCGGAATTTGTCAACACTTTTTTTCAACAAGTGAAAAATTATTTGATAAAGGCTCTTACCTTTGAAGGCAGCTCCTCAACGTCGGCTGAAACGGTAAACACAATCTTTACATCCTTAGCCAGCATTGCAATCTTTTCAATCATAGCGCCGAATGCGTCGTAATCTCTTCCGCCGATTTTAAGAATACCGTCAACAAACACTTCCTGAATATCATAGTTTCCTGCAAGCATTCCCGCAACAAAACCGTAAAAAGCGTCAAAACTGTTGATACCGTATTCCTCAGCGTCTACAAGTCTTACTTTATGAGGAATGTCATAGGTTAGCTTCATTCCTCTTTCGATGCAGACAATATTGCCTGTAGCCTTTTCGGCAGACTCCTTTATAGCGTCTACCAATATCTTAGTTTTGCCTGTTCCTTTTTTTCCAGGTATCAGATTAATCATAACATATCTCCATTCTGTCCTGACGGACTTTTATTTCAGAGCGTCAAAACGCTCCCATTCCCTTAAAAGAGCTTAGCTTCAAGCTCCGCCTTCTGCGATTCATAGCCCGGTTTTCCGAGAAGCGCAAACATATTTTTCTTATAGCTTTCAACCCCCGGCTGGTCAAAGGGATTAACTCCCAGCATATAGCCGGAAATTGCGCATGCCTTTTCAAAGAAGTAAACCAGCTCTCCGAAATTCTCCTCGTCAAGTGCGTCAACCTCAAGGACGATGTTGGGAACTCCGCCCTCGGTGTGAGCAAGAATAGTACCCTGAAAAGCCTTTCTGTTTACCACAGACATATTCTGATTGGTAAGGAAGTTAAGCCCGTCAAGGTTATCCTTGTCATCCTCAAGGAACAAATCCTGCTTTGGAGCCTTGATGTCCACCACGGTTTCAAACATTACCCTTGAACCGTCCTGGATAAACTGACCCAGCGAATGGAGGTCGGTTGAGAAGGTAGCAGATGCCGGGAAAATTCCCTTATTGTCCTTACCCTCGCTCTCGCCGAACAGCTGCTTCCACCACTCGTTCATCATAGTGAAGCTGGGGTCGTATGTAATAAGCATTTCAACACTCTTGCCTTTATTGTAGAAAATATTTCTCAGCGCAGCATAGGTATAGCAGTCGTTGCCGTCGTCCTCAGAATACTTATCCATAGCGGCACGAGCACCAGCCATAATCTTATCAATATCGCAGCCAGCTACAGCAATAGGCAAAAGCCCTACCGCAGTAAGCACCGAAAAACGTCCGCCTACGTCGTCTGGGATAACAAAGGTTTCATAGCCCTCTGCGTCGGAAAGCTCCTTGAGAGTTCCCTTTGCCTTATCGGTAGTTGCAAATATTCTGGTTTTAGCTTCTTCCTTGCCGTATTTATCCTCAACCAGCTTCTTAAAGATTCTGAAAGCCAGCGCAGGCTCGGTAGTCGTTCCTGATTTGGAAATAACATTTACACAGATATCTCTGCCCTCGCAAATGGAAAGCACCTCGTTAAGATAATCGGGGCTTATGTTGTTTCCGACAAAATATATATCGGGAGTATCTTTCTTAAGATTGTTGTAAAAAGGCGATTTTAAAAGCTCTATAGCCGCTCTTGCGCCCAGGTACGAGCCGCCGATTCCGATAACAACAAGAACGTCGCACTTTTCCTGAATGCGCTTTGCCGCAGCCTTGATACGTTCAAATTCTGCCTTATCGTAATTTTCGGGAAGATCCGTCCAGCCGAGAAAATCATTTCCCAGACCTGTTTTTTCAGTAAGATTTTTATGCGCAGCGCTTACCAGCGGAGCAATAGCTTTAAGTTCGTGCTCTCTTAAAAAAGGAGCAAGATATTTTGCATTAAGTTTAACAGCCACTTACATTCAAATCCTTTCCATACTTAACTATGATAAATTATACAATAATATTGTGAATATTTCAAGAGGTTTAGAGCCAACGTTGCTTTTTTGTGCAATTGCTACAAATTTATTTCTTAAATATGCAGCAAGTTTAACAAAACTTTTTTTAAGGCGAACGCAAATCCGATTTTTTTCACCTTATCTTTTGCTACGATTCTGCCCTCGAGGATATTCTCGCCGTTAAGAGTAAAAGTAACGGTTCCAAGCTGCTGATTTTCGTCAACCGGGGCGTCGATGCTTTCCGCTTTAGTAAATTCGCATTCAATTGACGGATATGCTCCCTTTGGTATAATGACCGGGTCGGCGTTGAGAACTGTAACTTCAGCAGTCATTTTTTCGCCGCCGTTTACCTTCACGGCTTCAAACACCTCATCTGGTATTTCGGGGGTGTATATTTCAAAAGCGGTAAATGCTCCGTCGAGAGCTTTCTTTCCGTCGGCAAACTTTTGTTCATCCGAAGTGCTTCCCAGTACGACCGCACAGACCGACATATCCCCCCTTTGAGCCGATACCATCAGACACTCTCCGCTTTCGGCTGAAGCGCAGGATTTCAAGCCTGTAACGCCTTTATAGGTTCGTATCATCCTGTTTGTGCTTACAAGCTCTGTCTGTTGATTTCTGACATAATCTATCCATGTGGTGAAATATGGAGTAAGAAAGTCATATTTCAGTATCTCGCATGACAAAAGAGCCAAATCTCCTGCGGTTGACACTGTTTTTTCGCTCATTCCCGTACAATCGGCGTAAACCGTATTGTTCATACCAAGTTGTGCGGCTCTTTCGTTCATCAGGAAAACAAATTCCTCTTCGCTTCCTGCGATTTTTTCCCCAAGGGCGACGCAGGCGTCGTTGGCGTTGCCTACGGTTACGGATTTAATCAGCTCGTCAACCGTAATCTCCTCGCCAACGTTAAGCCATATCTGAGTGCCTCCCATGGAATTTGCATGAGCCGAGGTTATAACGGTGTCCTCCAAAGAAAGCTCGCCCCGGTCTATTTTATCCGCCGCAATCAGCACTGTCATAAGCTTGGCAAGATGAGAAATGCTTTGAACGCTGTCGGGATTAAGTTCAGCCAATACCGTACGACTTTCGGTTTCAATAACCACAGCCGATTCTGCCGAAATTCCGTTAAGTATCTCTCCGTTTGTTGACGAATACGCCTGATAAGCCTCAAAGTCGGGATCGCTTCCGTCGGCAAATGCGGAAAATGCAAAAGAAATAAGCATAACGGCTGACAACGACAGCAATACCGCTTTTCTACAAATACTCATAAAACCTGCCTCCAATGTTTTTACTAATTCATATTCGGCAAGTCCGCAAAATATTATACCCGTCCCGACAGACACATCGGTTCACGGCACAAAAATAACAGCAGACTGCCAAAATGCACTCTGCTGATTATTATACCTGTGTTTTTGCTAAGTAAAAATTAATCGACAATAAACTCCTTGATCTCGTCGATAAACTTGTCTGCATCGTCCGTATGCGCAACCAACTGTATAGGATTTGAAAGGTCAAGACTGAAAATACCCATAATTGACTTTGCGTCAACCGCATATCTTCCCGAAGCCAAGTCCACATCAAAATCATACATGGAAACAATGCTTACAAACTTCTTTACCGCAGCGATAGAATCGAGCATAATTTTAACCTTTTTCATAAAAACTCCTCCTCTTAAGGGTTGGTTTAAACCATACCTGTTTTTGTTTTATAAGCTTGTAGAGTTTTCCTCTCTACAATATTAATTATAAGCATTTTTTCCGAAATGTCAATAACAATTTGCAAAAAAAAATCAAGTATAGTATAATAGTCAATAACGAAATTGTGCGATTTCGCTTTTTCAGTGCTTTTAACAACATGAAGTTTAAATCCGTACATATGCAACACTTTAGTAAATTGGAGACGCGAATTTATATGAATGTTTTTTATTATACCTTCGGGTGCAAGGTTAATCAGTATGAAACCGAAAATATAAGGGAGCAGCTTACAAGGCTGGGATTTAGCGAAACCGAGGAAATTGCCCGGGCTGACATATGCGTTATAAACACCTGCACGGTGACCGCTCAGTCAGACTCAAAATGCCGGCAGCTTATTCGCCGCATAAAAAAAGAAAATCCCGGATGCGTGCTTGCGGTTATAGGCTGTCTGCCACAAGCGTTTCCCGGACAGGTAAACGCTCTTTCTCAATGCGACATTATTATCGGCACAAAAAATAAATCCGCCTTACCAAAGCTTATTATGCAATATCTTTCAAACGGAGAAAGAATCGTTGACATTGAGGAGCACAAGACGGGGGACAGCATAGAAAAAATGACAAACACCTCGGTTGAGGGCAAGACACGTGCTTACATAAAAATTCAGGATGGCTGCGATATGAACTGCTCATACTGCATTATACCCAAAGCCAGAGGTCACATCCGCTCAAAATGCTTGGAGGACATTACCCGTGAAGCGACAGAGCTTTCCTCCTCTGGACACAAGGAGATTATTCTTACCGGCATTAATCTTTGCTGCTATGGGCGTGACTTAAAAAACGGCACACGGCTGGTTGACGCCGTCGAAGCAGTGTGTGCGATCAAAGGCGATTTCAGGGTAAGACTTGGATCTATGGAGCCTGAAATGATTTCAGATGAGGATATTCTCCGCCTAAGCCGCCTTGAAAAGCTGTGTCCCCAGTTCCATCTTTCTCTGCAAAGCGGCTGTGACAAGACCCTCAAGCTTATGAACCGACATTACACAGCGGATGAATATTTCAAGCTTTGCGAAAAGCTACGAAAGCATTTCCCAGACTGTGCGATAACCACCGACATAATGGTGGGATTCCCTCAGGAAACTGATGAAGATTTCAAGGAATCCCTTGAATTTGTCCGCAAGGTTAAGTTTGCCGATGCACACATTTTCCCCTATTCAAGGCGTTCAGGCACTGTGGCGGACAGGCTTGACGGGCAAATCGACAACAAAACCAAGCACAAGCGTGCAACCGAGATGAGCGGCGTATGCGCACAACCGAAAAAGGAATATCTGTCGGCACAGGTGGGCAAAGTTCGCAGGGTGCTGTTTGAAAAGGAATCTTCCCCAGAATTTCATCAGGGTCATACAAGTGAATATGTACTTGTAAAGGTTCCGAGAATATCTTCCGAAACAACCTTAAGACGGCAGTTTCGTGAGGTTGAGATAACAGGGGCTGAGGATAATTTCTGCATCGGACGCATTGTTTGTCGTAATATGTGACGTCAGTTATCTATCCTTTAGCTTCAAAGATTATAAGAAAACATATAAAGCCATTAATATCGGCTGTTTTTGGTTGACAAAATGTGAGATGGTGTAGTATAATTAAAATATCTGATGTAAGGAGATGTATTTATGGCCGTTTATAGAATTTATGTTGAAAAAAAGCCTGAATTTGCCGTTGAAGCAAAATCTATCGCAGGCGATATTAAATCTGCGCTGGGGCTTGAAAATCTTGAGGATATTCGTGTTATAAACCGCTACGATGCCGAGGGACTTTCTGCCGAGGATTTCAAGTTGGCTACTCCTGTGGTGTTTTCAGAACCCGCAGTTGACGTTACCTATGACTGTCTGCCCGAGCTTTCACCAAACGAATTTATTTTTGCTGTTGAATATCTTCCGGGACAGTTTGACCAGAGAGCCGATTCCTGCGCTCAGTGTATTTCCCTTCTGACTGGAGGCAAACGACCCACGGTAAAATCCGCTTCCATTTATATCGTTAAAGGCAACCTTTCAAAGGACGAGCTTGCAAGGATCAAAAGCTATATGATAAACCCCGTTGAATCACGTGAAGCAAAGCTTGATACCTTTGAAACCCTTGACGTTAAATTTGATATTCCCACAAAGGTTGATACCATAGAAGGTTTTATCTATTCAACCGACGACGACCTTAAAGCTATGCTTGAAGAGCTTGGTCTGGCTATGGATTTTGACGACATAAAATTCTGTCAGGCTTATTTCAGAGATACCGAAAAGCGCAATCCCACCATTACCGAAATCAGGATGATTGATACATATTGGTCGGATCACTGCCGCCATACTACATTCTCCACTATTATCGACGACGTAGATATCAAGCCCGATTATATTGCCGATACTTTTGCCGACTATGTTAATACAAGAAAGAATTTGTATGCAGGCAGGACGGACAAGCCTATTACGCTGATGGATCTTGCGGTAATCGGCGCAAAGAAGCTGAAAAAGGACGGTCTCCTTAACGACCTTGACGAAAGCGAAGAGATAAACGCTTGCTCGGTAAAAATTAAGGTGGACGTTGACGGTGTTGACGAAGACTGGCTGCTTATGTTCAAGAACGAAACTCACAACCACCCCACCGAAATCGAACCTTTCGGCGGCGCAGCAACCTGTCTGGGCGGAGCAATAAGAGATCCCCTTTCGGGACGTTCCTATGTTTATCAGGCGATGAGAGTTACCGGCGCAGGAAATCCCCTTGTTCCCGTTGAGGACACCATAACCGGAAAGCTGCCTCAGAGAAAGATTGTTGTGGGCGCGGCTAACGGATATTCCTCCTACGGAAATCAGATAGGTCTTGCCACAGGCCATGTAACCGAGATTTATCACCCCGGTTATGTTGCAAAGCGTATGGAGATTGGCGCAGTAGTAGGTGCCGCTCCTGCTTCAAACGTCCGCAGAGAAAAACCTCTGCCAGGTGATGTTGTAATTCTGCTGGGCGGCAGAACGGGTCGTGACGGCTGCGGCGGAGCTACCGGCTCTTCAAAATCGCACACACTTCACTCCCTTGAATCCTGCGGTGCAGAGGTTCAGAAGGGTAACGCTCCCGAGGAAAGAAAGCTGCAAAGGCTTTTCAGAAACCCTGAGGTTACCTCTATGATTAAACGCTGCAACGATTTCGGCGCAGGAGGAGTTTCTGTAGCTATTGGCGAGCTTACCGACGGGCTTATTATAAATCTTGACGCCGTACCAAAGAAATACGACGGACTTGACGGAACCGAGCTGGCAATTTCAGAATCCCAAGAAAGAATGGCTGTGGTTATTGCCAAGGAGGACGTTGAGAAGTTTATGAGCGAGGCTTCAAAAGAAAACCTTGAGGCTACGCTTGTGGCGGTAGTTACCGAAGAACCAAGGCTTAAAATGAACTGGAACGGCGCTGAGATTGTTAATCTCTCCCGTGAATTTCTCAACTCAAACGGCGCTGAAAAGCACACTACCGTTACAATAGATACTCCCGTATTTGCCCCAGAAGATAAATCGGATGACACTGCCGACAGATGGGAAGCTATGATTTCAAATCTCAACATCTGCTCACAGAAGGGTCTGGTTGAGCGTTTTGACTCCACAATCGGCGCTGCTACAGTGCTTATGCCCTACGGCGGAAAGTATCAGAACACCCCCACTCAGGCAATGGCTGCAAAAATCCCGGTACTGAAAGGCGAAACTACCACCGCTTCGCTTATGGGCTGGGGCTTTAATCCCTTCCTGTCGTCAATCAGTCCTTATCACGGTGCAATTTCCGCAGTTGTTGAATCAATTTCAAAGATTGTAGCAACAGGTGGAACATACGAAAACTGCTGGCTGACCTTCCAGGAGTATTTTGAAAGAACACAAAACAATCCACGCCGCTGGGGCAAGCCTTTCTCGGCGCTGCTGGGAGCATACAAGGCACAGCTTGAACTGGGCTGCGGCTCTATAGGCGGAAAAGATTCAATGTCGGGAACGTTTGAGGAAATTGATGTTCCTCCCACCCTTGTTTCCTTTGCAGTTTCCACTGCTAAAACCGGAAATATAATTTCACAGGAATTTAAAAATATCGGTTCAACGGTAATTTACATCAAGCCGGAATACGACGATAACCATATTGTAAACTTTGATTCGCTGAAAAAGGTATTCAAGACTGTTGAAAAGCTTATTGCCGACGGCAAGGTGGCGGCATGCTGGTCCGTTTCCTACGGCGGAATTTCGGAAGCTGTGGCTAAAATGGCTTTGGGAAATAAGATAGGTTTCAGGTTTGCCTGCAACTGCACTGCCGAAGAGCTATTCAGAGCGTGCTACGGTTCTTTCGTTATCGAGCTTGCAAATGGCGTTAATACGGAAAACGCAGGACTTGATGAAGACAGCTACAAGCTGCTGGGCTTTACCTCAGCCGATTATTCAATCGTAACAAGCAAATACACCGTAGATATGAACAAACTTGAAAAGCTGTGGGAGGAAAAGCTGGAACCGGTATTCCCTGCAAAGATAAAAGAGCCTGATTACACTCCAATGAGCTACAGCTACGCTGCCGAAAGCAGAGTTGCTCCCGCAATAAAGGTTGCAAAGCCCAGAGTGCTGATTCCTGTATTTCCCGGCACAAACTGTGAATACGATACTGCCAGAGCATTTGAAAAGGCAGGTGCGGAAGCGGAGATTTTCGTAGTCCGCAATCTTACCGCAGAGGCTATTTCAGAATCAGTGGCGGCGATGGAAGAAAAAATCAAGGCGTCTCAGATTGTTATGCTGCCGGGTGGCTTCTCGGGAGGCGACGAGCCGGACGGTTCGGGCAAGTTTATAGTTTCATTCCTGAGAAATCCTCGCCTTACCGACGCAATTCACGACCTGCTTAAGAACCGTGACGGACTTATGCTTGGTATCTGTAACGGATTCCAGGCACTTGTAAAGCTGGGTCTTGTGCCTTACGGTGAGATAACCGAAATGAGAGCTGATTCCCCCACCCTTACATTCAACACAATTCACCGTCATCAGTCTAAGATGGTCAACACAAGAATCGCTTCCAACAAATCACCATGGCTTGCTTCCTGCAATGTAGGCGACATTCACAATATTGCTATTTCCCACGGAGAAGGACGCTTTGTAGCAACTCGTGAGGAGATTGCAAGAATGGCTGAAAACGGACAGATTGCCACTCAGTATGTTGATTTTGACGGCTATCCCACCCTTGATATCCAGTGCAATCCTAACACCTCAATTGAAGCTATCGAGGGTATAACCTCCCCCGACGGCAGAGTTTTCGGAAAGATGGGTCACTCGGAGCGTAAAGGATACGGCGTTTGCATTAACGTTCCCGGCGAAAAGGATCAGCAGATCTTTGAAAACGGCGTTAAGTACTTCAAATAACAGACAACAAAAACAGCTTGGGCGGAAAATTCCGTCCGGGCTGTTTCAGATTTAAATCGGAGCAAAACGTTGAAAATAACATCTCTTTCAGAGCTGTTGCTTAATCACGTTGCGACGATTGCAACCGTCGCCGAGGGGCTTTGCTCCTCAGGGTTCCAGTGGGGGATTAAGTCTCCCACTGAAAGTCTGAATGGAACCCACCGCCTTAGGAGGCGTACCTGCCGACAAGCGGCAGCCGGGACATCGGCGACAAGGTTATATGAAAGGAGCAACTGTCATGAAAGAGCTGCTGAGCAGCTATATTCTCCCCGGATTTTTCGGGATAATGGGACTTGTGACATTTGTGTTATACGGCGTTGACAAGTATAAAGCCGTCAGGCACAAATGGAGAATCCCCGAAAAGGTTTTGCTTGGTTTTTCCCTGTGCGGCGGATTTATCGGCAGCTGGATAGGCATGTTCGTTTTCAGGCACAAAATCAGGCACCTTAAATTTTACATTGTTTCGGTTATAAGCACTCTGCTCTGGTTAATGCTGTGGGGCTGGCTTCAGATGTAGAGGATAAATAGGACCTTGCCGTTTTTCTACTTGATGCAGTTACGACAAGGTCCTATTTTTATTTTATATTTTTTATTATTACGGTGTTCTCATAGGAGAATACTTTTTCCGATTGGGTGAAGCCTGCCTTTGCAAACATTTCAAGTTGGTTAGAAACTGTGCAGGGAGTATCATAATGAAAATATTTTCCCTCAGTTCTTGCGGCAGACAACTTTTTATATTGGGCAAAAAAATAATCTTCAATCTGCTGTGCATTTTCAATTTCGTCGGGTATCATGTAGTCGCATTCAATATAAACTCCGTCTTTTTTAAGACAACTGCGTATTTTTTTATACAGTTCTACTTTTTGGGACTTGGGAAAATGGTGCATTGTTTCAACGGAAATAACGGCGTCAAACTGTTCTGCTCCAAAATCGACTTCAAAATAATCACCGTTTATAAGCCTTAGATTTTTCTCCGGAAACTTTTCTGCAAGCCTGTCGAGCATGGCTTTTGTCAAGTCTATCCCCGTGACAAAAACACCCGGGAATCTTTTGAAAATCCAGTGAAGTTCAAGCCCCGTTCCGCAGCCAAGATCCAATAACGAAGATGTATCTTTTGGTAAAATATCGGGGATTATTTCATAGCACTGCGCACAGCGTACATCGTTTATCATATGCTCATCGTAACCGTCAACTCTGTCTGCAAAAAAGGCAGACATTTCTTCAAGCTGCATAATATACACTCCTTTCTTTGAGTTTACACAATTATTTCTATAACCTCTGCCAAATGCTTAAAACCAAGACTTTCAGCTAATTTTCGCGAAGCTGCATTGCTTGCTTCATGAGACCACAAAGGTGCAATTCCTCGTTCTGTCAGCGAATTGAGCATAGCTGCACAGACCTGACGGGCATATCCTTTACGGCGATATTCAGCAAGAGTATTTACACCGATTTCCGCTACTTTGCCTTGTCTGTAAGGAACACTGGGAGAGTCGGCAACGCTTACCAAACGTCCGTCGGAAAGCACTCCGAAAATAAAGTTACAATCCACAAGTTCTTTGAAATAATCATACAGCCAATCGGTTTCCGTACACTGAGGATTATTGTTTTTAAAGAAATTCTGATATTGAGGAAAGTCGCCGTATGTAAGCCCGCGGGCAGCTGAATATGATAATACCTTTGAAGGTTCGTCAAGATAGTATTTGATTTTACGGACTGCCCTCTCTTTAAATATTTCTTTTGACAATATATTGATATCGTTATAACATTTGCAGTTTGCCTGCATATTTTCCACAATATCCTCTGACTTTTCGCTGTATGAAACAAATACTGCTTTCTCTGATGCATAAATATAAATATCTACAGGATCTGAATAACCTGCCGGAGTATTGGCACGATCGGGATTTTTAACATAAACAACTTTTTCAGTCGGTTGTTCAAGCTTGACTACGGGTATGCCTATCCAGTCAGCATAGTATCGCAGAGTTTCAAGATATATATTCATGATTTCTCCCCCCCAAAAAATAATATTATATCAGATAAAACTGTCAAAGAGTGTACCGACGTTCAATACACAGAACCGGTTTTGTACTTCTCCCCCAGCCTTTTAAGAAAAGCGTCCGCCTGCTTTCTGGTTTTAAAGGTAATTACTTTTATGCCGGGATACTTTTTCAGCAGTTGCTCCACCGGCTTATCCTGAGTTTTATTGTAGTTCCAGATGTATCTTATAAACTCAAAATCAAGCTTTTCGTCACATCCCTCGGTTATGTCCGAACGGGCGGCAGGCTTTATAATATCCTTCAAAAGCCTTCTGAGATACCCGGTTACGCAGTCAAACCGACTTAGTCTGTACCAGAATACCAGCTGTGCCCGCTCAAGACGCATTTCCATGGTTGATTTGTACTGCCCGTCGATTATCCAGCTGTCGGCGACGATTACTTTGCGCTGTTTTTCACGGAAAATATCCCTGTCCTCCTCTATCCAGCCGGGTTTCCAGAAAAGGGTGTCAAGATGGGTTACGGGTATTCCCGTTATTTCCGACAGCCTTCGTGAGAAGGTGGATTTTCCCGAGGCGGAACAGCCTATGACCATAATTCGTTTGTATTTAAACATTTTCCGTCCTCCTATACTCTTGCAATGGGTTACTCTGTGGCGGGAGTGGTAACAGCCTTTTTCATCTTTGTGGTTTGACGCTGGGCCATTACCAGTTTGTAGTACACGCCCTTGGCTCTCATAAGCTCGGTATGAGTACCGAATTCGGCAAGCTTGCCCTTGTCAAGTACGATAAGACGGTCGGCGTTGCTGAGGGTGGAAAGCCTGTGAGCGATTGCGATGGTTGTTCTGCCTTTGGTCAGCTTGCCTAAAGCCTCCTGAATCTGCTTTTCCGTCTGGGTGTCCAGTGATGCGGTGGCTTCGTCAAGAATTATGATTTTGGGGTTGTGAAGTATCGCTCTGGCAATTGCGATACGCTGACGCTCGCCGCCCGAAAGCTGATAGCCTTTGTTGCCCACTCTGGTATTGTAGCCGTCCGGCAGCTTTACAATAAAGTCGTGGGCGTTTGCTATCTTTGCTGCCTTTATAACCTCCTCAAAGGTTGCGTCGGGTTTTGCATAGGTGATATTTTCAAGGACGTTTCCGTCAAAGAGGAAAGTTTCCTGAAGCACTACTCCCACCTGCGAACGCAAGCTTTTCTGCGAAATATTTTTTATATTTACACCATCAATGCGGATCTCTCCCTGAGTGCAGTCATAAAGCCGCAGAATCAGGTTTATCATAGTGGATTTTCCAACGCCGGAATGCCCTACAATTCCTATCATTTCACCTTTATTGATTTTACAGCTTATTCCTTTCAGTACCGGGTTGTAGACTTTATATCCGAAATACACATCGTCAAACTCGATATCCCCCTTTATGTCCAGCTCTACGGGATTTTCAACATCACGCACGTCGCTGTCCTCTTCCAGAATTTCAAAAACCTTTCCTGCCGAAACGGAGGTGTCAGCAAGGTTTCTCGGTATCTGAATCAGCCAGCGTATAGGGTCGTACAGCATGGCAACATAGGTTGTGAACTGAACAAGCTGTCCCAGCGTCATGGCATCGTCAAGTATCATGCTTCCGCCGAAATACAGCACAAAGAAGTTTCCTATAGTGAGTATAAATTCTGAAACCGGCATGGTGAGATACCACATAATTTCAGCTTTAACTGCGCTTTTTGCCCACTCCTCAGAGCAGTTTGTATAACGTTGTATCTCTCTTACCTCGTTGCCGTAGGATTTTACTACTCTGATGCCGTTGAGAATATCATGCAGCGTTTCGCCGTGGGTAACACTTTTTTTCCACACCTTTGTGTATCTTATGGACATGGCGTTAAAAAGCTTGCTGATAATCAGAAAAACCACCGGAACCGGAATTACCGTCATCAACGCCAGCCGCCAATCCATAACAAACAGCAGCACGCCTATGATAAACAAGGAGAGGATTTTTACAATTGCGTCTTTTCCGTTGGCGGTAAAGAAGTCCTCCAGCTTGGTGGCGTCGCTGGACACACGGTTTATCAGCTCGCCTGCGGTACGCTTGGATATTGAGTTCATTGACAGCTCCTGTGATTTTTGGAACACATCCTGCCTTAAATCCCTGCCGAGATTCAGCGCTACCTTAAAGCTGTTTTTCATATTGAAAAACTCAAACACGCCTGCCAGCAAAAGCAGCGACACCACGGTAATTACCACAGCGGCAAACCCTGCCCATTCGGTTGATTTGGGCGTTACATATTCGTCGATGATTATTCTGTCAAGATATGGGGTAAGCACCCACACCAACTGGGAAAGAATTGTGCACAGAACCGCAATGACAAAGTACTTTTTGTAGGGAGCAATCCGCTTTAACAGCTTTATCATGGTTTTACCCTTGTTTGTGCAGAAAATACATTCCTTTGCGCCGTCAAGGGGCAGTCCGCACTTGGGACACACAGGTTCTTCTGTATCTGCTTCGATAACAAAATCCCCTGTTCTTACGTAGTAATCAAGCAGCTTCAAAAGCTCGGCAAATCGCAGGAATTTATCCTGAGTAAAAGCACAGAAGCATATCGTCTCACCGTTTTTGGTAATGCCCTGAGCCATTGAAGTACCTATCTGCTGCTGGCAGGTAAACTCTGAAAAGTCCGAAATATTGTACTCTTTTACAATGTCGTCCTTCAGATATATAAGTATTTTTTCTTTTGTAACACAGAAATGACCATCCGCCGCAACGCCGTCGGCAGTAAAATTATACGGAAGCGAATATACCACGTCGGCGTCTGCGGTGACAGGCTTTGAAAGACATAGGTTCAATTTTCTCAGCTCCTTTAAGTAATTTCCAGCCTGTCGCTTTAGGTGAACATTTCAAGCACAAGGCGGCTCTTTTTGTCAAGCTTGTGGATATTGGGGCAGAAGTATTTATTTCCGTCGGCGTCGTTTACATATAGATAATCGTAGGTAATCATTCGGAAATTCTGATACCAGTCACGGATACATATGGTTTTCTGTCCCGAGGTGGTGTCTGCCTTAACAAAAATTGCGCCGTGCATATTGTCCTTTATGCTGTAGACCTTGGTTATCTCAGGCATATAGTACTTATACTCAAGATAATCGTCCAGAAGCTTATACTGCTCCTTGGACAGCTCCTTCATGTCCTTGATAACGCCGATTTCGCGAAATTCCTTTTCTTCGTTTTCGTAAGAAAGGCTGATATACGTGGTCTTTGAAACAAAAGGCACAAGCCTTGTGGGGTTCACCTTGCGATAAACCTTTCCGTCGTAATCAAGGGTGAGGTAGCCGCTGGGTTCTTTGGAAAGCTTAATTTTTCCGCAATCGAGAATAGTAAGCTTATCAACCTCGTATACTTCTTCCTGTATGCTGTTACTCATATTTTCATACCCCCCGCTTTAGTTTTTTATAAAAATATAAATTCAAATTGTCATCGTTTATGCAGTCCGAATAAGGCTGACACACTTTATCGCCATACCATACGCCCGAACCATCGGGAATATAGCCGCGCTTTACATACATTCTCTGTGCACTGCCATATCCGCTGTGAAGCCCTACTCCAAGATAAACGATGTCGGAATACTCTGCGGCAACCTGCTCTGCAATATCCATAAGCTTCGTGCCCACACCTTTCCTGCGGAACTTTTCAAGCACAGCAAAATCCACGATTTCCGGATATCCCATACCTCCTAAAGCACCACATTTGCAATCGGGATAGACGTTTATATATCCTGCCGGACAACCGTTAAACTCGGCGACAATAGAAATACATTTACCCTCGCTCATATGCTTTAAGCGCATTTCAAGCTTTGGCTGCGTCGCTGTCCATCCCTGAGCGGACTCCTCCTTGGCAAAGTATAACGGATCGGCTTCGGACATTGTTCTTACTGTAATATTTTCATCCTGAAAGTAAATCATTATTTTACCTCGTTTAGTCTGTTCAATTATTCTATGTCTGAAAAATCACTTTAATCCTGTATAAACTGCAGTGCATCCGACTGAAGCTTATACAGCTCAAAATACTTGCCCTTCGCTCTGATAAGCTCGTCATGGGTGCCCATTTCTTTAAGCTCGCCTTTTTCTATCACGCACAGCATATCGGCGTCACGGAGAGTGGAAAGCCTGTGGGCGATTGAAATAATGGTTCTTCCCTGCTTAAGAGCGTCTATGGCGTTTTGTATTTTCCGCTCGGTGCGGGTGTCCATTGAAGCGGTAGCTTCGTCAAGGATAAGAATATTGGGCTTTTGAATAATGGCTCTCGCTATGGAGATTCTCTGCTTTTCTCCACCGGAGAGGGAAACTCCGCCCTCTCCTACCTTGGTGTTGTAGCCCTCGGGAAGTTTGGTGATAAACTCATGGGCGTTGGCTGATTTCGCAGCTTCGATAACCTCTTCCATAGTAGCTTCGGGATTGGCATAACGAATGTTGTCGGCAATAGAGCCTATAAACAGAAAGGTTTCCTGGGAAACGATTCCGATGTTGCGTCGCAAATCGTCAAAAGCGATTTTCCTTATGGGAACGCCGTCTATAAGTATCTCGCCGCCTGTTACATCGTAAAGCCTGGCTATAAGGTTTATAATTGTTGATTTGCCCGCTCCCGTTTTTCCCACTATGCCGAACATCTGACCCGACTGCACCTTAAAGGACACATTCTTGATTATAGGATGACCCGCTTCGTATTCAAAGGAAACGTTTCTTAACTCAATATCGCCCTTCATATTTTTAAGGCGAACGGGATGTTCATCCTCCTTGACAGTGGCAATAGCGTCGGTTATCTCAAACATTCGCGAGGCGGCGTCCATGCATCTTGCCCAGCGGTCGCCTATCCATGTGAAGAAGTTTATTGGGTCCATTGCCATTTCAGTATAGGAAATAAGCGCAGACAGTGCGCCGAACAAAATGTGACCTTTTATAACCAGCACTGCACCAAGGCAGAACACCAGCTTGTTGATTATGCGGTAAAAGGTCCAGATTACGGGAATGGTATCGGCAAGCCTTGAGTTGATTCGGGTGTTTATAGTAAAAGCATCGGTGTTCTTAACGCGGTATCTCTCTATTTCCGTATCCTCACGGGCAAAGGATTTTACTACCCTTTGCCCGTTCATAACGTCTGACAGCACCGAGTTTGCAGACCGCATTGCCACATCAAATTTGCGGTAAAGCTTGCGCTGACCCCGGTAAAATCTATGCTCGACAACTTCAATTACTGTTATTGAAAGTATAATTCCTATAGAAAGCAGCGGAGATATTAAAAGCATTATAACAGCAATGCCAATAATTTTTACCACGTTGGTTATACCATAAGGCACAATGTCGGTAAAAAACCAGTAGATGTTATTGCTGTCACGGTCCACTCTTGACATAAGGGAGCCTGTCTGTTTGCTGGTAAAGAAATCAAGAGAAAGATGCTGCATTGACGAAAAGATTCTCACCCTCAGCCTGTGGGTAACAACCGGGACGATTTTTGAGGTGATAATACCCGAAACTATTCGCATTATCATGCCGGCAAGATTTATGGACGCTATTATCATAACTATCATAAGAATCTTTCCGTAGTATCTTCCGCCCTCGGCAAGCACGTCGTCATAAAGCATCTGAGAGCCGAAAACAGGAGATAAAACCGCAAACACATTACTGAGTATTATTGTAATCAGAATAAGCACTACCGCCCATTTAAACTCAAGGAACAATGACAGCAGCCGTTTGAACACCGACCGCCTGTCAACGCACCTTGGACACACAGGTCGATTTGGGTCGGGAAAAGGCTCTCCGCATATAGGGCAGTGAGTTTTTATCCCCTCAAGCAGCGAATCGTCTATAGGCTCGCCTTTGATTGTAAGATTAACTCTTTGAGAAAATTTTTCAAACTTATCGGCAAACCCGAGGGAAAACCTTGCTATCGGAAATTCCTCGCCTTTTTTGTTTTGTATCATCAGCCTTGCAGAATTTACATGCCTATCGACGTACATTTTCTCAATATCCTTCAAGGGATATTCGCTGTAATCGGAAACTGTAAAATCCACAAGATTTTTTCGCTTTGAGCCTCTTTCCATCTTGCCGTATTTCTCATATCCGCTGAGTATAGACAAGGCTTCCTTTGTAAATGTAATATACACATCAATATAACAGCCTTCGCCGTCAAGGTCGGCTTTTACGCAGTAAAGCAGCTCGTCGGTCATAACTCCCCGCTTCAAAAGCTCCTTTTCAGCCAGCGATGGCAGAACGTCAAAAAATCTCATATATCAAAAGCACTCCTTCCCCGGTCGGGTTTTAAAGCTATGGCAACCCATTTATTCAAGCGCAAAAAAGACCCCTGATAAGCTATATCAGAGGTCATAATTACCACATATCAATCGATTTAGCATCCGTAAAAACGGAACGTCAGCAATCCACAGAAAACGCAGGCAAAACAACATCCGACATAACGAAAACAGCATTAAATGCATTGGATAAATTTCTAATTGTCATTTCGCCCACCCCTTTCTGTATTAAAATCGCTCAATCACGTACTTAAAAGTATAAAACTTTATTTGAGGTTTGTCAAGCCTTTTTCCGAGATTTTTTTCTTTTTTCCCACACAAAAAGGAAGATATTTTTCCGTAAGCCAAGCCAGCGGGAGAATTATAAGATATATAGTAACTGCCATAATAAACCTGTAAACATCATTTTTACCCTTTAGTACAGGAATAAAATATTCCGCCAATCGAATCATCGGAACATGGAAAGCAATGTATATCAGCGTATTTTTGCCTACATAATTAAACAGTCCGGACGCCTTTGAAAACAGTTTGAAATCGGAAAGTTTCATAATAATCAGCGTAAATGCAAACGAAGTGCAAAAGGCTGAAAAGAAAAACAAAACAGGCTGACCGTATCTGTTGTTTACCATAGAAATACGGCTGTTCTCAGAAGCTGCCCACGCACCTATAACCAGCAAGGCGGCGGAGGTGGGATACACTATCCATGATCGGACAAAAAACTTTTTGACCGACTCGATATTTTTCATAAAGATATATCCGCCGAGATAGAATATAACCGCACTGAAAGCTACCTGCCAGTGCCAAACGCCCCACTGCTTGTCGGTAACAATTCCTGATGTATATGCCAGACCGTAAACCAAAACTGAAACAGCAATCAAAAAAGTTTCGTTTTTTGAAGCTCTGCTTATGATAAAAAACAGAATATCGGTGAGAAACAAGCAGGTTATAAACCACGTGGTGTTTGACGCCATTCTGTAGCCGCTTTCAACGTTTGAGATAAGGACTCCCTTAATAAGCTGTGGAACGGTCTGATATGTGACCGTTGACAGCTGACGGTTTATAAACCATAGCGGAGTTACCAGAAGATTTGTGCAAAAATAAGGTATGATAAGTCCTTTTATCTTTTTCCATGCATATCTGAAAAAATTCGTTTCTCTGTTAAATGCAAAGGTCATACCCGAAATAACAAAGAACGCAGGCATGTGAAAGCTGAAAATATACTTGTCCAGATACTGATCCGACAGCGAATGACCCCATACCACAATGAACATCATTATGCCTCTGAGGGTATCTATCCACTGGATTCGGTTGCGAATTTTACCGTCTATAACAAACACCTCTATTTAAAACTATTTATTTTACAATACAAAGTATAATTCATTTTTTTATTAATGTCAACAACTATAGAGTTTGCAAACATAATGCCGCTTTTGAAAATCACGCTTTAAATCAATTGACTTTTGGTATAATAAAATGTATAATGAAAATATATAACATAACGGGAGGTAGAATTATGGACTCATTGATTAAGCTGCTTAAAACCAACGCACGCCTTTCAAATGCCGAGATAGCGGTTATGCTGGACAAAACGGAGGAACAGATCGCCGAGGAAATCTCAAAGCTTGAATGCAACGGAATTATAAAGGGCTACACGGCAATTATTGACGAGGCCGCTATCGACAGCAATGCTGTTTTCGCACTTATCGAGCTTAAGGTAACGCCCCAGTCCCAAAGCGGATTTGACGAAATTGCTCAGGAGATTTCATCATACGAGGAAGTCGAATCGGTACGGCTTATGTCGGGGGGATATGATATTCTGGTATCGGTAACGGGAAATAATATCCGGGATATTTCACAGTTTGTTTCCCAAAGACTTGCGGCTATCGACGCAGTTCAGTCCACAACGACTCATTTTGTTTTAAAAAATTACAAGGAAAACGGCATTATTATAAACAATGACCAGACCGATGAAAGAGGAATGATTTCTCCATGATGGATTACGATAGACTGCTTTCGCAAGAAGCTGTAAAAATGAAGCCCTCGGGAATAAGGAAGTTTTTTGACATAGCTCAGTCGGTAGAAGGGGTTATTTCTCTCGGCGTGGGCGAGCCTGATTTTAAAACACCCTGGAGCATAAGGCAAAGCGCAATTTCGGCGCTTGAAAAGGGCAAAACCACCTACACTGCAAATGCCGGATTAATTGAGCTTCGGCGTGAAATTTCCGCTTATCTCAAAAGACTTATCAGAACCGAGTACAATCCCGAGTCGGAAATAATCGTTACGGTGGGCGGTTCGGAGGCGATAGATTTATCTATCAGAGCCATTGTAAATCCTGGCGATGAGGTGCTTATTGTAGAGCCCTGCTTTGTATGCTACAGTCCGCTGGTTTCTCTTATGGGGGGAATACCCGTAAGCATTGAAACAAAAGCTGAGGACGAATTTCGTCTGACGGCTGATGCGCTCAAAGAAAAAATCACCGATAAAACAAAACTGCTTATTATGCCTTTTCCAAACAACCCCACAGGAGCTATAATGTGCCGTGAGGACTTAGAGCCTATTGCCGAGGTGCTTCGAGATACCAATATTTTTGTGGCGTCGGACGAAATTTATGCCGAGCTTACATATTCGGGCAAGCACTGCTCGATTGCCGAGCTTGAGGGCATGAGGGAAAGAACGGTGGTTATCAACGGATTTTCAAAAACTTTTGCCATGACAGGCTGGCGGCTTGGCTTTATGGCAGGACCCGAGGAGATTATGCGCCACGTTTACAAGCTTCACCAGTATCAGATAATGTCATCTCCCTCTATCAGTCAGTATGCCGCCATAACCGCTTTGCAGTCCTGCTTCGGAGATGTGGCTAAAATGCGTAACGAATACAATATGCGCCGCCGCTTTTTGGTGGACAGCTTTAACAAGCTGGGGCTCGACTGTTTTACTCCTCAGGGAGCTTTTTATGTTTTCCCCAGCATAAAATCAACGGGACTTACAAGCAATGAATTTTGCGAACGGCTTGTGCAGGAGAAAAAAGTAGCGGTAGTGCCGGGCGATGCTTTCGGAAAATGCGGCGAGGGGTATATCAGAGTTTCATATGCGTATTCTATCAATCACCTGAGAGAAGCCGTAAAACGAATCGGCGAATTTTTATCTGAGCTGAAGGAAGCTGAAAATGGATAACAAATCACTTACAATAAAGGCTTACGGCAAGCTTAATCTTTTTCTTGACATTGTGGGCAGGCGTGATGACGGATACCATCTGCTCAAAACTGTGATGCAGTCGGTATCGATTTACGACCTGCTGACGTTCAGGCTTACAGACGGGATAGGAATCGAGCTTAAATGCGATGTAATGGGCTTCCCACTTGACCGCCACAATCTTATCTGGAAGGCGATAGAGGCTTTTTATGCTTATACCGGCATAAGGTCCGAGAGAAAAATAACAGTGGAAATTCACAAAAACATTCCGTCAATGGCAGGCATGGCAGGCGGCAGTTCAGACTGCGCAGCTGCCCTTGTCGCTATGAATGAATTGCTTAATGCCCGGTTATCGCTGTCCCAGCTTTGCGAAATAGGCATCAGGTTGGGAGCAGACGTTCCCTTTACTCTTACGGGCGGCACGGTTTTATGCGAGGGCATAGGAGAAAGACTTACCAAGCTTCCCTCTCTTCCTCAGCTATATTTTGCGGTGGTTAAGCCTGATGTGGGAATTTCAACGCCTGAAGCATATAAGCTTTACGATTTGCTGACGAAAAAGCCCGCAAAAAGCTATTCCGAATTTGAAAAGGCACTGAAATCCTCTGACCTGAATGGAATTGCTAAGGGATTGTTCAATGCCTTGGAAGCTGCCACTGATATTAATGAAATAAGCCAAGCAAAAAAACGGCTGCTTGAGCATGGAGCGATCAATTCAATGATGACCGGCAGCGGTTCGGCAGTGTTCGGAATATTCTCAAACTTACCAGACGCCGAAAGGTGTATCGAAAAAATGTCTGATTACAGCTTTGCAAGTGTAGTTACTCCCATAAACAAAGGCTGGGAAATTATCTGAAGAGGTGAACGGTATGAAAAAGAAATGTGCGGTCTGCGGCTACAGATTCAAGGACAAGGACGAGGTTATCTGTCCCGAATGTCTTACGGCAAGAGAGGACGATATTTCATGCAGCAGATACAGCGACGACCTTCACAGCCACGCATATGAATATGAAAAGCGTGAATTTGAGTCGGACAATCCCGAAAACGACATATTTGAAGAGTTTGAAAATAAAGAAGAATCATTTATTGAGGAACAGCGGGAGGACGAAGCAGAAAATCCCATTCCCTCCAGCACCTACGACAAAAAAGCTTACCGGGAGTCGCAAAGACAGCAAAGGCGTGCCGCCGCAAGGAAAAAACACAATTCGGCGTTACTAAACAGATTTCAAAATGGGTATGGCGGCAATCCAAACGCAAGGCATACCACTTCATTTAATCGGCAAAGTGTAAACTTAAATTACAACACCACAAACCGGATAAGAAAAAACTCCCTCTCGCTTTTAACGGTAGTAATTGTTTTAATCGTAGTTTTTGCTGTAATCATCATTTCAGCGGTTATCAGCGTAAGGGAAAGCAACAGAGATGCTTATAATTACGACTATGACTATGATTTTGACTTTGACTATGATTACTCTTTCCCCGATATCAGCATGCCCGATATGTCGGAGTATTTTGAACATTCATATACCGACCCGGATTACGGTTTTGAAATAACCGCCTCCGGACTGGCGGTTATCGGGCATTATAATACACTGTCTGAATACGACACTGAAAATGTAAATCAGTATGTGGATTTTTCCGATACTCTGCTTGCCGACAGCCAGTGGAATCTGGTGTCAGCGAATATTGAGCTTACGCCGGATTTTGCTGATTCCTCACGCTATATAGACGGCGGTTATGTTATCTGCACCTCAATTCTCGGCGAGGAACTTTGCACTTCTGCCTTTATTGAATATGACGACAAATATCAAAGCGTAACCTTTCTTATGCCGGACGACGCCTGGACATGCGATATTGTTTTAAATACAAGCAACGATTCGAACGAGGAACAACAGGCTCATATAGAGATTGAAAGCTACTATTTTACCGACAGCTTTGACAATGATGAAACATCGGAGAGTTAAATGAACAGACTGCTTGAAAACTGCCGCCTCTGCCCCAGAGAATGTGGCGTAAACAGATATGAGCGCAGCGGCTACTGCAAAGAAGGCTCGGCTGTAAGAATTGCCAGAGCCGACCTTCATTTGTGGGAGGAGCCTTGCATCAGCGGCAAAAACGGTTCGGGTACAGTGTTCTTTTCGGGGTGTACCCTTAAATGCTGCTTTTGTCAGAACTATGAGATTTCTGCCGAAAACAAAGGCTTTGAAGTTTCCCTCAGTCAACTGGCGGAAATTTTTCTGATGCTTCAAAGCAAAGGAGCGGAAAATATAAATCTGGTGAATCCAACTCACTTTGTACCGCAGATAATCTCTGCACTGCAGCTTTGCGGGGATAAGCTTGAAATACCCGTGGTGTACAACTGCGGCGGATATGAAAAAGTCGAAACACTGGAGCTGCTGGAAAGCTATGTGGACATCTTTCTGCCTGATGTGAAATACTACAGCCGTGAGCTTTCTGCGAAATACTCAAAGGCAAGCGACTATTTTGAAAAATGTCTACAAGCTGTTATAAAGATGCGTGAAATTGCAGGCAAGCCTGAGTTTGACGAAAACGGCATGATGGCAAAAGGA
The DNA here is from genome assembly GCA_944388405.1 of uncultured Ruminococcus sp. Lineage (GTDB taxonomy): Bacteria > Bacillota > Clostridia > Oscillospirales > Ruminococcaceae > FB2012. Next base: position 37,084 of record CALXIQ010000022.1, on the reverse strand, counting down.
GTTATGGTTCGTCACCTTGTTCTGCCCAATTGTCGGCACGATTCCATAAAAATCATGGAAATGCTGGGCAAGGCCTTTCAAAGGGAGGATATTCTCATAAGCCTTATGAGTCAGTATACTCCGGTGTACAAGGCTTTTGAATACAAGGAGATAAGCAGAAAAACTACTACCTTTGAATACAACTCGGTTGTAAGTGAAATTGAGAAGTACGGGTTTGAGGGCTATATTCAGGAGAAAATCTCTGCGGACAGCGCTTTTATTCCCGAGTTTTACGACCATCTTTATTTTGACATACCCGAAAAGCTACTTGACATCAAATTGTAAACAGTTTGGATTAATCTGACATTGACTTTTTTGAAAAATGGGGATATAATATATTTGTCATAATGCACAAAATTCCTGATGCATTATTGTCATCATTCACAAAAATACAACCTTATACGATACTGAAATGAGGTAATGCCAATGTCAAGAGCGATCTGTTCAAAATATCAGATTGAAACCTCACAAGAGGCTCAGGAGTATTTTGAATTTGTCAAAGATCTGCTTGACAGCGATGTTGTAAAACAGATGAAAAAATTTCGCCATCATTACAGCACTACTTGTTATCAGCATTGTCTGAACGTTTCCTACTACAACTATCTTGTGTGCCGTAAGCTTGGTCTTGACTCAAAGCAGGCTGCAAGAGCAGGACTGCTCCACGACCTTTTTCTTTACGACTGGAGAGAAACGGAACGTCAGCAAGGTGAAAAACCCCACGGAATGCGTCATCCCGAAATTGCACTTGACAACGCAAAGCAAAACTTTGATATTTCCAAGCGCGAGGAGGACATGATTGTTAAGCATATGTGGCCGCTTACAATTAAATTTCCTAGGTATGCTGAAAGCTATGTAATTGTAATGATTGACAAGTACGCCGCAACCCTTGAATTTGGTACTCACATTTCCAATGTTATAAAGGAAAAATACAGAACCCTGACAAGACGCAAGGGTTGGAATATGTAAGTAATTAAAAAGATTCCGTTTTAAACGGAATCTTTTTTTTCGTACAAATTAGCTGTTAGGCTCATATATGTGAGAGCTTTTCATTTTTCTGACAATGTAAAACAAAGAGGACGATAGAATATATCGTCCTCTTTACCTTAATCAGATGTATTTATCCATTTATCTCATCATTCAATTTGTCTATCATATTCTGCAAATCAAAGCGGGTTATGCCGGGAACTTCGGAGAAACTTACGATTGCTCTTACAGGCAGATCTTTAAGCATCGACTCCGCCATCTGCTCGGAGCCGTCGCCCATTAATGCGGGGTCGGAATCGTCACCTCCGAGGTTTGCCCTTGCAACAAGCTCGTGGAACATTTTCCTGCCCTCAGGAACAGTAAGAATATCTCCGAAGGTGCTGTTAAGGGTAAATTTTGCTGTGAGTTTTTCCCCAGAGCTTACATAAACCTTTTCCTTAAGGCGTATATCAGCAGAGGAAGCGCCAACCAGTATTTCATACTCGCCGTACTCCGCGCGCCAGCCGCTCATTTCTTCACAGTAATATGCAAAGGCTCTGCTGTCAAGACGGAACATTACCTTTTTAGACTCGCCGGGCTTCAGCTCAACCTTTTCAAAGCCTTTAAGTTCCTTGACAGGCCTTATCACATGAGAGTGTCTGTCGGAAACATAAAGCTGAACAATTTCCTTGCCCGCAACGCTGCCTGTATTTTTAACCGTAACTTCGGCAGTAAGTACATCGTCGCCGTCGATTTCAGAATGGGAAAGCTTTAGATTGCTATACTCAAATGTGGTGTAGCTTAAACCGTATCCAAAGGGGAACAGCGGCTCAATCTCCTTATAATCGTAGTATCTGTAACCTACGAAAATGCCCTCGTTATACTTTACGGTATCGCCCTCGCCGGGGAAGTTGAGGTAGGAGGGGTTGTCGGACAGCTTTTTAGGGAAGGTTTCGGCAAGCTTGCCGCAGGGATTTACCTTACCGAACAGAACGTCACAAACCGCTCCCCCTACAGCCTGTCCGCCTAAATAAGTTTCAACTATACCGTCAACCTTTTCAACAAACGGCATTTCTATGGGCGAGCCGTTGTGCAGCACTACCACAACATTTTTATTCACCTTGCAAATTTCATCTATCAATCTCAGCTGGGACTGAGGCATCTGCATATGATTTCTATCATAGCCCTCAGACTCGAAGGAATCGGGAAGTCCAGCAAAAATTACCACAGTGTCGCATCTTTCGGCACATTTCACCGCTTCAAGCAAAAGCTTCTCATCGTCATCCTCACCCGAAATGCTGTAGCCCGAAGCATACTCAACCTCGGTGTATTCTCCCACCGCTTCAAGGGCGGAGGTCACCTTGTATGAGTTAATATGGGAGCTTCCGCCGCCCTGATATCTGGGGGTTTCGGCGAATTTTCCGATAAAGGCTATCTTTTGCTTGACATCAAGCGGAAGAACGTTGTTGTCATTTTTCAAAAGCACGATACATTCCGACTGAATTTTTCTTGCAAGCTGATGATGTCTATCCATATCCCAGGCGGTATCGGGCTCGGCATTTTCAAGGTACCTGTCAACCATTTCAAGCACACGTCTTACGCACTTGTCAAGCTGCGCCTCCTCAAGTCTGCCTTCCTCAACTGCCTGAACTATCAGTTTGTCATTTTTTTCATAGCTTGTAGGCATTTCAAGGTCAAGACCTGCCTTTATGCCCTCGACACGGTCGTTCACAGCACCCCAGTCACTCATTACAAGTCCCTTAAAGCCCCATTCATCTCTGAGAATATCCGTAAGCAGTCTTTTGTTTTCCGATGAATATACGCCGTTGATACGATTGTAAGAACACATTACTGTCCAGGGCTTCGCTTCCTTTACAGCAGTTTCAAATGGAGCAAGGTAAATTTCCCTCAGAGTTCTTTCGTCCACCTCGGCAGAAACGGACATTCTTCTATGCTCCTGATTGTTGCAGGCAAAGTGCTTAAGAGAAGTTCCCACTCCTCTGCTCTGTACTCCTCTGATATGAGCCGCCGCCAGCTGTCCCGCAAGATAGGGATCTTCTGAGAAATACTCGAAATTTCTGCCGCAAAGTGGGGAACGCTTTATATTGCATCCCGGTCCCAGCACCACCGCAAGCTGCTCGTGCTGACATTCCTCGCCTATAGCCTTTCCCATAGCTTCAAGCAGCGTTCTGTCAAAGGAACAGGCAAGTGAGGAAGCGGTGGGAAAGCACACCGCCTTTATGGATTCATTGGGATTTTGGGAATCCTCCACATTCTTTCTCAGTCCGTGAGGACCGTCAGAAACCATAACAGATGTAATATCCAGCCTTTCAACAGGCTTTGTATGCCAGAAATCCAGTCCCGAACAGAGGGACGCCTTTTCTTCCAAGGTAAGCTCCTCAATAATTCTGTCAATATTCATATTTTCAACCTCTTTCAAAAGCAATAATGAATTTCAACAATTCATTACTGGAATTATAGCACATTCTCTAAATAAAATCCAGTACTTTATTTATTTTTCATTATAATTTCACAAAGAGATTTATAAAAAGCTTCATCTTCCTCTTTGGTTCTTTTGCGGCTTTCTTTTAGCCTTCCGCCTGCTCTGCGGATTTTTCCGGCAGTGTGCCTTTGGGCAAGAAGAGCGTCAATATTTTTGTCGCTGTACACAAGCCCGTCCTGTCGTATAGGAATACCCTTTTTCGCAAGCACCATTGCGGCAAGTCCGTAATCCTGAGTAATTGCAATGTCGCCCGCTTCAATCAGATTTACCAGCTTAAAATCCACGCTGTCGGCGCCTTTGTCCACCTTAATGATTTCGGCGTAATCGCTTTGATATTCGTGAGAGGTATCGGAAATAATCACCGTTTTCAAGCCGAAGCGTTGCGCTGTAGTTACTGCAATTTCCACAACAGGACAGCCATCGGCGTCTATGAACAGTTTCATTTGCACACCCTCTTTCGATTTAAGTAGTTTTTTTAGAAAAAATGACAAAAAATCTTGTATAATCGGATAACGTATGTTATAATTTATATACATTATAACATGATGTTTTAGAAAGGACAACATATGAACAGATATTTTAACCGCTCAAAAGTCATTATCTCCGCCACTGTTGCCGCTATATATGCGGTTTCGCTTGCTTCCTGCTCAGGCACGCCTATAAATAACAACGATACCGTAAGCGAGGATAATTCTGTTGTTATTACCGAACCGACAAATTCCGACACTCAGTCTTCGTCCGTACCAACGGTTGAAGAATCATCGAAGCCTAAAGAACCTACGGGTACAACCTCTGCTCGTCTGGTGTGCGTGGGGGATAACCTTATTCACGATAACATCTATCTGGAAGCTCTTGAAAAAGGCGGCGGAGTTGAATATGATTTCTCCTACTGCTACGAGCATGTAAAGAAATATATCGAGGGCGCTGACGTTGCTGTGCTTAATCAGGAAACTCTCGTTACCGATTACTGCCAGCCGTCAACATTTCCGACTTTTGCCACCCCCACAGAACTGGGCGACGAGGTTGTGGACGACTTGGGCTTTAATGCAATATCCATGGCTAACAATCACGTGCTTGATAAGGGCGAGGAGGCGCTTATATCGTCGCTTGATTACTGGGATTCAAAGGGAGTTGTGCACTACGGCGCATATCGTTCTCAGGAAGATTGTGAAAATATAAAGACGATGACGGTAAACGATATTACCTTTGCGTTTCTGGGATATACCGAGCACACCAACGGTTTTTCTCTCAGCGGCGACGGCGCACAGGTTATCTATCTTTCAGACGAAGCTACAATAGAGCGCCAGATTAGACAGGCTGATGAGATTGCCGATGTGGTGGTGATTTCCTGTCACTACGGCACGGAAATCCTCAACGAGCTTAATGACCAGCAGATAACCCTTACCCCAAAGCTGGTGGAATGGGGCGCAGACCTTATTATCGGCACTCAGTCGCATACCGTATCCACCTGTGAATATCTTGACAAGCCGGACGGCGGACAGGCATTTGTTTACTATGGACTTGGTAACTTCATCTCTACTATGTATGACACCAAATCCCTTGTGGGAATTATCGGCGACCTTGAGGTGGTAAAAAATTACGACACGGATGAAATTACTTTTGAAAATGTAAAGGCAATACCGATAATTTCTCACTTTGAAGCTCAGTCTTACAATTCAAACTGGTACAACTGCACCGTCTATCCCTATGCGGAATACACCGACGAGTTGTTTTTAAGAAACTATGTTTCCGGCTTTACAAGAGATTCGGTGGAAGCTTGTCTGTCATATATTCCCGATGAGTTTTTATCAATCGAATAGCTTATTTATAAGACTTTGCAAGCTTAAATAACGCTCTTAGCCGCACATTAATATTTTAATATATAATCAAGGTTATATGCCCTGTCTGAAAGCTTATGCGGTGTTTCAGAGAAAAATATGTAAATGCTCCGCCTTTGCGACAGTTGTTGGTTCAAACCACGTCTCCTCTGCCGAAAGCATCGCTTAACCTTGGGTTTTGCGATGCTTTTGTTTAGTTACAGATTATCCTTAATATCTACTACAAAATTATACAAGGAGAGAACAAAATGGACAAGTCACGCATACACGGTTTGAGCGGCACCTCCCTCAAACTGCTTGCTCTTATCATTATGACAATCGACCATATAGGCATGATACTCTTTCCCTCTGTACGAATACTCCGCATTATAGGACGAGCGGCATTCCCCATTTTCGCTTATATGATAGCGGAAGGCTGCCGCTACACACGGAACAAGGGAAAATATACGGCAAGGCTGGCTTTATTCGGTTTGGTGTGTCAGGCCGCTTACTACCTTGTGGCTGACAGTATTTATATGTGCATATTTGTCACTTTTACTATGTCTGCTGTCGTAATTTTCGCCCTTGATCGCTGCCGCAGCGACAAATACAGCACACCGCTCTTTGCTGCTGCCGTAGCCGCCTCGGCTATCGTAACGCTGCTTCTGCCGCAGCTCATCACAGGCTTTGGGGTGGATTACGGCTTTGCAGGCGTTATGCTTCCCGTCCTAATTTATATCGGAAGAAACAGGTTAGAACAGCTCGCGCTTTGTGCCCTCGGAATAGCAGCGGTAAGTCTTGAGCTGGGCGGAATACAGTGGTGGTCCTTTACGGCCCTCCTGCCTCTTGCCTGCTACAACGGAAGCCGAGGCAAGTATCCAATGAAAAATTTATTTTATCTTTATTATCCTATTCACCTCTCCGTACTCTACAGTATATCTCTGCTTTTGTAAGCCTCTCAGGCTCACCGCACGACAGTTACATATACCGTTTTTATCAAAATTCGAAATCAATTCACTTATTATTTAAGTTTTATACTGATATAATCTTAAAATAATAAAACTTAATATTATTTTACTATTGCAATTCGAGCGAATGTGCTATAAAATAAGTATTGAAAGGGAAATGCAGTTTCCCGGTTGATAATTTCATTTTTTTATATTTTACTGTACAAAATAATATTCGGGAGGTTTATCACATGAAGTTTGCAGACGGATTCTGGCTTAATCAAAGAGGTTATGAAGTCAACTATGCAAATCAGGCTTTCGAAGTCGAGGAAATCGAAAACGGTATTCTGGTTGTTGCTACTCCTTTTGTGATTTACAACAGAGCAATGATGCTGGGAAGCGCAAATCTGGAAATCACATTTACTTCAACTCAGGAAAACTGTATAAGAGTAAATATTACTCATCACAAGGGCTATGCCGACAACGGCCCTCACTTTGTCCTGAACGAAGGCTCCTACAAGCCGATGGTAACGATTACTGACAAGGAAGCGGTTGTTGTTTCAGGGGACACAAAGGTTGTAGTTTCAAAGGAAACCTGGAGCGTTCAGTATTTCTACAAGGATAAGAAGCTTACCAGCGGCGGCTGGCGTTCTACCGGTGTTATCTTTGAAAGCGGCTTTAAGCAGCAGGCAAGACTTAACACATATGAGGACGATCGGTTCTGGAATTACCCTGCCGACCCACACAGAACTTACATTCGTGAACAGTTTGACACAACGGTTGGCGAGTATTTCTACGGCTTCGGAGAGAAATTCACCACATTTGCCAAGAACGGACAGACCGTTGAGATATGGAACTCAGACGCAGGAACCTGTACCGACCAGTCATATAAATCGGTACCATTCTTTGTTTCCTCAAGAGGTTACGGAGTATTTGTAAACAGCTCAGATAAGGTTTCCTACGAGGTGTGCTCTGACACTGTTTCAAAGGTTTCAATGACTGTACCGGGCGAGAATATGGAGTATTATTTCTTCGGCGGCGAAAACCTTACGCAGGTTCTTGACGGCTATACGACTCTTACCGGAAAGCCTTCACTTCCCCCTGCATTTTCATTTGGTTTGTGGCTCACCACGTCCTTCACCACCAATTACGATGAGGATACTATCAATTCCTTTATTGACGGCATGGCTGAAAGAGATATTCCTCTTCAGGTGTTCCACTTTGACTGCTTCTGGATGAAGGGCTTTGAGTGGTGCAACTTTGAGTGGGATAAATCCCAGTTCCCTGATCCTCCCGCAATGCTCAAGAGACTTCATGAGAACAAGGGGCTTAAAACCTGCGTATGGATTAACCCTTATGTCGGTCAGCGTTCAAGGCTGTTTGACGAGGGCGTAAAGGGTGGATACTTTATCAAGAAAAAAGACGGTTCGGTATTCCAGTGCGACGAATGGCAGCCGGGAATGGCTATTGTAGACTTTACAAATCCTGAGGCGTGCGAATGGTATGCCGGCTATCTGAGAAAGTTGTGCGAAATGGGCGTTGACACATTCAAAACCGACTTTGGTGAGAGAATACCCACCAGAGATATTGTATACCATAATGGCGCTGACCCAATCAAGATGCACAACTACTATACATATCTCTACAACGAGTGTGTATTTAATGTGCTGAAAGAATATTACGGCGAAAACAAGGCTTGTCTTTTCGCTCGTTCGGCAACAGCAGGCTGTCAGAAGTTCCCTGTACACTGGGGCGGCGACTGCTCGGGTAATTACAACTCAATGGCTGAGGTTGTTAGAGGCTGTATCTCGCTTTGCATTTCAGGATTCGGTTACACTTCTCACGATATGGCAGGCTTTGAAACAACAGCTACTCCTGATATTTACAAGAGATGGTCGGCATTCGGAATGTTCTCATCCCACAGCCGTCTCCACGGAAGTACATCCTACAGAGTGCCTTGGCTGTTTGATGAGGAATCCTGCGATGTTCTGAGATTCTTTACAAAGCTCAAGGGACAGCTTATGCCTTATATCTGGGCTCAGGCTATAAAGACCCACAATGTCGGTGTTCCTATGATGAGAGCGATGGTTATTGACTACGCTGACGACCCCACCTGCCTCACTCTTGACAGACAGTATATGTTCGGCGACAATATACTGGTTGCGCCGATACTTAATGATGAGGGAATTGCAGAATACTACCTCCCCGAGGGTAAGTGGACAGACATAATTACCGGCAAGGTGCTTGAGGGCGGCAAGTGGTACAAGCACAAGTGCTCCTACTTTGAGATTCCTGCGCTTGCAAAGCCTAACAGCATTATTCCTTACGGTAAATTTGTAAGAGATGTTGAGTATGATTATCTTGACGGCACTACATTTAAGATTTATGAGCTTGAGGACGGTAAAACTGCTGTATGTCCTATTTACAACACCGAGAGCAATAAGGTGTTTGAGCTTTCTGCAAAGCGCAATGGCAACAAGATAGAGTGCTCATACACCGACACACCCGATTCTTTCAAAATTGAGATTGCTTCTGTGGGCAAGGTTGTGGATGTTCATCCTACTGCAGGCGGAAAGGTTATTATTGAGCTTTAATCTGGACAATATAACATAAAAGAGCGTTCCGAAAGGAGCGCTCTTTTTTAGTTTCAGCTATTGGGTTACATAAAATCACACCGTAATATCCGCCGATTTAACGGAAATAATTTTGCGAAGGTCGCTTAAAGATAACTCCACCTGAAAGCCGATTTTTCCGCCGCTGAAAATTATGGTGTCATAGTTTTCGGCGGTTTTGTCTATGGTAGTGACAAACTGCTTTTTCATGCCGATTGGCGAACAGCCGCCGTGAACATACCCGGTCAGAGGCAAAAGCTCTTTTGATTTGAGCATTTCTATTGACTTCTCTCCCACAGCTTTAGCCGCCTTTTTAAGGTCAAGCTCCTGCGCTACGGGAACCATAAATACATAGTATTTTTTTGATTTGGTGCTGAGCGTTACAAGAGTTTTGAATACATGGTCAGGATTCTGCCCCAGAGCCTTTGCAACCTCAACGCCGCTGACCGCTCCCGTTGCCGCATATGTATACTCCGAATATTTAATTTTCTTTTGGTCAAGTATTCTCATTACATTTGTTTTTTGTTCCAAGGTCGTCACTTTCCTTTCCTATTTAATTATACAAAATATTTTTTGTATTTTCAAGCGGTTTGTGAAAGTTTGGTGAAAAAGGTTGACTTGTAAACTATTTTGTGTTATAATAGTTGTATACTCAACTAATCTATACGGAGGCAGCTGTATGGATACCCAGTACAGATTCAGCAAATATACTTCAATAATAACAAGAGAATGTAAGGGATATTACGACCGTGCGCTTAAGCAGTTTGGAATCGGAAGCGGTCAGCAGTTTTTTCTTATAAACATCTATGAAAACCCGGGCATCAATCTTGCCGACATTGCCCATAACGGCGGCTTTGATAAAAGCACAATCACCCGCTCGGTAAAAAAGCTGCAAAAGCTTGATTACATCAGAATAGAGGGCGATGAAGCCGATGGCAGGCGGAGGCACGCTTTCGTTACCGAAAAAGGATTGCCTGTGGTTAAGCGTATTTATGAAGTAAAGGACGAAATTAACCAGAAGCTGTGCAAAGGACTTACTGACGAAGAAATTGAAATGGTAAGCAGACTTATAATTAAAGTAGCGGAAAATGCCGCTATATATCTTAACGAATAATTCAGGGAGGTAAAAAGAATGGGACACAATTATTCCGATATTACAGATGAGATAAGAGAACTTACACGCAAATGCATTGAACACAATCAGATAGACCCTGACCTTTATGCAAAATATGACGTAAAAAGAGGTCTGAGAGATATAAACGGCAAAGGCGTTCTTGCAGGGCTTACCGAAATCTCGGAAGTCAGGTCTACCGTTGTTAAGGACGGCGTTTCCGTGCCATGCGACGGCGAGCTGTTTTACCGCGGTATAAACGTAAAAAGCATTATTGACGGCTTTGTCAAGGACAAGCGCTTTGGTTTTGAGGAGATTGTTTACCTGCTGCTGTACGGCGAGCTTCCCAACAAAAAACAGTTTGACGATTTCTCAAGGCTGCTTGGGGAATACAGAACCCTGCCTACCAATTTCGTAAGGGACGTTATAATGAAAGCACCCAGCGACGATATGATGAATACCCTGGCGAAAAGCGTGCTTACCCTTCATTCCTACGATTCAAACGCCAATGATATTTCTCTTGACAACGTTATGAGGCAGTGCCTGCAGCTTATTGCGGTTTTTCCCATACTTTCCGTTTATGGTTTTCAGGCTTTTAATTTTTATATCGGAAAGCAAAGCTTTTTTATACATCTTCCCGACCCTGAAAAATCAACTGCCGAAAACATTCTTTATCTGCTGCGCCCCGACTGCAAATATACAGAGCTGGAAGCCAAGGTGCTTGACATAGCTTTAGTGCTTCATGCAGAACATGGCGGCGGAAACAACTCCACCTTCACTACCCGTGTGGTGACTTCCTCGGGAACAGACACCTATTCGGCAATCGCCGCAGCTTTGTGCTCTCTCAAGGGCCCGAAGCACGGAGGAGCCAATATCAAGGTAATGAAGATGTTTGACGACCTGAAAGCAAACGTTCACGACTGGAACGACGACGCTGCAATCGAAGACTACCTTACCAAACTTCTCCACAAAGAAGCGTTTGACAAGGCGGGATTAATCTATGGTATGGGTCACGCTGTGTACTCCATTTCTGACCCGAGAGCTCGGGTTTTCAGAAAGTTTGTTCAAAGCCTTTCACAGGAAAAGGGTCTTACCGATGAGTTTAACCTTTATGCCAAGGTTGAGGAGCTTGCTCCAAAGGTAATTGCAAAAGAAAAGAGGATTTACAAAGGCGTCAGCGCAAACGTGGATTTTTACAGCGGCTTTGCTTACAGCATGCTGGGGCTTCCCATGGAGCTTTACACACCGATTTTCGCTGTTGCACGAATTGCCGGCTGGTCAGCTCATCGAATGGAGGAGCTTATCAATGCAGGAAAAATCATTCGTCCTGCATACAAAAGCGTTTCAGAGGAAAGAGAATATGTTCCTCTTTCCGATAGATAATATACATCCTTTCTCAGAAAAATTGTCCAAAGCTTTACGCCTTGGACAATTTTTTCATTCTATATTTGCAGGTATTCCGTTTACCGAGATTTCAGGGTCATCAAGGTCAATTATAAGACATTTTCTGCCGTCGATTACACGGGTGTGAACCTTGTCTACAGCGTCCTTTGATATGTTTACCGTTATGCTTGGCACAGACAAAACTGTCTTTCGCTCAACAAGATTAACTGCTGTAAGCGGCTTGTCGCCCATTGCCGATTCGTACACCTTTGGAAGATGTTCAAGCTTTTCCTGACTTACTCCCGCCTCCCACAAGATTGACGATAATTTTCTGTCGTCAACGGTGGGAATTTCAGTTTCGTGGCCCGACTGGTCAACCAGCTCAGCAATTTTATCGTTGACGGTGGTTATAAGGTCGTAGTCAAGCTCATCCCCCACAACATTATTTAAAATTGCACGAAAGGTTTCCTTTTCCGATTGACAGGACATTACAAACTCGCAGCCCAGCAGCTCGTTTACAATTGAGATATTTGGCTTTTTAGCATTTTTGGTGTAGTACATAACTCCGTTGACATCGGGTGCTCTGTCTGAAAATACCGGGAAGAGAAAGCCGTCGCTTGGCAGCTCCACAATGCGGTCGCTGGAAGCTTTTTTCATAATCTCATTGGATTCGTCGTTGTAAATCAAGCCGTCTATCCGCAGATTTACGGGGCATATTGCCGTAATGATAAAATTATAGTCAATTTCCGCTTCTGCATCATCGGTTATCTCTCCTGCCTTGTTCTTATTCAGAACGCTGTATGTACAATGGGCGGCAAATATTGCATAGGTTGAAACGTACTCCATTTTTTCCGTTATTGCTGCAAGAAACTTATCTGTTATCTCGTCGTCAAGGAGCTTGCTCTGCAAAACCTCATACAAAAAAGGCTGTGCTCCTCCCTCAAGATATGCGTCCTTTGGAAACCTGTACTCCAGCAAATTTTTTCCCACCGAACCGCTGAGGGTCTTTTTAAGAATCATCATTATAAGCTCCGACTCGTCGGCAGGCATAATATTGTAAAGCTGATTGGATTTAAATTTTATATTCTTCTCAGAATCCACAAACGCCTGAATTACGTGATTTACCGTAAAAAAGCCGCAGTCGTCGCTGAAATTCTTTTTTATTTCATTTATCTCTTTTTTATTCATTGTGTATCCTCCGAATTTTTGCGATTAAAGTTTAGGGCAAAAGAAAAGCTGTCCATTTTATCGGACAGCTTCTATGCCATTAAACAGGATGAACCTTATTGGCGGCGTCGGAATGTTTTCCGTCTATCCCGTATTTTTTATTTCTTCTCTGCTCAAAAAATTTGGGAGCAACCTTAGGGAACATAGCGTAGGTTAGAACATCCTCCTCCTGCTCAGTCCACTCAGCGCACTCCTTACGCATTTCCTCAAGCTCCGGTTTAAGCAAATCCGCAGGACGGCAGGTTACAGGCTCTTCATCGCCGATAATGCTCTTCTGGAACTCAGGGTCAATCTCAACGGGGGTTTTGCCGTACTCACCCTTGACAAGTCCCTTGAACTCCTTTGTAACCGTCTTATATCTTTCGCCCATTATTACATTGAATACTGCCTGCGTGCCCACAATCTGCGAAGTCGGAGTAACAAGCGGCGGATAGCCAGAATCCTTACGTACTCTCGGAACTTCCTTCAAAACATCCTCAAGCTGGTCCGCTTTACCTGCCTGCTTAAGCTGTGAAAGCAGGTTTGAAAGCATTCCGCCGGGAACCTGATAAAGCAGTGCGTTTGTATCGGTTGCCAGCATAGACGGGTCAAGCAGACCGCTGTCGATATACTTCTTACGCAACGTCATAAAATAATCTCTGATTTCATTAAGCTTAACAAGGTCAAGACCCGTGTCATACTCAGTACCCCGGAATGTTGCCACAATCGATTCGGTAGGAGCGTGGGAGGTTCCCAGAGCAAGGGGGGACATAGCAGTATCAACAGCGTCAACTCCTGCCTCTACTGCTTTGAGAATACACATTGAAGCCAGTCCCGAGGTGTAGTGAGTGTGAAGCTGGATTGGAATCTTTACAACCGACTTCAAATCCTTCACAAGGGAGGACGCCTCATAAGGAGTCAGCAAAGCCGCCATATCCTTTATGCAAATGGAATCAGCTCCGGCAGCTTCTATCCTCTTAGCGTAATCCATATAATACTCATGAGTAAAAACCTCGCCGAGAGTATATGAGATTGCGACCTGAGCATGACCTTTTTCCTTATTTGCAGCCTTAATTGCTGTTTCAAGATTTCTTATATCGTTAAGAGCGTCAAAAATCCTGATTATATCAATTCCATTGGCAATAGACTTCTGAACAAAATACTCCACTAAATCATCGGCATAATGACGATAGCCCAGCATATTCTGTCCTCTGAACAGCATCTGAAGTTTGGTATTGGGCATTGCCTTTCTTATGGTGCGAAGCCTTTCCCAAGGGTCTTCGTTTAAAAATCTTATACAGGCGTCAAATGTCGCTCCACCCCATACCTCGGCGGAATAAAAACCTATCTCGTCCATTTTGGAAAGAATCGGCTTCATTTCGTCAATGGACATTCTTGTAGCAATAAGCGACTGATGAGCGTCCCGGAGGACGGTTTCAGTAATTTTTAGCTTACCCATTTATTTCAATCCTTTCAAAAGCAAAGTTTTTATCAGCCTATTACAGCAAGGATCTCTCCCGTTTCAACAGATGAGCCCTTAGTGGTATTAACACTGATTACCTTGCCTGCGCATGGTGAATTAACCTCATTTTCCATTTTCATAGCTTCAAGAATAACTATAGGCTGTCCGAATTCAACGGTATCGCCTACCGCAACCTTTATATCAAGGACAGTTCCAGGCATAGGAGCTGTAACCTTTGTTCCTTCCGCTACAGGAGCGGCAGACGCTTGTGCCGGAGCTGGAGCTGCTGCAGGAGCGGGCGCTGACACAACAGGCGCAGCCGAATCGGAAGCTACCTCTTCAACCGCAACGTCATATACCTTTCCGTTTACAGTTATATTATATCTTTTCATATTTACAACCACCAATCTATAATTTTTTCTGATTCAAATTAAAGCTGTATATTGCTGTGCTTCTTGGGCAGTCTGGAAACGCGCTTTCCTGCCATTATTTCGATGGAAGAGATAAGCGTATCACGCACCTGATTTCCCTCAACTATATCGTCAAGGCTGTTTTTCTCAGCCGCAGCCACAGCGCTTGCCTGCTCTGCGACATATTGTCCTGCCAGCTCATTACGCTTAGCGGTAAGATTATCTGCCCTCTTAAGCTGGTCGTGCGAGAGAAACTCTACCGCCGCCAACGGGTTGAGAGGAGAAATAACAGCGTTTGGAACAGCGTAGGTCATATCGGCATTGGCTCCCTTGCCTGCCAGCGCAATATATGCAGGACCGTAAGCCTTTCCTGTTACCACCGCCAGCTTTATTGTGGTGGCTTCGGCATAAGCGTGGGCAAGCTTTGTCATGCTCTTTACTGCTCCTGCCGCCTCAGTTTCGTCGTCTGCGGCAAAGCCCTCGGTATCAACCAGGGTTATCACCGGCAGTGCATAAGCGTCGCAGGTTCTTACAAACCTTGCTATCTTTGAGCAATCGTCTGCGGTGAGCTTGTCTGCAGTTTTGTTTGTTGCAACAACTCCCACAGCAACTCCGCCCAGAGTTGCCAGAGCGGTATAGGAAGCTTTTCCGTAATCAGCATAAAGCTCGGTCAAGCTGCCCTTGTCAAACACAGCTTCAGCCTGAGAAGGGGCGACGCTTCCGAACACCGAATCAGGTACTTCAAACTCGTACATCGGAACGGGTGAAAGGTTGTTCTGGGGAAGCTTGCTTAAAATGTTCTTTGCAGCTTCGATAGCAGCATTATCGTCCTTGGCGACAATGCACGCAGTTCCGTTAGCAGCAGCATTTTCGGCAAGATTCTTTATATCTGAATTGGGAGCGACATAAAGCTCGGAATCCTCGGTAATCACAGTAAAATCGGCAGACTCCGCCAGCATTGCGGCAGTGCCTGCGCAGGTTCCTGCAACGACCGCAATCTGAGGAACGACACCCGAAAGATTTGAAACCCTCATAAGCAGTTCACCGTAAGCGCTCATTGCGCCAAAGCTGTCGTTTAAATCTGCGCCGAAGGAATCGTAAATTCCCACAACGGGCACTCCCGTTGCCGCAGCCATATCTAATATTTTAGCAATTTTATCTGCCTGAACCTTTGTCAGAGCGCCGCTGTTTACGGAAATATCCTGAGAAAAAGCGTAAACGGGATTGCCCTCAACATAACCGTAAGCGGTAACAACGCCTGAAAGTCCGCTGCCGCACTTTGCATAAGGATTAAGCTCAGTATATTCGCCGTTATCGAACAAATATGCCAGACGATTTCTTGCAGGAACAGCAGCCGCAGTCATCGCCTTGAGCTCGGCCAAAGTTGAAATTGAATCAGACATACAGTTTCCTCCATGTAATAAAGTCCTACGACTAACCTTTGCAAAGGCAGAAGGTCTATCATAGCTATACAAATATTATTATACTATTTTTTTAACGTTTTAGCAAGGATTAAAGCTAAATTCTCTTTACATTTTACGTTTAACACAACTTTTATTCATTTTACGTACACACAAAAAATCAGCGGAAGCAGCGCCGCTGATTATGTTTATCTGTTTTTGGAAAGGGCATTTCTTATAGCTCTCAGCTCGTCGGGTTTAAGTTCCCGATATTCTCCGGGTTTAAGCATACCAAGCTTCAACGGTCCGATGGCGGTGCGTTTAAGCCTTGCTACCTCAAGACCTACCGCCTCGCACATTTTTCTTATCTGACGGTTTTTGCCCTCATGGATGGTCATTTGCAGCACTACTCTGCCCGGCTGCTTGTCAAGCACCAGCACCGTACAGGGCTGAGTTTTTCCGCTGTCTATCTCAACCCCCTCCGACAGCGCAACAAGCTTATCGTCGTCTATATCGGGTCTGACGGTTACACGATAGGTTTTGGAAATGTGGCGTGAGGGGTGCATTATATCGTTTGCAAACTTTCCGTCGTTTGTAAAAAGCAAAAGCCCCTCGGAATTTTTGTCAAGCCGTCCAACAGGGTAAACTCTTGTAGGGATTCCCTCAAGCAGGTCGGTAACGCATTTTCTGTCAAGCTCGTCGCTCATTGTGGTAACATAGCCTCTCGGCTTGTGGAGCATAATATAATACAGCCGCTTTTTCTTTGAAACGGCTATGCTTTCGCCGTCAACAGTTATAATATCTCTTCCGGGCAGAGCTTTATCACCAAGACTGCAAGGGCGTCCGTTTACTTTTACTCTGCCCTGAGCAATAAGCTCCTCGGCTTTTCTTCGTGAGCAATAGCCGCTGTCGGCAATTATCTTCTGAAGTCTGATTTTTTCCATATATTCTCCTCTGCTATGTACGGTCTTTTCAGACCGTTAATCAAATAAATCTTTTACTTTCTCAATACAGCCTTGCCAAAATCCGCCGCTTTCAGGCTCAGCTGCCGATTTACCGACGCTTTGCGCTGTATATATCGGTTTTTGCGCTATCAGCTGTCCGTTATAATAATACTCGACTCTACCCACATGAACATTTTCGGCCGCAGGGCAATATACAAACGGCACAATAAAAATCTCGCAGGTTACATTTTCCGCCTTACCCTCGGGAAGCATAAGCTTTGCTGTATCGGTTTTGCAAAGTATCGTATCAGAGGTTCCTCCCACCGCACCGATTTCAAAGGTGTCGGTATCAAGAGGCAATTCCTGCTTTGACATAAGTGCAAATCCGTAATCAAATATTCTGGTATGGTCTATCCAGTCGTCAGGGTCGTTAAGGGTAACGCATATTAAAGTCGCTCCATCCCTTTCGCAGGCAGACACCAGACATCTTCTTGCCTTGTCGGTAAACCCGGTTTTAACGCCGATAACTCCGTCGCACATGGTAAGCAGCTTGTTTGTGTTGGTAAGCCACCTTTCATATGGGGGATTGCCAAACTCAACCTTAATATTGGTCTTGCCGCAAATCTCCCTGAAATCTTCGTTTTTTAACGCTTCTCTCGTCAGCACCGCCATATCGTAGGCGGTTGAATAATGCTCGTCGGTATAATCGTCAAGCCCGGAGGGAGTTACAAAATGGGTTGATGTAAGTCCCATTTCAACCGCACGCTCGTTCATAAGCTGCACAAACGCTTCTACGCTGCCGGCAACCCTTACTGCCGCACAGTTTGCCGCATCGTTTCCGCTGGGAAGCAGCATTCCGCACACAAGCGTCCGCAGTGTCACAATGTCACCCTCCTGAAGCCCCATTGACGAGCCCTCAACTTGTATAGCCTCTTTATCGACCACAAATTGCTCGTCAAGGTTGCCATGTTCCAGCGTCAGTAGTGCGGACATTATTTTAGTGGTACTTGCCATAGGCAGCTGCTCATAGGCGTTTTTTTCGTATAAAATCTCGCCAGTTGCTGCATCTATAAGAATTGCTCCCTTTGCCGAAACTTCGGGAAATTCATAAGCCTCCGCCTTGAAAACCAGCGATGAAAGCGCAATGGCAAGCGCGCAAATAAATGATACTAATCTCAATTCAGACACACCCTTATTACAAAATTCATCTGTAATATAATGTGCCGAACATGAGATATAATTCAAAAAACAATCAGGGAAATTACTCCTCCGACTTTCCTTTCGTTTTCTTGTCAACAAAATCAATAATCTTGTCCACCACCTCGGGAACGAGATTTACTACCGCATTCTCATAAGAGGTGTTGGTGGTCATCTGAAGCAGCTTGGTTTCGCCGTTGTGGATAACAATAAACGCCATAGGCTGAATAGTTATTCCCGCACCCGAACCGCCGCCGAACTGGTCCTTTGCAGTCTTGGTAGGCAGGTCTGAACCTCCCGAAGCAAACCCGAAGGAAACCTTTGAAACAGGGATAACCGTTGTTCCGTCAGAAGTTACAATAGGCTTTCCTATAACCGTTTCACAGTCTGTCATCTCACGAATTTTTTCCATTGCTGTTTTTACAAGTGATTCAAGCTTGGTGTTTTCGCTCATTTTAAAACGTCCTTTCCGTTTGAATTATTTATTTAATTAAGGTCATACGCTTGCCGCAGCTTTTTCGCCGCTTACATCGACTTTCGATTGTTTTTGCTTTTTACGCTGTCTGAAATAAACAATCAGAAAATTTACTCCAACGCACACCGCGAGGGCTATAACTGCACTGGGACGAATCCTTATAGCAGCTTCCCCTTCGCCGCTAATTGTGTTTTTGGTAAATATGCAGTTTACGTCGGCTTTTTTTATTTTAACGGTAAATATATTGGCGAAAACTGCAAGAAAATTAAACAAAACTCCCTGAAGCGCTCCGTAAAATATTGCCGCTTCATGAGCGTCCTCTCTGCCGACGGTTATACTGATACGCACGTCAGTAAAGCGGATTGTTTTGCACAGTTTTTTGAAATACTTCCATCCCATTGGGATATATGGCTTTGTAAGCTCATATTTTGATTTTAATTTTGAGAACAGCCCTTCTTGGGATTTTTGTGCTTTACCCTCGGGCTGTTTTTCCGCTTTATGCTTTTTATCCTCCGTCGAGTCTTTTTCCGAGCCGACTTTGGAATTATTGGGTTGCAGTCTTTCAGGCGATTCAGCTCTTGATTCATAACCCGGCTGTGGGTCGGCTTTAAACTCTCGCAGCTGTTGCTCAGTCGCTATGTCACTATCATTATCTGCAAAATCGCCGTCTTTATTATCCTGAGCAAGATGTTCAACGCTTTTTGTATTTTTATTTGCTTGCTTTTCGGGTTTTTCCTGTCGAGGATAAAGGGTAAAACACAAATATTTTACTTTTAAATCAAACCCGTCGCCGTTTACCTTTATATAAGCGGTTACCGAGAAATGGAGTAGTATTACGACAATCGCAATCAGAGCTAACAGAATCCAAAGTACAATCACCGCAATCATCTCCCCTCTTGAAGTTAATATTCACAACGGTAGTCAGTCGCCGCTTTCCTCAGTATCTTCGGTAACCTCGTCAATAGTTATCTGAGCCTGCTGCTGAGGAAGCGGTGGAAGCTCCTCAAGTGAGGAAATCTGAAATGCTCTCAGAAAAGCGTCAGTGGTTTTGTAGGCAATAGGTCTGCCGGGAAGGTCAAGCCTGCCTGCTTCGGTCAAAAGCTTTTTCTCCACAAGGGAATTTACCGTGCCTGATGAATCAACTCCCCTTACCTGCTCGATAAAAGATTTGGTAACAGGCTGGTTATACGCCACCACCGTCAGAACCTCAAGAGCTGCAGACGAAAGCGCCGCATTTTTCTTTATTTCCAAAGCGTTTTTTATATACTGCGAATACTTTTTCTTTGTTGCCAGCTGATAGGAGCCGTTAAGCTTTAAAAGCTCTATTCCGCTTGATTCTACGCTGTACTTTTCAGCCAGCTTCTCCAAAAGCTCCATCGTTTCCTCTTGGTCTATTCCGGCAGCCTGTGCAAGCTTATCGGGCTCGACTGGATCTCCCCCCGCAAAAAGTATTGACTCTATTATCGCAAGTTTTTCATTTACATCCATAAAAAATTCCTTTATTTATACCAATCTGTATCGCCACAGATTGTTTTTACCTTTAGCTGCAAGCATCATTCGACACCGCTTGCCGTATCTCCACAAATTAAGCTTAAGGTTAAACGATGTTTCAGGGGCAGCCAACCTACTTTCACTCGCCGAAATTTCAATCTCGCCGGCTGTAGCAAAACTCTCCTCTTCCCTGCCGCAGTCAGGCAACTCAGCTTCCGACTCATCCTGTACCTCTGCAGCTATTGGAGCGAAAGCCGCAATTGCCTGCGTATCGGGTTTCATGCTTATGGTATGAGCTTTTGATATACGCTCGGAGGAGAATTTAACCTCTTTGTCGGCAGTCTGTGATTCTGCTTTTACCTTAAGGCTGATGTCGGACGATTTGTTGTCATTTCCGTAATTCTGCTCTCCAATACTTTCCGATACAACCTCTTCGCTCCGATCGGAATCAGCCGCAGAGGGCGAATAATCCATCGTTTCGGCTTTATCGGTTTTCTCAGTATGCTTTTTATTAGCTCTGTGGAATTTTATCATTGTGTTGTCGTCGTTAATGTATATCCTGCCCGACTTTGTAAGCTCCAGCACCGCCAGAAAGGTTGCAACCTTTTCCGATTTGTCGGTAATTCCGCTGTAAAGCTGCGACATTTCACATTCACCCGTCTTATACAGCTTTTTCAGCACAAATATAATTTTTGAGGTAACTGAAACTATTCTGTGAGAAACTATAGGCGAAAAAACGTTTGCCCTCAGAGGTTTATACTTCTTTACCTTTGTGGAAATACCCATGTAAGCGTCGTACAACACAGAAACGTCATGTGTTGCGGTATAGGTTCTGTTTACAGGCAGCTTAACCTGCCGTCTTACAAAAACATCCCCTCCGACGTACAGACCTTTCAGCTTTTCTGCCGCCTTTTTACAGAGAGAATACTCGATTATTCTACCCTCTAATTCCTTTTTAAGCTCCTTTGACTCCTCGGGCTGAGGAAGTAAAGAACAGGTTTTTATATATATAAGCCTTGCAGCCATTTCCAGAAAATCAGCCGCCGACTCGTAATCATCGGTTTCAAGGTCGCTGATATATTCAAGATACTGGTCAAGTAGCAGGCTTATCTCAATATCATATATATTCAGCTTGTGTTTGGAAATAAGATGCAGCAGCAAATCAAGGGGTCCCTCAAAAGCATCAAGCTTAAAAGAAATCGAACTCATTCGCTACCTCACAAAATTGCGTTTACAATCAGATCCATCCAGAAGGTAAGCTTATCCATAATCCAGAACATTCCACTCTGAAGCCAACCGAGAGGTCTATCCAGAACTCCGGTAATGATCAGCACAAGAAAAGCGATTGAAATGTACATCTGATTGCGGTTTATAAAGTTGTCAACCTTGGGCGAGGTAAAATAGGAAAGAATTTTTGAGCCGTCAAGGGGCGGTATGGGAATAAGATTGAATACCGCAAGACCGACGTTTATAAGAGTGAAATACTGGAATATAACCGCAATCCAATATAAAGTTTCACTGGGGGACACCATATACAGCCCCAGCGACAGCTTATAAACAATCATTCCGAATAATCCGACTATAAGGTTTGAAATCGGACCGGCAGCAGCACAAAGCGCCATGCCCTTGCGATAGTGTTTAAAATTAAGGGGGTTAATCTGAACAGGTCTGCCCCAGCCAAAACCTGTAAAGAAAATGCATATTGCACCGAGAGGATCAACATGCGCCAAGGGATTAAGCGTAAGCCGTCCCTGATAAATGGGGGTATTATCACCCAACTTATTTGCCGACCAGGCGTGGGCAAATTCGTGTATAGGTATTACCAGAAAAATAATTATAAGCTTTACTCCATATTGTAAAATGGTTTGCGGATCCATTATGTTACCTCCGTAAAATGTTTATATATTATCATGCAGCTATCGTTATACCGTCGTCGGTCTTCAATTCCCTGTAAGAAATATTGACTTAACTCAACCAACTACTCAAAAATAATTATACACTATACAAGAATAAATTTCAAGTACAAAGCTTTGCATTTGCACTATTTTTCACAATATTTTCACGAAGCAACAGCCGTATGAAAAGCTTTACCTATCGTTATACGTTTAAAATCGGCGATATTTCTGCGGTTTTGCGGCGATAAAAATTTTTTTGAAAAAATTTATCAAAACACTTGCTTTTTAATTTCAGATGTGATATAATACATATTATTGTGGATAAAAGTTTAGTTATTATTGAAAAGGAGGTGCAACCTAATGGCAAAGTGTCAGTTTTGCGGAAAGGGTGTAACTTTCGGAATAAAGGTTTCACACTCACACAGAAGAACAAACAGAACTTGGAAGCCCAACGTAAAGAGAGTAAAGGCTGTTGTTAACGGTTCTCCTTGTCACGTTTACGCTTGCTCAAGATGTCTGCGTTCGGGAAAGGTTGAGCGCGCATAATTTTGCTTGAAAGCATTTAATATTCCAAAAATAGGGCTGACAGATATGTCGGTCTTTATTTTTTGCCCAAAATGATTTTTGACGCATGAAAATAGCCGCAGTCATGTAGCAGTGCTGACTGCGGCGGCAAAACTTGATTCAATTATCACTATTTATTCAATGAGCAGTTCATAACCGTTAAGCACTTCGACACTATAAATGAAATGCCGCTTTTCCCCTTGATTACATGCTCGTCGCCGCAAAGTCAAGACACATCGCAACGCCGTCTTTTATATAGTGATAGTATTTTCGGAAAATCGCTCGCGGCTCTGGATATTCACACCCCAAACTCTCACCTGTCACGAATACGCATCATACGTCTTTAAAATGTTGCTTTTCTTCTGATAAAACAAATCGATAACCTCCTGCTCGGGGGAGAAAATTTCATTGTCGCAGCAGTCGGCGTAAGTATATTCTTCCTTCATGGGCTGGCTTACAGTTTCATCAAGAGCCAGCCAGCTTATTTGGTAGCCGTTGAGCCTGTAATGGGTGATGCCGTCAAAGTTGATTGTCTGAGCGATTATCAGGTATTCTTCTCCCGGCACCATAAAATTCATTCCACCCAGATTAAGGGTGAATAATCTCTCGTCGGGAGTGTCCATTTGAATTCCAACTACAATTTACTGTAATAATATTTGCAGGAACACCCAAAAACTGAATATCAAATTTAAGTGATGGTTCAATAATAGTCGAAGCGTTATGTATTCTGAAAGAAAGTGACCAACCATTATTAAGGTATAGCTCTGCTGTACTTTTAGACCCCGGTTTGAAACGCAGAGATATTATTTCAGTTGGCATATCAGCTTTCGGTATATAAAGTGTAGCTTTTGTGTTTTTGCCATTTTTATTCAGTTCCCCTCGCAGATTGAATGATTGAAACTCTGTGATCTGTTTGTTATCAATCGCAACGACTTTATAAAAATCACGAACACCCAGTAAATAGGAAATAAGTTTTTCCGTTATAGCTGAATCACTTCTGTAAGCACGGTTCAGCTCATTAATAAAAGCATCAACTATTGGAAAATATACCGTATCATCCTTATCAAACATATCGTGCCATGCTATTGTTTCCTTTTTAATACTTTTTAATCTTGCAAAAATAGGTCTTACAACATTCCAATAATTATCACTGCAAGGAATCCCATACCACTTTGCTCCGAAGTCTATCTTTGAACTGAGACGTGAATGCTTTGCCGCAAAGTGATTATGTTTCATTGAAAGACCGATATCCCAACGAATAAAATTTCTTGTTATAACAATATCACGAACATCACCGTCTTCAGCATCGGAGTCCTTGTTAATAGATAGAATAACAATATCATCATCTGCTTCGTATTCCAGAATAAGAGGTTCTGCTAAAAATAAAGTGTCAATAAAAGCATTAGCCGCACTAATGTATATCTGTTGTTTTGATTCATTCTGTTTCTCCCATGCTCTTTGAGCTGCCACTATTGATTCATTGTCAATTATAACAGGTCGTTTTTCAACAATCCTATCTTTTAACTTGATAATACAGGCATATTCAAATGCTCTTCCTTGATCGTTGCTTTTTGAACTCATTGTACCGCCTCCAATTCTTTTTGGATAGCCAAAGCTATCTCATAGGCAAGATTTACAGGGACAGCATTACCAATCATTTTATATGCATCATTTACACTTTCATAAATGAACTGAAAATCATCAGGAAAGCCCTGCACTCTTGCTACTTCTCTAACCGTCATACGTCGATAAAGATGCTCTTTTCCTTTAACAAATCTGAAATCATTTTTTTCGAATTTCACCATTTTGGGAGCTTGAGGATGAAGTTGACACTGTCTTCCTGAAGCCTGCACCGTAAAGGCTTGTTCATCCCAAGACTTCACTCTGTTACGACTCATAAATATAGGGGAAAAAGCACCTGTAAAGTATTCATTATTATTGATGGCAGCAGGGTTGTGACGATTCTTTTCAGCGGCTGGCACTGCTGTTTCCTGCAAATCCCATATAACATCTCTTAGTGTAAGTTTCTTTTTATCATCAACAGTTGAACCGTCCGGAAACTTAAAACGAACACTAAGATCTTTTCTGAAACCAATATAAAATACTCTTTTGCGTTCTTCAGCTACGCCATAATCTTTAGCATTAACCAATGTTACCGTAACATCATATCCGCTTTCCTCAAAAAGCCAAATTATATTACGTACTGCTTCATTGTGTCGATTGGCAAGCATACCACTCACATTTTCTGCAAGAAAGAACTTCGGCTGCACTTTACGTAATATCCTTATGTAGTCAAAAAATAGTTGTCCACGTTCATCATCTATACCACGTAAAGCTCCCGCTTCTGACCAAGACTGACAGGGGGGACCACCAATAATACCGTCCACATCGACAGGAAAATCTGCTTCATCTACCTTTCTGATGTCTCCCTCAATCAAGTACGTTTTCGGGTGATTGATCTTAAAAGTCTCCCATATAGTTTTATCATATTCATTGGCTATCAGTATATTAAATCCGGCAAGCTCGAATCCAAGATCAAGACCGCCGCAGCCGGAAAATAAACTAATAATATTCATGTTTACATCTCCAATTGGATTATAATATTTATATTTATTATATTACAAAAAGAGAGAAAAAGCAAGAACATATTCATTTCACAATAAACATTGCAAGGATATCTCCGAAGGGCGCACCGGGATAATCGGTAACCCTGCCCACTCCCCAACCGCTGAAACGCCAGTTGGGGTCGAAAATATTTGCGCCCATCGAGTTGTCGAATATTATGTAATTAACGATTATTTCTATACACAGAGGAATCATGAAAATAATGAACGAGCCGATAAACACTGCAATAATATTTGAAATAACATACCTCCGCTTCCCCTCATAGGCGCAGAACAGCACATTGGTGTTTGTAGCCTTGTCTGTCAGCAGTGAAAATGAAAACGGCAGCAAACACAAAAACGGGAAAAGCAGCTTTAACATTTCCAGCAAATTTGATGAGTTGCACAGTATAAAGGCTTCAAAGGTGGTTATTGCCGACGAAGGATCGTTTCCTACAAAGCCGTCGTCCCATCCCCTCATTCCCTCAAATCCGTAGCAATTTAATATTACCTCTCCAAGGCATATTACCATTACGGCTGAAAAGCTGACCTGGAAGCCTCGTTTGTTTAACATTACCCGCAGTTGTGTTAGTATGCTTCTGAACATATTTTTCGCCTTCTTTGCTTATTACTAAATAGCTTCGCTTAAATTAGTGCAAGCCGATAATTTCATCTGCGCACAGTAATCACCTATGCATTTGCCGTTATAATTCGTTTATACTTGCATTAAAATTAACTACAGTATTAAAGTTTTCCATAATTCAATTATACACTAATGCTAAATATTTTCAAGCTTTTTTCGCTTAAAATACATTTAATTGCTTAAATTTCTACCTTATGCACAACATATTATGCTAAAATTTGTGCATAATTAAAGGTGATATTAGCTATTATGCACAAAACGAAACACATGTTTACAAAAAAGTCTAACTACAAATAAAAAAAAGACAGTGCGAAAGTAAAAATTCGCACTATCTTTGCTGTATTGAGACTACTTTTTATCTACATCTGCTTCCTGTTCCTAACCGCCGCAAACGCAACACAAGGCACACCCGCTGCCAGCAGAATTGCCAGCAGAATAATGTTTATCTCATCACCCGTCTGGGGGCTTGAGCCGCCGAATGGCGTATCAGGGGTCGTTACGGTTACGTCCTCAACGCTGTCAATCGTAAGCCTTCCGTCCTCGGTCAGCGTCATTCCAAGGCTGAGGTCTGCGTTTTCAGGCGCAGTCAGTGTGTAGCTGCCGTCGGGATTCTGAGTTACTCCCACTTCGCCTTCACCGATTTCTACCTCAGTATAACCGATGATATTTCCGTTTTCATCGGTGACTGTTACGGTGTGGAATCCGTCAGGCACGTTATCTATGACAAAATTGCCGTCCTCATCGGTTGTGGCTGTCTGTCCGCCGATGTCCACCGTTGTGCCAGGGATTGGATTGCCGTTTTCGTCAGTTATTGTGCCGCTGATATCATGGGTGCTGTCCGAGTCTGAGGTTACTTCTGCTGTTTCAATTTCCAGCATTTTTTCCTCATACACCGAATCAAGCGTGTAGTATCCTCCGATTACCTCATCGGTAATGTCCTCGCCGTTTAAGGTTACCTTCGTCACCCTGTAGCCGTTCTCGGGGCGAATAAGAATCCTTGGCTCGGAAAGGCGCTCTATGTCAAAGCTGTCAGCCGACTGACCGTTATAAAACACCTGTGCATTGTCGGCGTTTACCGTAAGCGTATGACTATCGGGCACTGTGACGGATACTGTTGCTCCCTTTTGCTCCTCGTCCTGTGTTACCGCTTGAGCAAAAGCGCTCAACGAACTTAATGACAGCATACAGAAGCACAACAGCAATGCTGCTATTTTCTTCATATACCCGCCTCCTTATGTTGTTGGTATCTCTTCGTATGTGATTGTAAAGATTACTTCGTCCTCATAATCGCCTGCGTAGGCGCTGTTCCAGTCGTCCTGCTCGATATTGATGGTAAGGTCTGTCTTATCTCCTGCGGCAAGATATGCTGCGGAGGTAAATTCTCCGTTTGCGTCCTCAATTGTGTAAGGCAGGGTTTTGGTATTATCCGTCTGATTGATAAGCTCGTTACCTGTGGGCACAGACACGCTTATCTGCATATCCGGATTAATCTGCGCAGCTGTTACCTCAATACTTCCAAAGCTGGTTTCGGTGGCATTGAAGGCAACCGTTGTATTTTCGGGAATTGACACGGTATATGTAGGCGCTATGCTGGTCTTAATAACAGCTTCTGCGGTTGCAGGACTGCCATCTTCTTCATCAACGGTGGTTGAAGTTGCAAATGCGGGAACTGCCATTGCTGCTGCAAGTGTAAGCGCAAGGATTGATGCTAAAAGCTTTTTCATTTTGATTCCTCCTTATATTTCAGCTTCCCAATTAAAAGCCAACTGTAATGTCGCCTTCCCCATAATCGGGATCGGGGGTAACGGTAATAGTAGTATCTTCATACACCGAAACTGTAAATGTTACGGTATCGCTGTAATCGCCGGCATATTCGGGGTCTTCAGCTCTGAAAGTAAGAGGTTGGGACTGTTCTTCGGTGCCGGTTTCAAATTCGGCAACTAAAGCATCTTCGCCGGAAACAGCGCCAGAATCGCCGCTAATGGTATACGGCAGTGTATACTCAGCGTCGTCTTCCGATGTTGCAAGGGTATAGTCGGTATTTATAGTTACCTGAAGCGTTTGTCCTTCTTCAAGGCGAACATTTTCAGCGGTAATGTATGCTCTCTGACTATAGATTGTTACAGGCGCAGACGAATTATCTTCTTTTTCCAGTTCCACTGTCGCCGGGATTGTTACCGTATAGGTGGGGGCTACTTCCAGGATTACGTCGATTTCGGCGTCTTTGTCTGTCGAACCCTGATTGATTTCAATTTCGTTTGCTGTTGCAAATGCAGGGACTGCCATCGTAGCGCACATTGTAATCGCAAGTACCGATGCTAAAAGCTTTTTCATTGTTATTTCCTCCTTAAAATGTCTTTATTTCAATTTGCTTTAGGGATTCTGTTGTACTGTTTCTACGCTTACGGTAAAGGTCACGGTGCCTTTATACTCGCCGGCATAGGTTATTTCGTCGTCATCGGGAGCGATAAACGAAAGGGTTGCGCTGCCTGTTGAACTAAATTCAGGGTTAACGGTCAGAACCGTGCTGTCAAGCGAAACCTCGTTGCTTGCGGAATCCTCCACTGTATATGTCAGCTCCGCTCCCTTGTCTGTGGCGAGGGTAAACTCGCCATCGTCGCTTGTGCCGGTGAGGGCTACCTCAACCTGACTGCCCTTTGCAACAATTACATCCTCTGCTGAGATTGTAGCGGTTTCACCAAGAGTTACCTTTTCCGGAATGGTGACGGTGTAGGTGGGCGCTACGTTATATGTCAGTTGGGTAGAATCGTATTTTACTTGACCACGATTAATCAACGTGCCCAATGCAGTGCCAGGTGCAACGCTAAGGACACCGCCTTGCTCAATGACGATAATGCCGTTGTTCGCAATTGTTCCATTATTCACAATAGTGCCGTTGTTAGTCAGGGTCACACCCTCTGCAACGGTAAATGTTACGCCCTCAGGAATTGTAAGGGTTTTGCCCGGGGCAATCTCATAGTCAGCGTTCAAAGTAATATTGCCGTTGACAGTCATATTATCATCCACTCCGACTATGGCGGAAGCCATGATATTGCTGTTATTTACCGTGGCATTGTCAATTATTACGTTGCTGTACTGAGATTGATTAATTCCGCCGATATTTAATCCACCGCAATCTAATGTGGCGTTTGAGATAACGATAATACCGTTGTCAGTGCCTTCTGTACCCCATATACCTGTTCCGATGGCAGCACAGTTGCGATTATATGACGTAGTATTAAAGTCAAAATTAATTGTTCCGCCAAGTATGTAAATATCTCCATATGACTGAGCATACTGACTGCCGATAACTGCGCTGGCTGCCAGAGAGTTCCCGTTTTCAATACCGGCATTTAATGTACCACTGCCGGTTATTGTCAGCGTAGCATCCTGCGGAACACGGATTGCCGAGGACTCTCTTCCTGCGGTAAGATTGTTGGTTGTACCTTCCGCAAGAATAATTGTGGCTGATGCGCTTCCGTTAAGGGTAATTGTCGAACTCCACGATTCTGCAGCGAGGATTGCGGTAAAGTTATTGAGAGTAATTGTTACCTCCGCTCCGTCATCGACTGCTAAACGATGGTTTCCTGCGTTGCCCGAAAGGGTTACGACTGCTCCGTCATGGAAGGTTACCGTATTGTTCTCAACGGTGTAGCAGTCGGGATTATCGGTAGTTATCACAAAATCACCGCTTATTGTGTAATCCTCCGCCATAACGCTAACAGGTAATGCTATTGCAAGCAAAACTGCAAGCAATATACTGCAAAGCTTTTTCATAAAATTCAACTCCTTTCGGTTACGACGTCGTTTGCATGCTGACGTTAAAGGTTATGCTTCCGCTATAGCTGCCCGAATACTTGGGTGTTTCGGTTGCGGTAAAGTTGAGGTCTGCGCTGTTTGGCTGCTCCTCTGCGGTGTTGCCGCCTGTAAGCACTGTATCGCCTGCAGTAACTGCGGTTGTGCCGCCGTCAACATAAAGCGCATAAGCTACGCTGTCGTCTGAGGTATCGCCGCCGTAGTAGAGGTTGAAATCGGTATTTTCATCCACCGTTACAACTACCTCCTGGGTTGCAAGCAATGCGCTTCCCGTCATTGTAACGCTTGCCGCTTCGCCGCCAACAGTTGCCGTTTCGGGTATTGTCACGGTGTAGGTGGGTGCGTTTTCAACCGGAGTCTGATAGCTGAGTACAGGTTGTACTGCCGGCTTGCCGTATTCCCATGTTCCCACTGCTGAGAGGGTGGTGTTCCATACGCCATCGCCTGAGCCTGCAACAAGCTTTGCAAGGAGTGTACCTGCGTCTTCGATTTCGGCGAGAGTGATTTCAGTGCCTTGTCCTGCTGCTCCACAGGTGTTCAGATAATAGCAGTTTATTACGGTGCTGGGTAGACCTGTTCTGCGACCTGCTACGCCGCCTGTGTTGGACGTACCATCCACATTGCCTACATTGTAGCAGTTTTCAATGGTTGCAGTGTTACTACCAGCAATACCTCCGGCATAGCTGGTGTCTGAATTAATATCACCTGTGTTGTAGCAATTTGTGATAGAAGCACTGCTGGTGTTGCTTCCTGTAATACCGCCTACAGTTGTAGTACCGTTAATATCGCCGGTATTGTAACAGCTTGAAATCTCGCCGCTGTTGTTATATCCGGCGATTCCGCCGTTATAACCAGTTCCGTCGATAAAGGCGGTATTTACGCATTCGATGATATCTCCTGCGTTCTGTCCTGCAATTCCGCCTGCATAATAGCCGTAAACATAGCCGTTGTTTTCGCAGTTTTGTATTGTGCCTTCGTTTCGTGCAACAATGCTACTTACATAGGAATCTGCCAGAACATAGCTGTTTGAAACTGTTAGGCCCTGAACAATTCCATCTGTGCCAAGGTAGCCGAACAGTCCTTGGTTGGTGTCGTCTGCGGCATTAATGTAAATTCCGCTTACTGTATATCCGTTGCCGTTAAAGATGCCGGTATAGGCTAAATTTTCTCGTGAACCTTCATAATAGCCGATAGGATTCCAGCTCAGGATTTCAGGCTCTTCGCCTTCGTCGGAGTAGATGTATGTGCCGTCCTCATCGAACGTATATCCCGGATTCAAATCTATATCCGCCATAAGCTTGCCGTTGGCGTTTGCTTCGCCGCCGTTTACCTTATCACGAAAGGTTTCAAGCTGCTCGGCAGTGTAGATAAGATAGTATGTCTTGCCGTCCTCGTCATCCACTTGCTGAATAAGGTCGGTTTTTGTCATGCTCAGCGTCTGGTGGTCGTTGCCGGAAAATACGGTCAACTGTGGCAGATAACCCGTGCCAGTATACGTGCCGAAGGTTTCGTCATCCTCAAAGATGCCGTCAAATTCCCAGCTTGTTTCGCCGCCGGCAGTCCATACTGTGTTGTCGAGCTTCATGTTTGTGAGTGCGGATGGACCGGTCATATCATCGGCAGACATCTCGGTAAAAGAACCTTCGTCCTTAGCATCATCAGAAGCATTTTCAACGCCAACAGACGCAGAACCTCTAAGGTAATAGCAGTTTTCAACATTGCCGCTTACAAATCCACCTACACTTCCCACAAATGTATTTCCGATTACTGTGCCAGTGTTGAAGCTATCATAAATGTTTCCGTAACCGCCGCCAAGCAGACCGCCTGAGCAATAACTTGATGTCGGGTCTGCCGTGACTGTGCCGGTATTGTAACAATCTTCAATCGTACCTCTGGCATTAGCATTCGGAAAACTTCCTACGATACCGCCTACATAAGCATAGCCCTTAAGCGTAGAGGTAATATTACCGGTGTTATAGCAGCCTTTTACGGTAACGCTGTATTGACTGGTCGTTATTCCAATAATTCCACCCACGCCGTAAGTACCACTGCCCTCAACATCGCCTGTATTGGTGCAGTTTGTTACATTTGCAAAACATGAACCGGCAATACCGCCCACGTATGCCATACCTTTTATATTACCTGTATTATGACAATTTGTAATTGTTGCATCGTTTGACGAAGCTGATGCAACAATGCCGCCTGCATGAATGTTTGTGGCAATTACATCTGCCTCATTGGTGCAGTTTTCAAACGTGCCGGAGCTTTCACCTACAATGCCGCCTACATATATCTGACCTCTCACTATGCTGTTTGACAAGGTAAGATTTTGAATTTTACCATCTTCGCCAAGAAAACCGAACAAACCTACTCGCTGTCCGTTTTCGCTACTATTGTCATTAAAATACAACCCGGAAATAGTCTTGTTGTTTCCGTCAAATGTACCGACATACTCAACGTCCGATTCACCGGCGATAGGCTCCCACTGCTCAAAGGAAGCAGGCACTTCGCCGCCGTCGTAGCTGAGGGTATCGTCCTCATTCAGCGCAAACAGGGTCTGGTCGAAATCTTCATTAAGTACAATGTCATTTCCAAGTCTGCCGCAAGCGTCGGTGTCGCCGGCGTTGACTTTATCTCGGAACCACTCAAGCTGGATTTTCGTATAAATGCTATAGATTGGTTGCTTCTTGCTCATCAATGCAGCTGTATCGCTCATTTCACTCGCACTAAGAAATGCGCAATCCTCCGCAGCCTGACCAAGAGCACTGCAAGCATCTACAACGGAATAGCAGTTTTCGCCACTGGTGCCACTATCATCAGTCTGGGTGACAATAGCAGCTACTTTACTGTTGTTGGCGGTGCTACCACTAATCGTACCGAAATTCAAGCAACTTATCACCTGACTGCTGGAAAAGCGATTATTCGCCACGATTCCAGCTGTATAAGTAAAGTAACTATTTGTTGTGCTTACATTTCCATAATTAATGCTGTTTGACACAACGCCGTAGTCGTTATAAGCCGTGATTCCCGCAGCATGATCAGCAACTGTAATATCGGCTTCATTAATACAGTCATCTATAATGGCCTTGCTGGCGTTGCCAGTAATTCCGCCGTTCTGATAGGTGCCGCTAACAAGCGAGCCCTTATTTACGCATTCGGATACCAGAGTAGTTTCTATACGTCCAGCAATACCGCCGAGATACGAACTTGTAGAAGCCAAATAGCAACCGTTAACACAATTTTTGATTGCTGCATTTGCCGCATATCCGGAAATGCCGCCTACATCTCCATTTCCTTGGATGTAGCCGTCCTGTGTGGTCAAATCCTGCACTGCACCGCCGTCAATATAGCCAAACAAACCCTGATAAGCGGCATTTACGTTTATGTACACCCCACTGATGGTTTTGTTGTCGCCGCTAAAGGTGCCGATGTAAGGGAGGTTCTCACTACCTATCGGTGTCCACTGCTCCGGCGTGCCTTCGCCATCATAGCTTCCGTCTGCTTTGAAGGTAAAGCCCGGGTTTAAGTTTATATCGTTTACCAGCCTACCGCAAGCGGCCGAAATTGCCGTCTACCGCTGTTACCGTTACAGCGTTAAACGGCACAAGCATCAACAGCATACAAATCGCCGTCAGCAAAGCGGTAATTCTGTGCTTTTGTTTCATGTTTAATCCTCCTTTTTATTGTACAATCAAAACGGTTTCCACATTTGCGCCGTTCATTGCGCTTCCGTCCTCCAGCGAGGTGGTGGATATCCGAATAACTGCATTATATTCTCCGGCCTCAAGAGGTCGGGAGAGGTCTATTTCATAAATCGCCTGTCCCGGCGGAACAAGCTGCGAGGTATAAAGCACCTCGTCGGTATCGGTGAGCGCCAGCTCAAAGGTAAAGTAACAAGGGTTGCCCTCCGGGTTTAACAGCGCAACTCCCACCGTTTCAGTATCTGCCGGCAGGGTTATTGACGGATAGCCCGGTATCTTGATTCCTGTGCTTTCGCCGCCCTGATTTTCAAGCTGCTGCCCTGTCCACTCCTGAGCACCCGGGTCGATGTTAAGCTCGCCGCCTTGCGAAACGGTAGTGCTGCCCACCTTAACTCCGAACAGGTTGTCCCAGTTCATGCCTATTGCAACTCCCGCCACAATCAGAACCAGCACAACAACCGCAATTATAATAACATGCTTTTTTTGTATAACGATGCCGCCTGCATCAGTTTTTTTGCTCATATATGTAAATCCTCCGCTTCTCCGGAATTGCCGAAGTTATTTTTGCAAAATATCAAAAAGACGCATTAGCCCCCTTCAAAACAAGAGAGCAATGCGCCTTGCTGCGATTCTGACTTGAAATATGAAAAGGGGTACAGACCTACTTTCTGTCTTATAGACAGAGAATAAATTAAACTCATACAGGCGTCAACCCCTTTCGTCAAAAGTACCGTTTTTACTGCCTATATTTTGTAACATATTATAGCATATTTTTTATTGAAAGTCAAGGTTTTTCGGGGATTTGTCACAAGTATTTTTTGTCCCTTTGACGCACATCATTATGGATAAACTTTGTACTAAACAATGCCTTATCCATTACATATTACACCATAATTAAGATTGCTTTGACGTAAATTTGTATTATGTCAATACCTTAACTGTCTCTTCACATGGCGAATATCCTTGCCGACAAACGGTATTGGGTCAAAACATCCGGTGATTCTTGAAACAATCCGCTCGTTGTATCTTCCGTTAAGCTCCGACGCAGAAAGATTTGTGGAGATGATAGTGGGCCTGTCAAGATTAATTCTGCTGTTTATAATGTCGTACAATGCGGATTCGTTGAATGACGTCTGAAACTCCGAACCCAAATCGTCCAGAATAAGCAAGTCCGCATTTATAAGTATATCCAGCGTATCGCCCTCCGCCCTGCCGAACCTTTCGTTTTCAATTGTGCGAAGAAAATCAAGAATAGAACCGAAAGCGACATTAAACCCGTTTTCCATCACCCGTTTGGCTATGCAGGAGGAAAGAAAGGTTTTTCCCAGCCCGGTTCTTCCGAAGAAAAACAGCGACGGCGAGCCCTTTCCGAAATTAAGGGCGTAATCACGGCAAAACTGATAAATCTGCGCCATCTTGTCCCTCGGAACAACGCCGTTGATACTGCCTGTATCGTAATATTCCAGCCTGAACTCGTTGAAATCGTGCAGCTTAATATGACAGTTTTGATTAACCTCGTCTATTGTATACTTCCTCAGCAGCTTTTTCAGACATTCGCACCTTGTTCCGTTGACATATCCCGTATCTTTGCACACGTTGCAGAAATACGGAACGTCAAGATAGCTGCGGTCGCCCTTTACAACTTCCAGCAGGTCTTTTATCGTTTCCTGAGTGCTGAGGTTTTTTTCCTTGACCTTCTCGATAATTTCCGGCACATCTTCTCTTCTCTCGACAACAAGTCTCATAAGCTCAGCGCCGGTAGCAGCCAGCGACTTTTGCAGTGTGGCTATCTCGGGAGCGACGCGCTCTATTTCCTCAGTTCGCTTGATATGTATTTCCTCTGCACGCTTTCTGCGCTTTGAAAGCTCCGCTTCAGCACGCTCGAAAGCTTGTTCGCTGTATTTCATTGCTTATCACCTCTGCTGTTAGGATTATAGTTCATTGCAAACTGCTCCCACTCGTCAAGGTCGTAGGAGGTTTCTTTGTTTTTATCGCCGCCCTGCTTTTTAGCTGCCGACTGAGAAAATCTCTTGTCATCATCGGCAACCTGCTCAGGCGATTTAATGCTCTTTCCTGCCCAGTTTTTAAGTATTCCGTCTATATAGCTAAAGCTCAACTTGTTTTTGCTGTCCATGCATTTTTCATAGGCAATTGCCAGCATCTCGGTACTGAAGCCCATCTCATTCCATTTGTCAATATATTCACGCTGTCTTTTTGACGGCTTGCTTTCCAGGCCCAGAACCTTTGCCGCCTTGTTCTGATAGGAGCTTATCTTCGACTGTCTGATAATTTCCGCCTCGATGTCCGAATAGCTGACGATTCCCCGCTCAAACCAGCTTCTTGCCACCGTTTCGATATACGCAAACCTGTCCTTTCCCAGCTGATGGCAGTACTCGGCAATCATTAGTATTGACGCCGCCGAAAAACCGTAGTATTCATACAAATTGATAAGTCCTGCCGTTTCGGTGGCGTTTATTGTTCTGCAAAGTGTCTTTTGTATGTCGTTAATAAGCATTTTTATTTCCTGATTCTTTTCCGCTATCTCGGCAAGCTCCTTGGGTGAATACTTGACCATGGACTTTACCGCCCCGGAATTTCTTCCCGGGTCGATAGCTTCAACTGTGCTGACGGGAGCGTCGGTCTTGCTTTGGGTCTGCGACAAAACGGTATTTTCCAAGCTTTTTACCGCTGAGCCGTCGTCGCTTTCGGCGGAAATAACGCCTCTTCCCGCCCAGTATATTATAGCGTCATGAGCGGTCTGCTCGCTTACGCCTGCCTGTACGGCAAGCTGCTCTGTATCGGCAACATTTGAATTGCTGCACAAAATACACAGCAGAACCTTTACAAATTCGCCGTCGCTAAGCTTTATATAATCGTCCACAACGCTGCAGGGAACGGTAAAAAACCTGCCCCAGCGGTCACAGCTAATACGGTATCTCATTTTTTCAGCCCTTTACTTTTTCTTGTTTAACATTATATCATGAACCCAGTCATATTGCAAGCCGATTTTCGACTGCTTGACCTCCGATGCTATCGACTCAGCGTTATCATTGCAAAATAAAATCCGGCTTATAACCGGATTTTTAAGTATCAGCCGTTACAGTCCTCTTTCTTGATTTTAAAAATCATTCTGAGAAAACCGGACAGTATCTTAGGACTCTTTACTACAACAATTTTCATAAGTATTACCTCCAAAACATTTAGTAATACATACTATGCACATCCTCATATTTTGGTTCACAACCGCGAGAAAATCATTAACAGAAGTCCGCTTTTAAAAGAAATATGGGCGTAATCCTCCGTTATAACGTTTGAAAGCCCTATGGGAAAAAAGCTTGTAATCTCTGCGTTTTCAAGGGGATATTTTACGCCCTTTACAGTAAGTCCCGATACCTTTTCGGTATAGGCAAACAGAGACAGGGATCTGGTTTCATCTCTTTGTACTGAGTATTCACCCGGGTGTAGCAGCGTAATGGTTTCATCAGCGCTTATAATCCTCCCCGAAGCTCCATGCTTGGCAATAAAGCCTAAGGACTGGATGTTTGAAAAGGTATGGTCAAACCTTCCCCCCAATGCGCCTATTATGGTTATGTTCTTATATCCCCTTTTCAGCGCTTCACGAATGGCAAGCATTAAATCGGAATCATCCTTTTCTTTGGGAAAGGTCATTACCTCGCCGCAGTTTGTGGGAACATATCCCAGCGAATCGTAATCCCCCATTGCAAGGTCAGGAGTTATCCTCAGCATTTGTGTATATCTGTATCCGCTGTCAGCAGCTATCACAAAGGCATCCTTCCAGACCGAGCTGTCAAGCCCCTGAGGATTGTCAAGCTCCCCTCCTGTGAAGATAACACAGTCATTCATTCTTGTACTCCCACTCCTTTAGCTGTTTTGCCTGCTCA
>CALXIQ010000021.1 GCA_944388405.1 uncultured Ruminococcus sp. | reverse complement strand
CCTGTGCTATACTATTCATCAGAACAACTCCCTTTTTGATACTTTGTTTTGGTGGTACTTAACATTATATCATTTTTGGAGTTGTTCTTCTTTTTTATTGTCTACTATCTATTGTAGCATAACATTTTTTAAAATTTGTCATACCGTTTTTTGCCCCCGAAAAACTTTTTTTCCCATAAATATCAGACTCCCGCCGATAACGAAATACCCGTCACCGGCAGAAGCCAAAATATCATATGACTGTATGCCTGCATTTATCCTATACTCGCCGCCTATCGGCATATAACGTCCACAATTAAACCGGTAAGCAGGGAGAAAATCATTACAAAAGCTATGT
Organism: uncultured Ruminococcus sp.; assembly: GCA_944388405.1. Classification (GTDB taxonomy): domain Bacteria; phylum Bacillota; class Clostridia; order Oscillospirales; family Ruminococcaceae; genus FB2012. Next base: position 54,895 of record CALXIQ010000021.1, on the reverse strand, counting down.
ACAATATAAACCGCCTCAACCCCAGTACGATTTTTAACGCGCCTAAGTTGGTAATCTTGGTGGCAGGTCCCGTTATCATGAACGCCGCCGCACTGCCCATGCTCATGCCGCTCCACAGCCATTGCTGTAAAAGGGGAATAGTCCCTCCCCCGCAGGCGTAAAGAGGTACTCCGATGGTGGCGGCAAGCAGTACGCCGAAGCCTTCGTTTTCACCGAAAAGAGCGGCAAACTGATCTGCCGGAACATACCGCTGAAATAATACCGATAAAATTACGCCCACCAGAAACCACGGCCCCGTGGCTTTGAAATTGCGTCCTATGTTTTTCAGCAGCCTTATCAGCAGATTTGGGTGAGTGTCACGGCTCTGACGCTCTTCAAAGCCGGAAAAGTTGAAAAACGACTTGTTTCGATAAAAGAACCATACCGCCAGACCTGCGGCAATTCCACATAAAATGCAGGATACAATCCGCACCGTCAGCGCAGTCGTCCCCAGAGCAGTGGAGTAAATCATCAGCTGAGGATTCAGCAGAATGGAGCTCATCATAAATGCCGCCAGCCAGTCGTCCCTCAGTCCGCTTTTTGATAAGGACGCCGCCAGCGGAATTGTGCCGTACATGCAAAGGGGCGAGAAAATCCCCAGCACGGCGGCAGGCACAATCCCCACAAGCCCCAGCTTCTTGTCGCCTAAAGCGCGTATAAGACCGTGGATTCTCCCTGCGACAAATACCGAAATCACCGAGCCTATTATAATTCCCAGCAGCCAGTAGGGGAGAATCTGACGAAGCTGTAAGTCAAAATAATACCACAGATAAATAAATTCACGCCTGAGAATTTCCGCCATGGAGCATTACTCTCCTTTCGGTGGAAAATCAGCCGTCAATGCTGACCAGCCGGTAGCTGCGGCTGCCCAGCCCGATGTCCGCTGCGTGTTCAAGAGTGTGAAGCCCGTTGCGGGATTCGATGCGGTTGATAAGGGACTGGCCGTCCTCAGCGGAATATACAAGGTCGATGCACGCCTGGTCAAGAGCTACCGGGTCGGTGGAAGCTAAAATTCCGATGTCGTGCATGTCAGGCTCGGCAGGGTTTCCGTCACAGTCGCAGTCTACCGAAAGACGGTTCATTACGTTTACATATACTATCCTGTCTCCGAGGTAGTCCGCTACCGATTTTCCCGCTTCCGCCATGCTTTCAAGAAAAGCGTCCTGCTCTCCGCCCCAGGCACTGGTAAGACTTGTGCCGCCGCTGTGAATCCAGCACTTGCCTTCACTTGAGCCGAGACCGATGGAAATGTTCTTTATTGCGCCCCCGAAGCCTGCCATAGCGTGACCTTTGAAGTGGGAAAGCACTAGATATGAATCATAATCGGCAAATGCCGCGCCCACATAATTTTCCGTCAGACGAGTTCCCCCCTCAACCGTCAGGGTCATAGAGCCGTCCTCGTCCAGAATCTGAAAGTCTGCAATGTCAGTAAATCCGTGGTCCTCCGCCACCTGATAGTGCATGGCGGTTTCCGCACGGGAGCCGCCGTAAGCAGTGTTGCACTCAACTATTGTGCCGTTTACCGACTGTACTAAATCGGTAATCAGCTCGGGACGAAGATAATTGCTGGCAGGAGGTTCGCCGGTGGACATTTTTACTGCTACGTTGCCGGTGGGCTGCCAGTTAAGCGCCTCATATACCGCCATTAATCCCTCGGGACTGATGTCGGTGGTCATGTAGACAACCGGGTCGCCGTCGTCTGGCTGAGTCTGGGATTCTTCACCCGACGGGCTGTCCTGTACAGCCTGTGAGGACTGGGAAGTCTGAGCCGTTGACCCGGTCGTACCCGACTGAGCCGTCGTGCCGTTTGTGCTGTCTGACCCACCCGACGAGTCGCCGCAGGCCGCCAGAGAAATCATCATCATTGCTCCGGTTAAAATCGATGTAAGCTTTTTCATTGTAGTCACCTTTCAAAAAATCTCGCAATCTCTTTCATTCTGTCTGTCTGTTTTACCTTGAAAGGACAGCGGGAGTCGCAGTGGCCGCATTCCACACAGTCGGAAGCTTTTACCGCCAGATGATTGTAATGGTCAACCGCCAGACTGTCCCCTGCCAGAGCAAGGTCGTAATATTTGTTTATAAGTCCTATGTCAAGTCCCTTGGGACAGGGCTGACAGTGGTTGCAGTAAACGCATGTACCTACCGATTCCTTTGGGGTAAATTCCCCTACTACCGAATAGTCCTTCTCTGATTCGGAAGCCTCAAGGAATCCCAGAATACGCTTTAAATCCTCTCTGCCTCTTACGCCGGGAAGCACCGTCACCACGCCGGGGCGGTCAAGGGCATACTGCATACACTGGTATTCCGTCAAAGCCTGACCAAAAGGCGAAGTCTTTGCGTCAAGCAGCTGCCCGCCGCTGAATGCCTTCATAACAGAAATGCCAACTCCCTCCGCCTCGCAGCGACGGTATAAGGCAGAACGCTCATTACCGCTACCGATTGCAAACTCTCCGTGGCGGTAGTCGTAAGCCGGATTGATGCTGAACATAAGCATATTAATAATATGCATATCAAGGACCTTCTGCACCACAGCGGGAGTGTGGGAGGACAAACCGATATGACGAATCACACCATGCCGTTTCAGCTCCTCCATATAGGCAATTGTCCCGTGTGCAACTGCGGTTTTTAAATCGGTTTCTTCGTCAATGCAGTGGATAAAACCAAAGTCGATGTAATCCGTCTTCAGCGCTTTCAGCTGCCAGTCTACAGAACGCTTTATTTCATCCAAATTCAGCGTCCAGCCGTATTTTCCGCTGCTATAATCTGCGCCGAAATGCACCTGAAAATACACCTTATCCCGACAACCTGATACAGCTCTGCCGTAGGCAGAGAAAGGCGTTGCATCCCCTGCCGCCATATCAAAATAATTCACTCCGTTTTCAATCGCCAAAGCAACAGTTTTTTCCGTTTCTTTCTCACCGGCTGCGCCGATGGAGCTGCTGCCAATCCCGATTATGCTGACTTTTTCCTCTCCATGAGGCAGTTTCCGATATTCCATTGCTTTCTCCTTGCTTTGTTATCCGTTGAGTTTCTGAGCAAAGTCTGCCATAGCCTCTGAAATCTTAATCTGCTGAGGACATACCGCTTCACAGCTACGACAGCCGATGCAGGCACTTGGACGTTTATCTTCCGGGATCGCCATCATAGCCATCGGCGCGATAAATCCGCCTTCGGTAAAGCAGTGCTCGTTATACAAAGCAAGCAGACCGGGAATATCAAGCCCCTGAGGGCAATGGCTTACACAATAATGACATGCTGTGCAGGGCAGCGCAATTTTACCCACCATTTCATCGGCGATTGCCATCAGCGTTTCCATCTCCTGCGTATTAAGAGGCTTTTCTTCCTCATATGTACGAATGTTTTCCTGCAGCTGCTCCATATTTGACATTCCCGAAAGGGTTACCGTTACCTCAGGCAGCGACTGCAAAAATCTGAATGCCCAAGCCGGAATGTCCTCGTCTGGACGAAGGGCTTTAAGCTTGGCTTCATCATCAGCCGACAGAGAAGCAAGCTTTCCGCCTCTCAGCGGTTCCATAACCCAGACAGGGAGGTTGTACTCATTAAGCAACTCAACCTTGGCTTTTGCGTCCTGGAAGCTGTAGTCAAGATAGTTAAGCTGAATCTGACAGAACTCCATATCCTTGCCGTAAGCTTCAAGAAAACGCTTCATAACCTCATAGCTTCCGTGAGCGGAAAAACCAAGGTGCTTGATGCGACCATTGTCCCTCTGCTTTTTGAGATACTCGTAAATTCCGTACTTGGGGTCAAGATATGCGTCGATGTTCATTTCGCAGACGTTGTGGAAAAGATAAAAATCAAAATAGTCTACACCGCACTTTTCAAGCTGTCTTTCAAAAATTGCTTCCACCTTATCCATGTTTGAAAGGTCGTAGCCGGGGAATTTGTCCGCAAGATAATAGCTTTCTCTGGGGAATCTGCTCAGCGCCTTTCCCATAACAAGCTCGGAATTTCCGTTATGGTAGCCCCACGCCGTGTCGTAGTAGTTTACACCCTGCTCCATAGCGTAGCTTACCATGTCCTCCGCAGCTTTTGCGTCGATTTTTGAATCGTCCCCGTCAATAACCGGCAGACGCATTGCTCCCATGCCGAGAGCCGAAAGCTTAAGGTCCTTAAAAGTCTTGTAAATCATAATGAGCACTCCCTTTGTTTGAATTTTTTGTGTATTTGTCCTCAGGTTTTCAGCGACAAATCGCATCGCTGTTTTATGTTAAGTTCGCTGAAATATTTCTCCTCCAGGGGAATCCACCGTTGGGCGAAGATTTCAAGCTGTCTTTCGCCGTTTCTCTCCTTTATGCGGCGAAGCTGTTTATCGGGGTCTACGTCAAGGAATATCCGTAAGTCGTAGCTGTCCCACAAGGCGGGGTGGCAGCTGTAGGAGCCTTCCGCTATGTTTATGTAGTTTGGAGTGACGTGCACAGGCTCTGTCTGCCGCTGAATTTTGCAGTAGTAGGGACGATAGGAAAACTCTCTTCCCGTTGTAACAGGGATTATAACCTCTTTGTAAAAACGCTCGTAATCCACATTGCCCCCAGGCTCTGCAAGACGCTGACTGGTCCGCAGAGCCGGAGGGAGAAAGAAATCATCCATGTGAAAAACGTTGCACCCCAGCCGCTTTTGCAGCTCGGAGGCAAGGAGGGTTTTGCCGGCGGCACACCTGCCGTCGATTGCCACCAGCAGGGGTGTCTTTTTGCCTTGCAGGGATTTTATTGCCGCTTCGGCTGCAATGATGATACTTTCCATCATACGCCGCCGTTTGCCTGATGAGCGGGCTGTCTTTTCTTGAACCGTACCAGTCCCGTGCGGTTAAGGGCAACCATAATTGCGGGGATAAGCACAAGCTGCACTATAATTCCCGGAATTGCGTTAAGGAATGCGCCTGCCATAAACATCCGGAAGGTAAATCCGCTGCCCGAAACGCCCAGCAGAATCATCTGCACAATGCCCCACACAACTCGTCCCGCTATCATTGCGGCAATCATCGAGCGGTAGAGGGCGATTACGCACTGCCAGCGGGAAAGTCCGTAAAGCAGTCCTGCCACCAGACCGTAAGTCATAAGCTCAAAGGACATAGCCGCGCCTGTGGGAAACAGCACCGGCATTCCGAAAATTGCATACCTAAGCAGCGGCAGAATAAATCCCACCGCAGCGCCGTACTGCCAGCCGCATATCAGACCGCACAGGAAAACGGGAATGTGCATAGGCAGAAGCATGTTTCCAAGCTGAGGAATCTGTCCCGTCAGCAGCGGCAGCACCAGTCCGATTGCAATAAACATTGCCGCCAGAGTTAAGTTTTTTAAATTCTTTTTCATTTGTTATTTCATGCTCTCTTTCAGTATTGTTATAATTTCATCACGTGTCAGAACCTTGTAGCCGCCGTTCATGATAAGAGTGGAATCGGCAAGTCCTTCAAGCATATCTTCCGTTGCGCCCAGCTCTGAAATGTTCATAACCAGACCAAGCTCTTTCATCCAGCTTTCCATAGCCTCAAGGCCCTCGTTTGCAACCTGCTCGTCGGTTTTTCCGGCAGTGTCAACATCCCATACGTTTACGGCAAAACGCTTGAACTTTTGCAGACCGTAGGGCATAATGTAACGGTAATAAGGCAGTGAAACCGCCGCCAGAGTCATGCCGTGAGTTGCATTGGTGTAAGCGCCTACCGCCTGACCCAGCATATGCACCATCCAGTCGGTGGTTTTGCCCTTTGCCACCAGAGTGTTCAGCGCCCAGGTTGCAGTCCACATAATATTGCTTCTGGCTTCGTAATCCTGTGGATTCTTGTTTGCAATCCTACTGGAATGAAGCAGTGAGCGCATAAGACCTTCGCTGATGTAGTCTGAAGTGTTGTCGTCCTCGCCGGAGAAATACTGCTCGCAGATGTGGTTGAAGATGTCGTAAATACCTGCTACCATCTGATAGTGGGGCAGCGTCAGAGTGTATTTTGGATTGAGAATTGAAAATCTGGGCATGATTTTTTCATCTGCAAACACATGACCTATCTTCTGCTTGGTTTCGGGATTTGTGATAACCGAGCCTGCGTTCATCTCCGACCCTGTTCCCACCATAGTCAGCACGCAGCCTACAGGGATAACTTCGCAGTCCGGCTCTTCAAATCTGATGAAATACTTATCCCAGCAGTCCTCCTCGCAGTTTACCGAAACGGAAACCGCCTTTGCATAGTCGCACACCGAACCGCCGCCTACCGCCAGCAGCAGGTCTGCCTTGTGCTTGCGGGCAATTTCGATGCCCTCATAAAGCTTAGGCAGGGTGGGGTTAGGCATAACGCCCGATATTTCAGCTACATTCTTTCCGTTGTCATTAAGAATCTTTACAACCTCGTCGTAGATGCCGTTCTTTTTAATTGAACCGCCGCCGTAGATAAGCACTACGTTATCGCCGTATTTAGGCAGTTCGTCGTTGAGATATTTCAGCGAATCGTCACCGAAGTAAAGCTTTGTGGGGTTGCAGTAAGAAAAATTTCCTAACATAAAATGTCCTCCTTTGGTTTTGTCTTTTTTTATATCAAAGCCCCTGCCGGGGGAATCCCGTCACGGCTTTTTTCCTGCATTTTCAGGCGCAGGCACAGCATTTTGTGATTACCTTGCCGTCTGCTCCCGGAATGTCCCTGATAATCTCACCCACAGCGGGAACTGTAATGCAGCTTCCCGCAAGGGGATTTTTAATGCTTATCATGGGAGTGGTAACGGTGGCTTCCACCTCAGAGCGTTCAAATGCCAGGTCTGCGTCAATCATTTCGCAGTTTACAAGCTTCAGTCCCTTGCAGTAGCAAAGAGGCTGAGTACCGATGATCTTGCAGTTTTCAAAGGTGACGTTTTCGCAGTACCACGCCAGATACTCGCCCTTCACCACGCTGTTGCGTATCACTACGTTTTTGGCGTGCCAGAAGGCGTCCTTTGTGTCAAATTCACAGTTTTCAAACACCGAGTTTTCAATGTACTGGAAGGAATACTTACCCTTCATGCGTACGTTTTTAAAATGCAGATTTGTTGAGCGCATCATAAAATACTCGCTGTCTGCATCGCAGTCCTCCATATCAATGCCGTCTACCGACCAGCCAAACTCCGGCGAAACTATATCGCAACTCTTCATTCTTACGTTTCCGCACTCTCTCAGCGCCTTAATGCCGTGAAGCTTGGTGTCGGTAATTTCAATATCGTGGGAATACCACAGCGCCGCTCTGCAAAGCTCCGTCATCTCACAGCCGCAGATTTTAAGATTATCGTCATGCCAGAACGGATAGCGCAGATTTAAAAAGCAGCCCTCCGCTTTGACGTTTTTACATTCCTTGAAGGCGCTTTCGCCGTCTGCCGGTCCGTCAAAGGAACAGTCCTTTACCAGTATATCGTTACTTCCGTAAAGGGCTCTTTTTTCATCAAAAGTCTGATTTTGAATTATTTTCATATTAACCCCTCCGTCTTATAAATTCATTACAATTGCCCCATAAGGGCTTTGTTTATTTTATTATAGCAGATAACCCGTTAAATTTCAAATACTTATTTATAATGGCTTACCATAATTGATTTGTATGGAAAGGGGGAAAAGCTATAAACGGCGAATGTTGTCGTCATACTTGACGGAAGAGGATAAATATACTATAATATATAACTGAAACATAGCAGAAAATCTTCGGAAGGACTGATTTTTATGGCAAATACTGCCGTTATCCTGGCAGGAGGTCAGGGAAAACGAATGAAAACCAACAAGCCCAAAGTGCTGTGCAACGTGCTGGGCGAACCGATGCTTGAGTGGGTTATAACAGCCTGTGAAAACGCAGGACTTGATAAGGTGTGCGTTGTAAAGGGCTATGAAAGTGAGCAGATAGATGAATTTCTTGAAAACCGTAGCTCAAAGGCGGACATAACCTCGGTTATGCAGGAGGAAAGGCTGGGTACAGGTCACGCCGTTATGCAGGCTAAGGAATTCCTTGAAGCAAACCGTGAGGGCAACACTCTGGTGCTGTGCGGCGACGCTCCTTTTATCGACGCCGACACCATAATCGGCGCGCTGGAGCTTCACCAGAGCAGAGACTGCGGCGTAACTGTGGTGACCTCAAGGGTTGAGGACCCCTCCGGCTACGGCAGAATAATCAGAAACGAATACGGCATCAGCGGAATTGTGGAGCATAAGGACTGCAATCCAATGCAGCTTGCCATCACTGAGGTAAACAGCGGTTGCTACTGGTTCAAAACCGCCGACCTGCTGGAGGTGCTGTTTGAAATAAAGCCCGAAAACGCTCAAGGTGAATATTATCTCACCGACTGCATAGAGCTTATAATCTCAAAGGGCAAGACTGCCGACGCTTACATTTCAGGCAATCCCAACGTTGCGCTGGGCGCAAACGACCGCAAGGGTCTGCTTATGTTAAACGACATCGCAAGGGAAGAGATTATCTCCAAATGGCTTGAAGAGGGCATTGAATTTTGCTGTACCGACGGCGTTTCAATCGGCAACAGCGTAACCATAGGTCAGGGCACTGTAATCCACTCGGGGGTTATACTCAGAGGAAACACCACTATCGGTGAGAACTGCGTTATCGGAAACAACTGCATTATCGAAAACACACAGGTGGGCAACAATGTAAATCTCAACAACGTTCAGGCATATGAATCGGTTATAGAGGACGACGTTAAAATCGGACCCTACGTTCAGCTGAGGCCCAACTCCCACATAAAGAAAGGCGCTAAGATAGGCGACTTTGTAGAGATAAAAAATTCCACCATAGGAGAGTACACTGCGGTGGCTCATCTTACCTATATAGGCGATTCCGACGTGGGCGCCAATGTAAACTTCGGCTGTGGAGTGGTTACGGTAAACTACAACGGCGACAAGAAATTCCGCACCGTAATCGAGGACAACGCCTTTATAGGCTGCAACACCAATCTGGTCGCTCCCGTAAGAATAGGCAGAGGGGCGTACACTGCGGCAGGCTCTACCATAACCCGTGACGTTCCGGCGGACGCTTTAGCCATCGAACGCACCAAAGAGGAAATCAAGGAAGGCTATGCGGTTAAAAAGCTTAAAAACCGCACCGAAAAGTTTGAAAAGCAGGTTAAGGGCGGAGAAAACCACCACGAGTAACCCCTTATCGGCAAAACAGGGCTTACAAAATGAAAAGAGGAAAAACATGATAAGATTTAAAAACGGCATAACCCTTGACGCAGACGGCAGTGTAAACACTCAAAACCGTGAGGTTTGGGTAGAGGGGGACAAAATAGCTTTTGTGGGAATCCCTTCGGACGAGCAGCTTAAAAGCACCATATTTGAAAAGGAATACGACCTTGAGGGCAATCTTTTGATGCCTTCCTTTAAAAACGCCCACACCCATTCCGCCATGACCTTTTTAAGGTCCTACGCCGATGATATGTCATTGCAGGACTGGCTTTTTAAGCAGGTTTTCCCGATGGAAGCCAAGCTTACGGGGGAAGATGTCTACTGGTTTACCAAGCTTGCGATTTTGGAGTACCTGACCTCCGGCATAACCGCCTGCTTTGATATGTATTTTGAGCTTGACGACTATTTCAAAGCCTGCACCGAAAGCGGATTCAGAACCGTTATGTGCGGCGCAATAAGCGGTGATAAGTCGGCAGTAAAACGTCTGGAGGAAAACTACAACCGCTTTAACGGAAAACATCCTCTTGTATCATACTGGCTGGGCTTTCATGCCGAATACACTGCGGACTATGAGCTGATGGAGGGTGTGGCACAGCTTGCGGAAAAATACAAAGCCCCCGTGTCGGTGCACAATTCCGAAACGGCAAAGGAAGTAGCCGAGTGCGTGGAAAAGTACGGCAAAACCCCTACAGAGCTGTTTGATTCCCTTGGCATATACAACTACGGGGGAGCAGGCTTTCACTGCGTTCATTTCAGCAGCAACGACATGGAAATTTTCAAGCGTCATGGGGTGTGGGCGGTAACCTGTCCCGGCTCAAATTCCAAGCTTGCCAGCGGAATCGCACCAATCTGCGACATGGCGGAAAAGGGTGTGAACCTTGCAATCGGCACCGACGGTCCTGCCAGCAACAACTGTCTTGATATGTTCAGGGAAATGTTCCTTATGACTGCGCTGCAAAAAATCAAAAGGGGCGACGCCGCAGCCTGTCCTGCGGATGTGGTTTTAAAGGCGGCGGTAAAAGGCTCTGCCCTGGCAATGGGACTTGATAACTGCACCGACCTTTCGGTGGGTAGTCAGGCGGACCTTATAGTGATAGACCTTTCTAAGCCCAATATGCAGCCTTTGAACAACATCGCCAAAAACCTTGTCTACAGCGGCTCAAAGCAGAATGTTAAGCTTACAATGTGCGCCGGAAAAGTCCTCTATAAGGACGGCGTTTTCCATGTTGGGGAGGATGTAAATCGCATTTACGCCCGCAGTAACGAACAGCTTGAAGCCCTTAAAGCAAGAAACTGATATAAAAAACACCGTGCAGAGGAAAATGCCCTGCACGGTTTTTGTTTTCTCAGCCCTTTGACTTATAATACAGCAGACAGTGGCAGTAGCCTTCAAACTCAGGGTCGGCAATCTGCTCTCTGAACTCCTTGCAGACGCATTTTGTGTCCTCGGTTTGCTGAAGACGGCATGGACAGTATCCGCCCGTCCGTTTCAGCCCTTCACGAACCTTTTTTACTATTTCTTTATCCTCGTTTAAGCGTACATTCTTGTTCATAGGTCAGTCCTCCTGTTAAAGTATCTTCTCTATTGATTCGCCCCGTCTTATTATTCCCTTTTCGGTGATGATGGCGGTAATAAGACTGTTTGGGGTAACGTCAAAAGCCGGATTGTAGCAGTTTATCCCCTCAGGGGCAATCTGCCGGTCAAAGTACAGCGAGGTTATCTCCTCCGGCTTGCGCTCTTCAATAACAATATCCGCTCCGGTTTTGCAGTTTACATCTATAGTGGAGGTAGGGCAGAATATGTAGAATGGAATTTTATAATAATCCGCCAGCACCGCCACAGACAAAGTGCCTATCTTGTTGGCGCAGTCGCCGTTGACAGCCGCACGGTCGCAGCCTGCAAAGCACGCCTGAATTTTCCCCTGACTCATCACAAGCCCTGCCATGTTGTCGCAGATAAGAGTGCAGTCTATTCCGGCGCTCATAAGCTCGTAGGCGGTAAGCCGTGAGCCTTGGAGAAGAGGTCTGGTTTCATCGATGTAGGCGTGAAATTTGTATCCCCTCTCTGCGCCGTAGAGAAGAGGTCCCAGAGCTGTGCCGTAGCGTGAGGTGGCAAGCGCTCCCGCATTGCAGTGGGTGAGGATTCCATCTCCGCTTTTAACTAAACTAAGCCCGTAGCGTGACATTCTTTCGCAGGATTCAATATCCTCAAGGTGAATTTTCTCTGCCTCCCCTTTCATTGTCTCAAGAATTTCCTGTCTTCCACAGCCTGCCTTGCTTAAAGCGGCATTTCTCACCCGGTCAAGAGCGTAGGAGAGATTAACTGCGGTGGGTCGTGCGGAGTTCAGATACTCTGCCGTTTTTTCCAGCCTTTCAAAAAAGTCCTCGCCCTCATCAAAGCGGCAAGCCAGTACATACAATGCGTACCCTGCAAAAATCCCGATGGCAGGCGCGCCCCTTACTTTAAGTGAGCTGATAGCGTCGAACATTTCCGCTTCATCGTTAAGGGTCAGCAGCTTTTTCTCACCCGGCAGCTTAGTCTGGTCGATTATAACCACCGATTTTCCGTCGGGGGAAAGTCTTACGCTGTCGTTTTGATTGTAAATCACAGCCTTGCTCCTTTCGCTTATTGACAGTGGAGGTCAATATAGCCTGAGATGTTCTTAATGCTTTCTGAGATAAGCTGTTTGAACTTGGGAGCAGCCTTGTCGGCGCACTCCTGAACCTCCGCATGGGTAAGGGGATTGTCGGTCATTCCGCAGGCAAGATTTGAAATGCAGGATATTCCGCACACCAGCATTCCGCAGTGGTTAGCGGCAATAGCCTCCACCGCAGTGGACATTCCCACAGCGTCCGCACCGAAGGTTCTCAGCATTCTTATCTCCGCCGGCGATTCAAAGGAGGGCCCGGTAAGCTGGAGGTAAACCCCCTCCTGAAGCTTTATTCCCAGTCTGGCGGCGATGGCTTTGATTATCTCCCTTATATCGGGGGAGTAGATTCTGCTCATATCGGGAAAGCGTGTGCCAAGCCGGTCGATATTCTCGCCTATAAGTGGGTTTGGCACAAAGCAGGAGATGTGGTCTTTTATAAGCATAAAATCCCCTGCGGAAAAGCCGGCGTTTATTCCCCCTGAGGCGTTGGTTAAAAACAGCACTTTCGCTCCCAGCATTGACATAAGCCTTGCGGGCAGAACTACGTCGGTCATAGGGTAGCCCTCATAGTAGTGCACCCTGCCCTGCATTACAACGCAGGGGACGTCGTTTATATATCCAAACACAAACCTGCCCTTGTGTCCCTCTACGGTGGAGCGTGGGAAGCCTTCGATGTCGCTGTAGTCAAGGGTGGAGTGAATGTCCACCGCAGTTTCGGCAAAGTCCCCCAGCCCCGAACCCAGCACCAGAGCAATCTTGGGCTTGAAGTCTATTTTTGAGGTTACACACTGATAGCATTTTGTCAGCTTTTCATAAGGCGTCATAAGAAATCTCCTTTATCAAATTCTATACTTTAAGTTTAACCCATATTCTCCCCTTAGTCAAGAAACTACGGCAAAAAACTTAAAATCTCACGCTGAAAAGATTGTATATTCCCCCGCCTTACAAACGGGGAATATCAGTACCTTGCAAAAAACCTCCCGCGGCGAATTAGTCACGGGAGGAAATTTGTTTATAAATGCAATTTATCTTTTGCCCAGCGCAGCTATGGATTCTTCAATCTTAGCCATTTTTTCCTGAGCCTTTGCAAGCTTCTCCTTTTCGGCTTCTATCAGCTTTTCGGGAGCTTTGGCAAGGAAGCCCTGATTGTTAAGCTTTCCGCCCAGGAAATCCAGATCCTTCTGAACCGCCTTCTTTTCCTTATTAAGACGGGCAAGCTCCTTTTCGATGTCGATGATGTCTGAAAGAGGAATGAATATTCTGGCGGCGTAGGTTACAACGGTTACGCTGTCGGGAATATCCCATTTGTCGGAAATGTCAACCTGTGATGCGGAAGCAAGCCGCTCAAAGAACATTTTTCCGGCTTCAAAAACCTGGGGATAAGCGGTTTCAATGTAAACCTTCGCCTTAACCGACGGGGGAACGTTCATGTCGCTTCTGGTGGCTCTTATTCCCTTGATGGCGGCGATTATTCTTTCAAACTCCGCCTCGTCCTCAGAAAAGCTAAGCTTTTCGTCATAAACCGGGAAGTCGCTTACTATAATTGCAGAGCCGTCGTTTACAAGCGCCTGCCAGATTTCTTCGGTGATGTAGGGCATAAATGGGTGAAGCAGTTTGAGCATACCCTTCATAACCCATACCAGAACCTTCTGAGCGGTAAGGGCGGTTTCGCCGCCTGCCTGTATTCTGGGCTTGGTAAGCTCGATGTACCAGTCGCAGTATACATCCCAGATAAAATCGTAAAGCTTCTGAACCGCAACGCCCAGCTCAAAGGCTTCAAGATTCTGATTAATCTCTTTTGCCAGAGTGTTGAACTTTGATACAATCCACTTGTCCTCAACGGCGAGGTTTTCGGGGAGACTTTCTGCCTTGAAGCCGTCGGGCAGATTCATCATAATAAATCTTGCGGCGTTCCAAATCTTGTTTGCAAAGTTTCTGCTTGCCTTGACCTTTTCTTCGATAAAACGCATATCGTTTCCGGGAGCGTTTCCGGTGGCAAGCATAAATCTCAGAGCGTCTGCGCCGTACTTGTCGATAATTTCAAGAGGGTCGATGCCGTTGCCCAGAGATTTTGACATTTTTCTGCCCTGAGAATCTCTCACCAGACCGTGTATAAGCACCGTGTCGAAGGGAACTCTGCCGGTACATTCAATTCCCGAGAACATCATTCTCATAACCCAGAAGGGGATAATATCATAGCCTGTAACCAGCGTGTTTGTGGGATAAAAATACTTGTAATCCTCCGCATTTTCGTCAGGCCAGCCAAGAGTGGAGAATGGCCACAGCGCCGATGAAAACCAGGTGTCCAGAGTGTCGGGGTCCTGACGCATCGGTTTTCCGCACTTGGGACAAACCGCCGAATCTTCCTTTGTAACCACCATTTCTCCGCAGTCGTCGCAATAGAAAGCGGGAATTTGATGTCCCCACCAGATCTGACGTGAAATGCACCAGTCGCGGATGTTTTCAAGCCAGTGGAAATATATCTTCTCAAAACGCTCGGGAACAAACTTTGTCTCACCGTTCTTTACCGCGTCGATGGCAGGCTGTGCAAGCGGCTTCATCTTAACGAACCACTGAGTTGAAACCTTAGGCTCAACGGTAGTGCCGCAGCGGTAGCAGGTTCCTACGTTATGATCGTGATCTTCAGTTTTTACAAGGAATCCGCCCTTGTCAAGGTCCTCGACAATCTTCTTTCTCGCCTCATAACGATCCATTCCGGCGTAGTCGGGATAGTCGTCAACTATTTTAGCGTCATCGGTCATAACGTTTATAACCGGCAGATTGTGACGCTTTCCAACCTCAAAGTCGTTTGGGTCGTGGGCGGGGGTAATCTTAACCACGCCTGTTCCAAACTCGATGTCTACATAATCGTCGGCAACAACGGGAATTTCTCTGCCAACCAGAGGAAGAATCAGCGTCTTGCCGATAAGGTGTTTGTATCTGTCGTCGCCCGGATTTACCGCAACGGCAGTGTCACCCAGCAGAGTTTCGGGACGGGTGGTGGCAAGCTCAACATAGCCCGAACCGTCTTTGAAGGGGTAGCGCAGATGCCAGAAATGTCCCGGCTGATCCTCGTAGGTTACTTCGGCGTCGGAAAGGGTGGTGCAGCATTTGGGGCACCAGTTTACCATTCTCTCCCCACGATAGATAAGCCCTTTTTCATAGTATCTTACAAAAACCTCTTTTACCGCCTTTGAACAGCCCTCGTCCATTGTAAAGCGTTCTCTTTCCCAGTCGCAGGAGGAGCCAAGCTTTTTAAGCTGCTCAACTATTCTGCCGCCGTACTGTTCTTTCCAAGCCCAGGCTCTCTTCATAAAGCCCTCTCTGCCCAGATCCTCTTTGGTAAGCCCTTCCTTGCGCATTGCCTCAACGATTTTGGCTTCGGTGGCGATAGCGGCATGGTCTGTTCCGGGAAGCCACAATGCCGAATATCCACTCATTCTCTTCCAGCGGATAAGAATGTCCTGCAATGTTTCGTCCAGCGCATGTCCCATGTGAAGCTGTCCCGTTACGTTGGGGGGAGGAATAACAATGGTGTAGGGGGTTTTCTGCGGATCTCTTTCGGCATGGAAATAGTTATTGTCCTGCCAGAATTTATAAATCTTGTCCTCAACCTGCGAGGGTTCATAAAGCTTTGAAAGCTCTTTTTCCATATAATCAAATCCTTTCATTTTAAGTCCTGATCGCAAAGTCTGAATACAGCCTCAGACTCGTACGCCCGGTAGAAACTTAAAAGGACAGATTAAATTAAAGCCGATGTTTTTCATAAAGCTTTCCTTTCCTTTGAAGTATGGGCAGGGAGGTGATTTTTTCAGCTATCCCCCAAATGCATTGCTGAAAGAAGGGTTTATCCCACCGACTGTCGTCGGAGGAAAACTGCTTTACTCTTTTGGAGTGTGAGCCGGGGGATTGTCCTTACATCTGCCCTATTCTATATATTATCGCACATTTTACGCTTAAAGTCAATATATAAGGGCAATCTTCGCCGTGCTTCCGAGTTGCGGTGGAGATAGTGCACAAAATGTCATATGGAATATTGTGCAACAAGCTGAAATTATGGCAGATGAATGGGTTGCAAAATCCCTGGAATTTGCCCCCTTTGCACCTTCGGAAGGCGAGGACGAGCCTGCGGACGTTGAAATCTATCTGGAGGAGTTTAATCGTCAGCTTTACGATGCGGGCTTGCAGGAGGTTTTAGACGAAGCAAACCGCCAGCTGGAGGAATTTCTGGCGAAGCAGTAGTTATACTCGCCGGAATTTGCCACAGAAGAGCGTAACACTTTCATCCCCAACGGCATAAGCTGTTAAAGGGGTGACGACAATGAAAGACAAAAAGGAAAGCTGCGTAGAGCTTAACATCTACGTTGAGTGCGACAAGTGCCGCAACGCCAAGCCGGAGGTATCATGTTCCGACGAAAAGCAGGATGACAACGAGTCCTGCGTAAAGATAAACGTTTTTGTAGAATGCGACAAAAAACGCAGCTATACAATCTAATAAGGCGACACAGCAAGCCCCATATTCTTTGCAGAATATGGGGTCTTTTAATATCGATCTGCTCGCTTTGCTCGCTTCGTTTTGTGAAGGCTATCGGTTCGTAACCGTCAAGGGTAGTTTGTCGAGGCATTGGTTTTTGACATGGTTTGTTCGTGCATCGGTATATAAACCAAAAAAGTCTGGTAATATGCTTACTTTGATTGCGGCAACAAACTTACCGCCTTATCAAACCAAGTGAGCGTCAGCGAACGGCTCGCGAATTGCGCCGTCCGCGCTCAGGACCTCGCTTCGTTTTGTGGTGGCTATTAATTCGTAACCGTCAAGGGTAGTTTGTCGGGGCATCGGGTTTAAACATAGTTTGTCTATGTATCGGTTTTTAACAGATGTTGATGAGATATGGCATACTTGTACGGGACAGCGTCCTCGACGTCCCTTTAACTAACGCCCTAATCAAAACCTACCTCAGCGAGGACAAACTGATAGCAGCTACAAAATTGGAGCGAGCGACCAGCGAGCGTAACGATGTTAAAAAAGAAGGGACGTCGATGGCGCCGTCCCCTACAAACTTTGTCTGAAACCAATGCCTCGACAAACTACCCTTGACGGTTACGAACCGATAGTCCATACAAAACGAAGCGAGCAAAGCGAGCGGATCGATGTTAAAAAGTGTCCCTGCAAATCGGAATTTGTTATTCGATACTTTTGATAAATGCCGCTATCTCTGCCGCTGTTTCTTTAACGGTTTTATCAGTATTATCTATGTAGAACTGAAATTTGCCGGCATTCTTCCTAAACCAGTTATTATATTGAATTTGCCCGGCAATAAATTCATCGCTTCCGCACATTCTTTCTTCCGGCCTTGCTTTTAATCTCTTGGTGATTTCTTCATCGGAACAGGTCATTCCAATAAAAAAGGTTGACGTAATATCCTTTGGAATATTAACCGTTCCATAAAAATCATAAGGATTCATACACGTCACAAAAAGTAAGTTGTTGCCATTGGACATTCTTACAGCTTCCGCCAAACAATCATCACTGAATTTAGCTTCATTCTCTGTTCCCGCATAATCCCACCAATTAATACCGACTTCATCTGTATCAATGCAACTATAATTGTCTAACATATTATTTTCATTCAACATGTCTTTTACTGTAGATTTCCCGACTCCGCAAGCCGCGCTTAATACTACTAATTTTTTCATAGATGTTTACCTCAATAACTTCCGATTTGCAGAGCAGGCTTCCTACTCCATAAGTCACATTATATTATAAAAAGAGCCGTAAGGCGATTCCTTAGTACGATAAAATGTTCTTGAAACGGTTTGCAAAGCAAACAAGGAGCTGAAAGCACCATCAAGTGCGTCAGCACTTGGTTTCAAGGTTATTATATCACATCTTTTACAAAAAGTAAAGCGCGGATAATTGTAACATCATCCGTTCGCATAAATTTTATAGCGTAGAAAATCCCCATATTCTCTGCAGAATATGGGGATTGTTAATATCAATGTTTAAAAATCAAGCTGTAATGTCCTCTATAGCCTTTTTATCATAAGCAAGGGAGTAGCTGTCGGTAACGTAACTTATTATTATGCTGTCGTCATAGACTGCCGAAATGTCATATATTTCGTCAAGCTTGGTAAGCTCCTGCTCAGGCTCGTTGAAAAGATAGGTGACACCTCCGGCGTTTATGTAAGTGTAATCGTTGAGGGCGGTAACTCTGGTTATTTCACCCTCAAGTCCTTCCAGTTCATGCTCTTCCCCCTCTGAGTCAAGGAACATAAGCTTGTCGTTGTCAAGATAGTAATAATAGTATGGGGAAATCGCTTGGGGCTCGGGGTATTCTGACAGTGAAATCTCACCCGAATCAAGGTCAAGCTGGAGATATTCGGTGATGTATTCGTCCTGAAATCCTGCCGCCATGTGCATTAATGCTACATCAATCGTTACGTTGTTTTCCTCTGCGTATTTCTCCGCCTCTTCTTCAAGGTTGTTTTCCTCGATGTACCTCTCCACCTTCTCCATATACGGGAGGTTCTCTACCGGTTTCGAGGTCTGGAAAATCATTTTTCCGTCCCACAGACCGCATACCCACGAACCGCCGCTGTAGCTTCTTACCACCTCGCCGTAGTTTGTAATTTCGCCGCTGTCAAGGTTGCAGGATACAAGTTCAACCGACGGTTCAAGTTCCTGAAACTCGCTGTTGTAGGGCTGGTTCAGCATACACATGTAAATAGTATCACCGTATATCAGCATTCTGTCGTAATCGTAATATACAAGTCCTTTAATTTCGGTAATCTGCTTTTCATTTGCACCGTTTACATCGCTCTGCCACAGCTGGGTGTCCATGAAAAACTCCTCGCCCTCCTGATAAAAATCGGTGGTTTTTACATAATACAGCTTGTCGTTATACAAAAACGGGTGATTGTTCTTTCCATATGAATTGCAGCTGTCGGCTTCATGTTTGCAGGTAGGATCATCGCAGACGGGGGCCTGCTGCATCGTGGAAAAGTCAAGGAAACTGAGGGATTCGTAGGTGTTGGAGATAAACATTCCGTTTTTATCAGGCTCCACCATTTGATATAATGAAACAATGCGCCAGTCTTCCGTATTTTCGCTGTCGTTGTCATTGCAGGCGACAAGGCTTAACGCTATTAATGCCGCCGCTATAAAGCTAACTGTTTTCTTCATAGTACGCCTCCAGCTGTCGGTTTATCTCCTCAATTACATCGGTTATTCCCGCTTGTTCAAGCCTGCCGTTTGCTTCTTCTATGGTTGCTTCCACATCGGAATATTCTCCGAAAAACAGTCCCCCGTATTGGTCGTAAATGCTCTTTATCTGCTCAAGCTCTTCAGTCATTTCCGAAAGGTCAAGCTCCTTGCCGTATACCGCCGACCTTTCAACATACTGATACATGTTTGTAAATTTCTCCAGCTTGTCTGGATAATCCTCGCCGTTTTCTGAAGCTACTACCGGCGCTATAAACGGATTTGCCGGCACCGCCATGTAGTCATGCCTTTCAAGAAATGGCGGATATTCCGGACTTAATTCATACACACCTTCGTCATTTATCTGATAGTTTCTGCCCTCCTGCCCGCAGCAGATAATTTCTGCATACTCCGGGTCTGAAAACAGCAGCGAAAGCAAAGTAAAGGCTTCGTCGGGGTGCTGTGAGGTGCTGGTTATTCCCATGCCGCCGTTGAGGTAGCTGTTGGTCTGATATGCATTGGCTGCAATCTTTTGAATTGAATCCGTCTTAAACAACGCTGTATAATTGCTTATTTCACACAATACCTTATCATTTTCCAATTGATCGTCTAAGTCGTCCATATAGCCTTCCTCCTGCCAGCGGCTGAATGTTTCGCTCAAAGATATAAAATCCTCATTTTCAAAAATATTTTCGGCAAGACCTGTGGTTTCATTGATGTATATTCCGCAGTAAAGCTGAGAAAATCCTATAAATTCACACATATTATCTTTTATATCGGTATACGAAAGTCCGGCTTCTCCCGTTTCATCGTAAATTTGCTTAAGAACCTCTTCCAGCGAAAAAATGTCTCCGTTAAAGCTGTCGATGTCATAACCAAACTCCTCTGCGACCTCGGGATAAAAGTCTATAGAAGAAGGAGCGTCCGACGCATATGATGTGTACAGTCCGTATATATTGCCGTCGTTGTCGGTGGCTTTGTCCCAGTATTTCTGCTCAAAGCAGTTGTAAAGCGCCGTACCATTATCAGAAGCCAGATAATCATTCAAGGGAATTAAATACCCATTGTCGACGCACTCCCAGTATGAATTTTCATGGGGTCCGCCGATGTAATTGTCAAGGGTCGCAATGATTTCGGCAGACATACCGACGGAAGTATTTAAAATATCCACCGCCTCACCGTTTTCAACTGCTGTGGTGTAAAAATCTATGGGAGCATACTTATATGCATCAATAAACACAAAATTAACTGCAAAGGAATAGCCATCTTCGTCAAGTTTTTCGTTCAGCAGCTGAATAATTGTTTCGTCAAAGTCGTAATTAAAATCCGAAACGTAGGTCAGCTGTATTTTATCGCTGAACTCCTCGCCGCTGTTAATGTATGTTACCGCATCGGCAATGTTGTTTTGTTCAATGGAACTCGCATCCGAAGAAGAACGCGGTTGTGAAACATCTCCTGAATTTTGTTGTGAATCTCTGCTGTTTATGCAGCCAGTAAAAAGGAGTGTTCCCGTTAAAATGATGCAAGCAATTTTAAAAAATTTCATGGTTAAACCTCCAGTTATAGTACGTGCAGAGCACGTAACAATTAAAAATTGTTATCGTGCTCTGCAACAACTTATGCAACAGAAACTATTATTGCTCTATTCTTTGTAAAGTCTTACTTCCTTAGCAACTTCTCCGTATCCCATATGCTTATTTTTTGCATATAGATAAGTACCTGTTTTTGCTGTTATGCTTTTTGTAGCACTAATGCCTGACTGTCCGCCATTTCCAGTGCCTGTGGTAGAGGTTCCCCCATCTGGATTTTTATAATAAATCACAATATTGACACTTACACCACCAGAATATGTGTTCAAACTTGTTGATGCTTTTACAGTAGTTGTTGACGAACCAGTTACCTCACCGGTACAAGTTACTCTGCCTTTACCAGTGATTGTCTTATATAATGTGTAATTATTATATGTCTCTTCATAAGCACTCGCTCCCATAGCCGAAATTGACGCCATCATCATTACTGCAGCACCCATTGCTGCGATTCTTTTAAATAACTTTTTCATAATTAAAACCTCCATTACTTTAAATTCCTTGCCTAAGGCAATTGCTCCGTAATCATCATTTTTAAATTTACTTCTGCATTGGACTTGCCTTACCTGTATAGTTAAAAGTTGGTTACTAATATATAAGGATTGTGCTCGTATAAAAATAATATTCACCGCTCTAATGTCTATGACAATTCAGTTTAATATTATTACAAATCATAATACATTACCCAAACAGTAATAATACGTAATTGAAACCATAATGAGTTTTTCTATAATTTTATTATACACCTATTCAAAATTTTTTCAAGCATTTTTATGCAGTTTTCTTGCCATTTCCTAAAATTCTACCTATTGCACAATACATTTAGCCATAATTTGTGCAATTTTTAAGTTAGACGGATTCGGACACAAAAATATCCGCTATCACCAACGTAATAGCGGATATTGCGCCGCCTGGGTCAAAGCACAAAAAATCCGTTACCACACAGTAGTAACGGATTATCTTGTTTACAACTCACTTCCCTTGACGGTTACCAACCGATAGCCCAAACAAAACGAAGCGAGCGACCAACGAGCGGATCGACATTAAAAAACACCCCAAGCCTTTGGCTTGAGGTGAATTTTTTGGAAGAGGTGGACACTTTAGATGCTTATAAATGTGCTCTCTCATCTATGTATAGTATCGGCAAACTCTATTCTGCCTCTTATCCACCCATCATCACCCAGATATTCTGAAATCTGCTGACTTTTATCGCATATAGGATGGGTCATCAAAAACTCAACAAGATAATAGAAGTACATATGGTAGCAGTAAAACGCCAGCCGATCCATATTCAGCCTATACGGAATATTGTTTGCTTTTAGTGTGCCGTTAAATAGCTCCCGGGCCCAGTCATAGCACCCCATTACCCATGCATCCCGCTCAATAGGCGCGTACATTACCTCGTCCCAGTCTAATATGTAGCTTTTACCATTCCCAATAAAAAAGTTGCCTCCGGCATCACCGTGGGTCAGGTAAAAATCATTGGTATCTGCACGGCAATATCCCGCAAACTGTGAAAGCCTTGAGGCGCAGCGGGAGAACTCGTCCCTATGGTGTTCAAAAAGGTCCAGCACAACGTGGTATGAGGCCTTATTGGGGGATTCCTTTAATTTATCCCACAGTTCATAAAAATGGACGGCAGCGTCATCGGAAAATGATTCGCGAGGGATTTTTAATCCCGGCTTTGTCAGCTGGTATATTTTGCACAGCATTTGATATTCCGCCGCTTTAGTGTCGTCAGTCTCTATATTTTCACACTCTATCCATTCAAACAACCCGGCGACAGCCCCGTTGAATTTAGAGTAAGGGGTACCCTTACGTGTCTTGATAACCTTTCCTACAAAATCTATCCCATTCTCACAAAAGTATTTTATGACAGCCAGGCTTTGCCGGAATTTCTCTTGATGGAACATGAAGTAATCTATTTTCAAAAAATAAAGACCGGAGCCTGAACGCACCTTCCACGTTTCGCCGTAATATCCCCGGCTTGCGGGCGTTACGCTGTCTGCAACGATCCCATACTGTTCATATATAGCCCCTATCAGACGGTGAATATATTTCTCGTCCTGTGGGTTCCCATTATACATTGCACATCTTCCTTACAGTAAGTAAATTGGTATGACGTATCTTTAAAAAGCCCCGTGAAAGCCAATAGACTAAGTATATCAATTTCTCATATGGCTGGGAAGGATGGGAGCACAAATATTGGACTGTTCATCCTGATCTGTTAGCCGGACTCATAGCTCGTTGAGGTTAGAAAGCCATTGTATTTATAAAAAGACAGCGCCCTCTACTGGAAGCGCTGT
Source organism: uncultured Ruminococcus sp. (assembly GCA_944388405.1). Taxonomy (GTDB): domain Bacteria; phylum Bacillota; class Clostridia; order Oscillospirales; family Ruminococcaceae; genus FB2012. The sequence goes on along the minus strand of CALXIQ010000021.1, from coordinate 31,962 downwards.
CTCATGGTTGCGGAGGGCGGATTTGAACCACCGACCTTCGGGTTATGAGCCCGACGAGCTACCGGACTGCTCCACTCCGCGATATTTTTGTATCTTCGATACATTGTACCTCTCTGGAAGGTACCTATATATTATATCACTATTATGCCCCGTTGTCAATACTTTTTTTCATTTTTCCTGAAACTTTTTTGCGTAAGCGCAGAAAAAGTAAAATCAGACGACGCAGTCAGAGGAAAAATAATAAAAATACAGCGGAAAACCGAACCTGCACGGTTAATTGCTAAACTCGACGACAGACCGATTAATCCGCTGTAAATTCCGATATATCCGATAGAGCTGATGTAAGCCGCTATACAATAATGTTCTTTCTCACCGTTTCAAGCTCGTCAAGGAACATTTTGTCTATCTTTGAAAGACGGTAGTTGTTCTGATAGATAAGCAGGTCCTTGTTGGTCTTTTTCACGCCGTAGCAGGGACGCTGAACAAGTCCGTACCGCTTGAGCACCGTCCTGGGCAGGGGAGAAACCCACATAAACGCCTCAGGAACGGAGCTTAATATGTCAAACTGACTTCCCCGTTCGTAAACGTAAATATGACGCTTGCTGCTGTGGATTTCTGTGTTGCGCTTCTGGTATGCCGACGAAATGTTGGGTATGATGTTATCGCCGTGAAGAATCTCGATGTATCTGTCAAGCATATCCTCCGTTATATGCAGAGTGTTTGCCAGCGGATTCCTTTCGCTCATGAGAATAACGTAATCATATGTCCAGATTTCCTGAGCCTTAAGGTTTTTTTCCTCTATCATGGACATGAAAAACGCCTCATAATTCAGAGGATACCTGATTATCCCTAAATTATATTCGCACTCCACAACAGAGTTTATCGCCTCCATCGAATTTGTTTCCTTGAACTTTATGTCCATGCGCTCGGTCTTGTCGACCTTGTTGAGAAACTCGGTAAAAGCGTAGCTTATATAGCTTGCCCTGGGAAGAAGCAGCTGAAAATCCACATAGCTTTCGGGATCTTCCTTGTACAGCGATTCCATTTTGTCCATCTGAACCAGAATAGCTTTGGCGTACTGTAAAAACTCCTTGCCCTTTTCGGTGGCTACGACGCCCTTTGCGGAACGTTTGAAGATGGGTATTCCCAGCTCCCGTTCCATTTCCTTTATGGCCTTGGACAGATTGGGCTGTCCCATGTAAAGCGCGGCAGCCGCCTTTGTTATTGACCCCAGCCGTTCAACCTCCACCATGTACCGAAGATGTGTCAGATTCATTGTCAAAGCCCTCTTTTTTCATGTTATGAAAGTTTTCATATATGCAAGTGTGCATGATTATGTTTATATTATACATGGCTTCGGCTGCATTGTCAATAATTTAACAAGCATTTGCAAAAGTTTGACGTTTTGAACAATTTTCATACGGCTTAAAGGGTGTAATTATAATTATATAACATCGGCAGGGATTTTAAAATCTACAGCAGCAGATAGCCCAGTGCAAGCAGCAGTTTTATATCCGAGCCCTGCTTATACAGTATGTAGATAAGCAGACCGATCAGCGCCTTTTCCTCATCTATTTTTATTCCACCGATATTAAAAAGCTCCCCCTTGCCATGCTCGCCCGACTTGGAAGTACCGCCCATAAGTCCTCCCAGCAGACTTTGTATCGGATCGGGACGGCTTTTTGCGCCTGAGCCCGAAGCCGCAGGCGGGGGCTGAGTGGGAGATGTGGCTTTTTCACGGGTTTCGTTGCTGTCGCCGTTTACAATGCTTCGGGAACGTTTTTGCATCTCCCTGACTCGTTTTACAGCCTCCTCCTGCATTGTGGAGAAGTCCTTTCCGTTATAGTAATCCAAATAAATCTCCTCCCAGAAGTCCGCTTTCCTTAAGCGCGGGATAAACGGCGAAAAACTTGAAGATTTTTATAAGACGATCTATTTTCGCCTGATTTTCTTCCTTTAAAAGCGGCTTCAAGGCAAGCAGTAGCTCAACGTTTTTGTCGGATTTGTTTGACTGAGCCATTATTGTCTGAAGCTTCAGAAGCTTTGATATGTCAAAGCCGCCCCCTGAATCGGCTTGAGACTTGCTCCCCGTTGAGGTAAGACCGGCAAGCAGCGCAGAAATGTCTGGCGCACTTCCCGACGGCTGATCATGCCCATGAGAGCTTGGGGCAGGGGAAACCGTAGGCACGCTGTTTTTTTCGGTATTGCCGCCGCCCGAAGTCATGCCCAGTTTTGACAAAAGCGAAGTGATATCGGGCATACTCTCACCCTGACCGCCCGAAGTGGGAGAGCTTGCCTCGGAACCGGGCGGAGGGGAGCTGCTTTGCTGCCCTTCACCCGAAAGCATCCCAGCAAGCTCACGGATTTGTTTCATACTTTCCTCGTCGCTCAGCACGTTCTGAAGCTTGCTTATCAGATCGTCCACCTTTAACCCTCCTCCTCCGGGCTCAGCCTTGGTTCAGCTTTTTGTAAATTGCCTGAGCCTGTGGCGTCGAAAGAATTTTTTCCGCAGTCTTGGGATTTGAAAGCGCCTGCCGAAGCTTCTGGGCTTCGCTTCCCGGCATTGCGCTCAGGGCTTTTTCAAAGGTGCCGTCCTGTAGCTGTCGCTGCAGCGTTTCGGGCGTTGTGCCAAGCTTCTGAGAAGCTATGTCGAGTAGGGCTTTAAGGGCCTTGGGATTGGGCTGATTTAAATTGCTCATAAAAAATTCTCCTTTTTGCTATTGTATTTATATTATGATTATGATAAAATAAATAGGAATATTCTATAGTCGTATCTGCGGGTCAAAGCGTATTGATACGGCAGGATTTTCAGGGAGGGGTTTAAGCATTGAGAGTAATAGCGCTTTCGGATACTCACGGAAATTTTAAAAATATGCGTGAGGTGTTCAGACGGTGCAAGGATAACTCGGACGTTTTTATCTTTCTTGGCGACGGAGAGAGGGACCTTGACAGAATAAAAACTCTCTACCCCGAAAAGACGATAGTAAGCGTTGCGGGCAACTGCGATTACGGTTCGCTTACTCCCGACAACGATATTTTTATGGCAGGCAAGGTCAAGATATTCTTTACTCACGGTCACAGATGGGGAGTAAAAAGCTCGGTTGACAGGCTTTTTTACAAAGCCAGAGAAATCGGGGCGGATATTGCGCTGTTCGGTCATACCCATTGTCGGTATTATCAGTACTTTGACGGAGTTCATATACTAAACCCCGGAAGCGTCGGCTGTCCGAGGGACGGAAAGCCGCCCTCATATGCCTTTATAGATATAACCGATTCGGGTATATTTTGCAGTCATGTTGAGCTGTAGAATGCCGTCTGTAATATTCTATGCCCTGCCATGCTTTGTGGTGAACGAAGATTTGTCTGAACGGAGGCGATTTTTGTGACAAAAAAGGAAAAGGCGGCCGAGATTTGCCGCCGCCTTGAAGAAAAATATCCCGACGCAATATGTTCCCTTACATACGAAAAACCCCACGAGCTTATGATAGCGGGAAGGCTTTCCGCTCAGTGCACCGACGCCAGAGTAAATATCGTCACTAAAGAGCTGTTTGAAAAATACCGTTCGATAGAGGATTTTGCAGCTGCCGATGTAAGGGATATTGAAGAAATTATAAAGCCCTGCGGACTTTATAAAACAAAGGCTAAGTCTATAGTTGAAATGTGCCGCAGGATAAAAGACGTTTACAACGGCGAGATTCCCTCGACGATAGAAGAGCTTACAACCCTGCCCGGCATAGGCAGAAAAACCGCTAACCTTATTATGGGGGACGTTTTTCACAAGCCTGCGGTGGTGACAGATACTCACTGCATAAGAATATGCGGCAGGCTGGGGCTTGTGGGCAGCAGCGAGCCTGTGAAGGTTGAGGGAGAGCTGCGAAAGATACTTCCCCCAGAGAAATCGTCGGATTTCTGCCACCGCCTGGTGCTGTTCGGGCGGGAGGTGTGCAAGGCAAGGGGCGCAAAATGCCAAGACTGCCCTTTGAATGACCTGTGTTCCCATTATAAGAAAACCAATAAACAACAAACCGAAACAAAAGACTGCTGAGGAGGCGGATTAACATGCGTATTTTAAATACATACGACAGCCCGTTGGGAAGAATGGTAATGTGCTGTGAGGACGGCGGCATAACAGATTTGTGCTTTGAAAAGGATTTTCACGTTATAGGCTTAAAACGTGGCGAGTCCCCGGTTTTTGACCAGTGCAAGCGTGAGCTTGACAGATATTTTGCGGGAGATCTTACCGAGTTCACAGTGCCACTTAATCTGAAAGGAACTCCGTTTCAGCACAGCGTGTGGGATCAGCTGATGAAAATTCCCTACGGCGAGCTTGTTACATATCTTGATATTGCCAAAGGTATAGGCAAACCCAAGGCTTTCAGAGTGGTGGGAGTTGCAATAAAGTCAAACCGTGTGCTGATAATTGTGCCCTGCCACAGGGTTGTGGGCGTAAACGGTCAGATGACGGGCTATTCGGCAGGAATTGAAATAAAAAAGCAGCTGCTTGATTTGGAGTACAAATACAGATAACAGCAAAAAAATCAAGGCTTGTTTACGTTTTTCGCAAACAAGCCTTTTTTATGTCTTGAAATTACTGACGGGGCACAACCGCAAAGAATATCAGATCCTCCTTGCCATCGTTTATAAGACTATGGGAATGACCCTTGGGACAGTAATGACACATTCCCTCGCTGACTTCCTCTTTATCGTCGTCAAAAAGGGCGGTGCCTTTTCCTTTGAGGAAGTAGATTATCTCGCTGTTGTCCTCATGACGGTGCATGCCGATGGAGCAACCCGGCTCAAGCCTTCCGTACAGTATACGGTTTTTGTCGTCGTTGTACATCTTTGCGGCAATAAAACCCTCGCCGTCGTAAAAATTATTGATTACAGATTCTTCAGTGTTTTTAAAATCAATTATCATCCTTACTCACCTTTCTTTTTCCAAACAGATTTAAAGCAACCAAAGTCAGAACTATAAATCCCGCGGTGGCTTCAAGGGGATAAAGCCAAAGCTTGTCCGCCCCCAGCAGCATAGGCAGAGTGCAGATTGCCCCGCAGGGTGGAAAGTACAGCTTTGTAAGCTTAACCGCCAAAATCACCACCGTTCCCGAAAGCACTGCCGAAACTGTAAGCGGAAAGCCTATTGTTTCGGTCACAACCAGGCGGCAGAAAACTCCTGCGCAGGCGGCGATAAATATAAGCGCCACCGCCGTTTTGTACCTTGCCCTCAGCGGCGAACCGGGTGAGGACATTTCAACATATCCCACAATCAGCGGCGGAACAATAAAATACATTTCTCCCGTAAGTACCGGAATAACCGCCGCAAGAGCGATTATCACCGTGTGTTTAAGCCAGTACACAACCGTTTTACCGACAGCAGACTGTGGTACAAAATCCCTGTGAGTGCGCAGTCCCAGACGTTCAAGGACATACTGAATAGCGAGGATTATACCCGTCATAACCGCCACCGACGCCGTATATACAAAGGTTTCGGTGCTAAGTATTACCGGCAGCACGCAGGCTGAAATCATAGGTGCAAAGCCGGTTTTTGAAATCATAAGCCCTGCCGCCGCACATGCAAACGCCAATGGAATCTTTACCATAAGGGGTATGGGAACATACCTTACAATCAGCACCCCCACCACCGACATTGCGGTTATGGAGATAAGTATCCTTGCACGGCTTGCATTCCACGACTGAACGGGAGCGATAAGCGCACCTATCGCCACCGCCGTTATTTCGGGGAAGATTATTTCAATCTCCCCCAGCAGCTCAGCCGCCCCCGTCATAATGCCGATTACCGCAATAGTCAGCAGGCATGGGATGAGGTTTTTTATCCTTTCGTTACTCATTTTCAAACAGGGGAGTGGAGAAATATCTTTCCGCAGTGTCGGGCAGCACCGTTACCACCGTTTTGCCTTTGCCCAGCTTTTTGGCAAGCTTCAGAGCGGCGGCTACGTTTGTGCCGCTGGAAATTCCGCACATTATACCTTCTTTTTTGGCAAGGTCCTTTGCGGTGGAGATTGCCTCCTCATCGGTGACAACATAAATGTGGTCGTAGATATTAAGGTTGAGGTTTTTGGGAATAAGCCCGTCGCCTATGCCCATCTGAAGATGTGTGCCTATTGTGCCCCCTGCTAAGATGGCGGCGTTTTCAGGCTCTACTGCCCAGATTTCAATGTCCGGGTTCTGAGCTTTGAGCACCTCGCCTATTCCGCTGATTGTTCCCCCGGTGCCGATGCCGGAGCAGAAGCCGTGAATAGGTCCTTCCACCTGCTCCATTATCTCAAGCCCGGTATGATGCTTGTGAGCAAGAGGATTTGCAGGGTTTTCAAACTGCTGAGGAACATAAACGTTAGGATTTTCCTCAGCCATTTTAAGGGCGGTTTTAAGACACTCATCGATGCAGTCGCCGATGTTGCCGGAATCGTGGATAAGCCTTACTTCAGCCCCGTAATGAGCCACAAGTTTTCTGCGCTCCTCGCTTACCGAATCGGGCATGATTATAATGGTTTTGTACCCCTTCACAGCGCCAATCAGTGCAAGACCGATACCCTGATTTCCGCTGGTGGGTTCGACTATTATGGTATCCTTATGTATAAGCCCTTTTTTCTCAGCGTCCCGAATCATGTTGTAAGCGGTACGGGTTTTTATTGAGCCGCCTACGTTAAGTCCCTCAAACTTAACCAGCACCTGTGCCGAATCTTCATCGACCATTCGGTTAAGCCTTATTATGGGTGTGTGTCCTATTACCTCAAGAATGTTGTTGTGTATCATAAAATCTCCTGCGCCAAAAGCCTTGCGCAGCTTAGCCTCCGTTTCAACGTTTATTTGGTCGCTGATATAATATTATATCATAACATGGCGGTTTATGCAACCGCCCGGGAAAGTTTTTGCTCAGCAGAAAATTGCATAAACTCCATTGACAAAAGTTTAAAGATATTATATAATATCTTTAAAATATACGGAACTTTACGGATTCCTGTAAAGAAAGGATGGTATTATTAATGACACTTAAATTTCGTAGAATAGCAGCAGGCTTGCTGGCAACTGTAATGTGCTGTTCGGTTTTTGCTTCCTGTGGAGACAGTGACGATTCGTCAGCCGTCAACTCAGCTGCCGATTCAGCCACCGATTCAACCACTGACGAAGAGACTGCAAACTCTCTGGAAAATATTATCTACGGAGAAATGCGCACAGAGTTCAATGAAAATCTGGATCTTTCCGATTACCCGCTTACCCAGTCGGAAGTCCCGGAAGATTACCAGGTTGCCGTTGAAGCTGAATCAGGTCAGCTGACGGGTGCGGCTGTGGTAAATGAGGATTCAACGGCATCGGGCGGAGAGTATGTAAATGGAATAAATAGCGAAAGCGACCGGCTTACTATGACCGTTGAGGTTGAATACAGCGGATTTTATGACTTAGTGTTTTCAGCCAGAAGCAGTGATTATAAGGTAAATAACGTTGTGGTTGACGATATAAAAGCGGGAGAAATCACCACCGATTCCTCCGTTGAATTTTATGACGTGCCTCTTCAGTACATCTACCTTGAGGCAGGCAGTCATACCATTGCTGTAACCTCTAACTGGGGATATGCCGACTACGATGCATTAACACTTATTGCAGCTCAGAATCCCATAACAGAGGAAGCCTACAATGTAACTCCCGAGCTTTCAAATCCCAACGCAGACGACAACACCAAGAGGTTGTTTAAATTCCTGTGCGATGTTTACGGAAAGTATTCTATTTCAGGACAGTACGCTGAAACCGGCAGAGAGTCAAGAGAGTACAAAGAAATACAGGATATAACCGGCAAGGAATTTGCAGTGCTTGGACTTGACGTGGGCAACTACAGCCTGACCAGTCAGGCAAACGGCGCAACATCAAACACCATTGAATACGCTTACGACTGGTATAATAACGCCGGTGGAATTGTTCAGCTTTGCTGGCACTGGACCTCGCCTGAGGGCTACTACATAGAAAATGATCAGCAGCATTGGTGGAGCTCTTTCTATATTGAGGCGTCTACCATCGACCTTGATAAGATAATGAACGGCGAAGATGAAACCGGTTACCAGCTGCTTATGGACGATATCGATAACATGGCACAACAGCTGGCAAGACTCAGAGATGCAGGCGTGCCTGTTTTGTGGAGACCTCTTCACGAAGCGTCAGGCGGCTGGTTCTGGTGGGGAAATTGTGATCCCGAAAGCTACAAAAAGCTGTGGAATGTTATGTACGATAAAATGACCAACGAGCACAATCTTACAAACCTTATCTGGGTATGGAACGGTCAGGATCCCGATTGGTACCCGGGCGATGATACCGTTGACCTTGTGGGTCTTGACATTTACGCCGGAGAAAGAGTTGACAGTTCTCAGAGCGGCGCTTTTGCTGACCTGGTAAATAATTTTGACACTGAATCAAAGCTTATTGCGCTTACCGAAAACGGCTGCGTAATGGATCCCGATAAGGTAATGAGAGATAACTCAAGATGGTTGTTCTGGGGTACTTGGGGTTCTTACTTCCTTGAAGACAGCATTATTCCTATCGAGACATACACTACCTTTGAGCTGCTTGAAAAGGCTTACAACCATGAAAGAGTACTTACCTTGGACGAGCTGCCGGATTTGAAAAATTATCCGCTTGAGTAATTTCTACGAATTAAATTATAAAATCGGACGGTCTGAATGAAATCAGCCCCTTTTGCCAGACAATGTGGTATAATAAAAAATATACCGCACCTGAATCTGACGAAAGGGGCATTTTTATGCCGGAATGAAAGCTTTGTTAAGTGCGTAAGCGCTCATACAGCCACGGTTTATGCACCGACATTTTAAAAGGCGGTTACTGTTTCTTTTTACGCAGCGACCTTGTGCCGTGACGGATTATTTTAAGGGTGGCTGCCGACGGAGCATCTTTCTGCCACCGTGATACGATATATTCTGCCTTTTTGGGGTCGAATTTGTATAAGTCGTTGAGATTGTTTGCAACGCTTCTTTGCACATAAGGGTCGGTGTCGCTTTTAAGATTGTCAAGAATTTTTACATAAAGGTCAAACTGCTCCACCGCATTAGTCAGCTTTTTAGCTCAGGGAAGCCGCACCCTCATGCACTCGCTGGCGCAGCGGCGTACAAAGGCATTGTCGCTGCCGCTCCATTCCATCAGCACATTCATTGTACGCTGAGGAAACGCCCTTATGAGAGACCGCATTGCAAACTCCCCGGTATAGCGTTTGGTAAGCTCTTTGATGAAATCCACCGACTGCTGAAAATGCTCAGGCTCCTCACCACAGTGAAGTTCCACATATCTGCCGATGGGAGCATAATCAGCTCCGTCTGAATACATGGCGGAGAAGGATTTCAGCTCCTGCCCGAAAAGCTTTGAAAAAATCTTCAGCGTTTCGCTGTAATCGGGGAGAAACCAGTCAAAGGCGTGGGAAAAAGCGTTCATTCGCTGAGAATACTCCTTCCCTTCTATCTCCTTTGTTACATATGATAAAAAGCCTTCTCTGTTAAACGCCGGGTAATGCTCAGATAGCGCCTGCGCAAATCTCTCGACAAATTGTTGGTTGTAATAATCCTTAAGCAGCATGAAAATATTCTCCTTGACTTAATTTAAGGGAATCCCGGGAATATTATAGCATAGCGTTAAAGTTTCGTCAACGCCAGTGATTTAACGCAAAAAAGCCTCCTTTTTCGGGAGGCTTTGAGGATTTATCCGGCAGAGAATTAAAACTCTTCCGCCCACGTTTTAAGGGATTGGGAGGACAGGCTTCCGTTAAGCAGTCCGCCCTCCTTCAACACCGCTCCGGGACAGCTTGGGGCAAGGTCTTTTGCGGTTTTGCCGAAGCCGCTTCCCCCTGAGGTGGCAAAGAGAATTATGGTTTTGCCACTGAAATCATAGCTTTCCAGAAAGGTGCGTATGATTGTGGGCGCAGTGTACCACCAGATTGGGAAGCCCACAAAGATTTTGTCGTATGAGCTTATGTCGGCGTCATTGTCCGCAAGCTTGGGACGGGATGAGGGGTCCTTCATCTCAAGAGTGCTGCGGGATTGTTTGTCAAGCCAGTTAAGGTCGGCGGCAGTGTAGGGCACGGCTGGCTTTATTTCATAAATATCCGCACCGATTGCTTCACTAAGCTTTTGAGCGGCTTTCTTTGTAACGCCGCTTGCCGAAAAATATGCTACTAAAGTTTTGCTCATAAAAATATCCTCCTTAAAATTTAATCTATTGCTGTTATTGTTACAGTTCCCGACATTGAGCTTACAAGCTCTTCGCCTGAAACGACCTGTCCCAGCTCGTACAGGGAAGGATTTTCGCTGTAGTCGCCGTAGAACATCACCACATCTCCCCAGGGGGCGTAATAGGCAAGAGTGCCTGCACCCGACTGTGCAAGAGGAGAATCGGCAGTGTCAAGCTGAGATGGGGGATAAAAAATCTTTTCATTATCGCTGAAATCTGAAACCTCTGCGGTTAAAGGCAGCTGCTCATAGAGGGAATCGGCGGCAGGGCTGTCGTTAAGCTGATAGATAACCTGGTTTTCTCCAAACTGCACTGAAATTCTCCGCTGTGTGTCCTCCGGCTGAGGGGAAGATTCTTCGGTGGTGGTAGTGGTTTCGCTCTGAGCGGTTTCCTCCTGAGTTGATTCCTCAGATGCTGATTCCGATGCCGCTTCCGTTGAAGTGGTTTCCGTCTGCTGTGTGGAGTTTTCCGCCTGAGAGGAAGCAGTGGTTTGCGCAGCCTGTGATACCGACGAGCTTTGTCCGCCCGAACCGCAGGCGGAAAGGGTTACCGTAATAATCCCGTAAATCAGGGTTTTGAGTATTCTTTTCATGTAAGCATCTCCTTTTATATAAAGACTGTTCAGTCAGCCCGTGTGTTTTTCTCTGTCTTTATTATAAAGTATATTTTCTCTCATGTCTAATACCTATTTTGTATTGAGTTGTATGCACTTTCGGCATAAGATTTTTATGTAAGTAAAATTTCATGGAGTTGTATACAAGAAATTTTGACCGACATTTTACACAGCCATGGTCTTTGATTTTACAAAACCTATGTATAATCATAAGTGTTGAGAAGAAAACAATTCAATCAACAGATATTGGGAGGTATATGTTATGTCTACTATTACTAAGCAGTCGGCAAGCCAGTCGCAGAAGCTGATGGTGTTTGTGCTGACTATGGCTCTTTACGGGCTGGCAACTCTTTTCACCGAGCTGATTCCTTCGTTTCAGGTTGGTATTGTGGAATTTTCAGTGGAATATTTCCTGTTTATTCCCCTGACAATGGCAATGCTGTTTGACCCCATGTCCGCCGCACTGGGAGCCGCTACCGGCGAGCTGGTGTTCAGCGAAATAATGCTGGGACAGTTCGGAGGTCTGGGTGAGCTTGAAAAGTTCATCACCGTTACAATCGGCGTGTACATTGCAGGACGCATGGTACGCAATCCTCTTAACCGCAAGATGGTGGGAATTGCAGCAATCTCCGGCACGGCAATTCAGCAGCTGCTGGGCACAGTGGTTGATATTCTCAAGGTGCAGTTTGCAGTTTCCGACTTTGAAGCGGTTGCGGGACTTCCCGAAAGCGTTTATGCCACAGAGGGCTTTGCATTCTTAAACGACCTGCTGTTCTCGGGAATCCTCTTCTGTCTGCTGCCTACAATCTTCCTGGTACCCAAGCTTTACGGCAAAATCGAGCCGCTGCTTGGTATGCAGCCCAGAACCGAAAAAACCGCCCTTGGTACTATCGGCTGGAAGGTTATAGTTGGAAGCGTTGTGGCTTTCGCAGTTGCAGTGGGAGCGGAGTTTATGGCTGAAAGCGGCATGGGTCTTATCGACTGGGAAGCCGACTGGGCTGAAAGCTCCACCGCTATAGCCGTAGGAATCGTGGTAGCCGCCGTACTTGCGGTTGCAACGGTGCTTATCATCAGAATGCGTTCATCTGAAAACCCGGTTGAAAAAGGTGCGTAAAAATTATGAATGTGATAGAAATAGACCATCTGACCTATTCCTATCCGGGCGCTGAACAACCTACTTTAAAAGACGTTACGCTGAACATTGAAAAGGGGGATTTTCTTGCAGTTGTTGGCAACAACGGCTGCGGAAAGTCCACTTTTTGCAAAACCCTCAACGGACTTATTCCCCAGTTTATCACCGGAGATTTTGAGGGCAGCGTAACCGCCTGCGGTCTGGACACCAAAACAACCGACGTAGGTTCTCTCGCCCGGAAGGTGGGATATGTGTATCAGGATTTTGAAAACCAGATTATAAGACCTACAGTGCTTGACGACGTTTCCTATGCCTGTCTTAATTACGCCATGCCCGATTACAGGGAGCGTGGAATGAAAGCTCTGGAGCAGTGCGGCCTTACCGGCAAACAGGATGATTTTATCTGGCAGCTTTCCGGCGGTCAGGCTCACTTGCTGGCGCTGGCAGGGGCGGTGTCGTTACAGCCCGAGGTGCTGATTCTTGACGAGCCCATTGCCCAGCTTGACCCCATGCACGCCGACAGAATTTACGGAGTGCTTAAAGAGCTTAACGAAACCTACGGCAAAACCATAATAGTAATAGAGCATCACACCGAATATATCGCAGATTTTTGCAAGCACGTTATGCTTATGAAGGACGGACAGATTCAGTGGAAGTTGCCGGTAAAGGAAGCCCTCCAGAGGGTGGACGAACTGCAGGAGTGCAACATCTTTCCACCCCAGGTTACAATCGCCGCCCGCCGTATGCAAAAAAGCGGACAGCTTCCGGCGGACGCAGTTCTCCCCACCACTGTGGAGGAGGGCAAGAATGTCTTTGTGAAAAAGTCCTCAGCACCTGAGAAAAATCCGCCTACGGTAACTCACAGCGAGCAGCTTGCGGCGCAGCTGAAAGACGTTTCGGTATCCTACCGCAGCGTTAAGGGAGGACCTCACACGGTGTTTTCCGGGCTTAATCTTGACATTCACAAGGGTGATAAAATTGCCCTTATCGGTTCAAACGGCGCAGGCAAATCCACTCTTATGAAGCTGCTGGTGGGACTGCTTAAACCCTCTTCGGGAGATGTGCTGCTGGGAGGAAAAAGCATACGCTCCGTCAAGCCGGAAGCCCTTTCACGGCAGGTGTCAATGGTTTATCAGAACCCGGAGGATATGTTTATAAAAGACTCAATCGGCGCAGACATTTCCTACGCTATGGAGGTGCGTCATGTGGCTGAATGTAAAGAACGTACGGAGGAGCTGCTTAAAAGGTTTAATCTCACACAGCTTGCTCACCGTGACGGCAGACTGCTTTCGGGAGGACAGATGAGGCGGGCAAGCCTTGCCATAGGAATCGCCCTTAATCCCGGTATTCTGCTCCTTGACGAGCCTACCGCCAATCTTGACATAGCCACCCGCAAGGAGATTATGAGAACTCTGGAGGACATAAAGGGCATAACCGAAACGGTGATTATCGCCACCCACGATATGCAGCTGGTGTGCGAATGGGCAGACCGCATTGTGGTGCTGTGCGGCGGCAAAGTTGTAGGGGACGGCAGCCGTGATGAAATTTTCGGAAACAAAGAGATTGTAGACACTGTGGGAATACGGCCCCCTGAGATTTTCACAATGGGACAGACATTGGATACCAAAGCCCTTTGCTATACCATAGATGATTTTCTTGCTGAATTTGAAGGGAGGACAAAGCGGTCATGAAAACTGCTAACAAGCTTTCGGAAAGCATTTTAGATAAGCTTTCAATTGATTTTCTGCGAAATCAAGTGCTTAAAAACGCCTACGGCAACAATGACACCGTTATTGCGGCAACAGACCCACGCATACTTTTGGTGTGGTATCTGTTTTTCGGAATTGTGCCCTGGTTTGTAAATGATTTGACCTTTCTGTTAGGCTGCTTTATTCTGGTAGCTGTTACTACACGACTGGCGAGGGTGGCAGGACTTGTTCTGGTGCTGTTCGGAATAGGAGTTTTTTCACAGACGGGTTATCTGCTGGTGGTTACTCTTCTGTTTGGCGGAGACGCTTCGGCAATTGCGCCGTTGCTGGTGCTGACACTTAAAGTCGCCACAGTTTCCCTGGCATCGGTAACGGTGTTTTCCGGCATGGACCCCGATAAGCTTGCCAACGGACTTATGTGGTTCGGATGTCCCGAGCGGCTTTCCTTTTCCATATCCTACGCCTACAGAATGCTGCCACTTCTCATGGAAGAATTTCAGAATGTGTTGCTTTCCTACCGCCTGAGAGGCAATCCCCCGGAGCATGACAAGCTGCTTGGAAAGATAAAATATCTTATCTATCAGATTAAGGTTATAGTCCACTCGTTTTATCCCCTTATGCTCAACACCGCAAAGCGTTCCAGAACCACTGTGGAGGTGCTGGAGATAAAGGGCTACCGCTATGCCGCCGTAAACAAGGAGGTTAAAAAGATAAAGCTTTCTTCCCTGAAGGTTACAAACAACGACCTGCTGTTTTTGTCCCTTTCCTTCCTCTGGGTAGCGGTTACCATTTTAATTTCCACTTTAATTTAATTTACAGGAGAAAAAGTATGTTTGTTGATTTTCACACACACGGAAAGCTGGCGAAATATCTGCCCTTTTCGGTTGAATATACCTACTGGCTTTTTAACGAAGCGAAAAATTCAGGCCTTGACGCCATCTGCCTTACGGAGCATTTTAACACCAAGCAGTTTGACGAGGTTTACGCTTTTATTGCCTCTGAGGGAACGCCCAGTCACGACGCCTATATTTTTAACGGGCTTAAGATTTTTCCCGGCATGGAAACCGACATTGCCGAAGGTGGTCATGTGCTGAGCATAGGCCCTATGGACGCAATCAGAGAGCTTAATAAACGGCTGGAGCCATATAAGGAAAAGGGCAGGTTTCTGCCTGCGGCACAGCTGTTTAATCTGTTTTCGGAATACCCCGTGCTGATAGGTGCAGGACATCCTTTTAGGGAGGGCGGGCATATCCCGGAGCTTCCCTCAGAGCTGCTTTGTCAGCTTGATTTTATCGACCTTAACGGCAAGGACATTGCCCACAACCGTGAGAGAACCGAAGCTTTAAGCTATGACTTTGGCAAAAAGCTGGGCAAGCCGGTGGTAGCGGGCAGCGACACTCATCAGGCGGTGCAGTATGGCTGTATCCGCACCGATTTTGAGTCCGACTTTGACACCTTTGAGCAGCTTAAAAAGGAAATGGACGCCGGCCGCTACAGCATTTCGGTACACCCGGAAGCCGCCTTCAAGGTTAAAACCGCCGCTCTTCTAAAACGCTCCCTCAAGGAAATTCATGCGCTGGGAGGAGATTACCTTTCGGTGCTGCTCAAGCAAAGCGGTGAATCTCCCGCCGTGCAAGCGGTAAAAAAAGCGGTGTAACCCCACTTCGTAATAAATACTTTCATAAAAAGGAGCAGAATATGTATTTTACTCTACCTCAGACCCCTGAAAAGCTGACTGCCACCGAGCAGTCGATTATAGAATATATTGCAAGCCACCGGGACGAATTTCTGTTTATGTCCATCGGTCAGCTATCTGATGCGCTGACTGTATCGGAGGCCACCATTTCACGATTTGCCCGTCATGTGGGCTGCTGTGATTTCAAGCACCTAAAACGTGTCATTATGGAGCAGACGGTGCAAAAGGGGGCTGCCAGAAAGCTTGCCAACACTCTGCAGGCGGAAAGCGATGACTTCCTCACCTTCTGCCTTGAACAGCAGCAGTACAATCTGAAAAAAACGCTGGAGCTGCTTGACCGCAGCGAGTTTGACAATGCGGTGGAGGCAATTCACACAGCAAGGCGTGTGTTTATTTACGTAAAAAACGCTTCCCGTGCCCCTGCTCAGCTGCTGGAGTTTCGTCTGCGCAGGATAGGCATTGACGTTCAAAAAATCCCCTCCGGCGGCTCTGAGCTGCTGGAATGGCTGGCTCAGATGGGGGAAGGGGATCTGGTGATTCTTTTCGGATTTTCAAAGGTTTCCTCAGAGGGCAGAGTGATTCTTGACTATGAGAAGCAGGCGGGCTACAAAACCCTGCTGTTTACCGGCAGAGCCTATCAGGACGAGGAACAGCGGGCGGACATCAACCTACTGGTTTACCGTGGAGAGGAAAACGAATTTCACTCCATGACCGCTCCCGTTGCGGTAGTGGATGCACTGGTGCTGGCACTGTCGGCTCAGATGGGCAGCGATGCGGTAAACCGCCTTGAAAGAGTGCGAAGCCTTAAAGCCCAATACAGCTCAAAGCTCTGATAAAAAACGGACAGTCTGCTTTTTGGAGCTGTCCGTTTTTTTAATATCGATCCGCTCGCTGTGCTCGCTTCGTTTTGTGAAGGCTATAAGTTCGTAACCGTCAAGGGAAGTTTGTCGGGGCATTGGTTTTTTGCATAGTTTGATGATACACTTGTTTTTACTCTGTTAATTTGTGTCCCACCATTTAAACGCTCAGCAGAATTTGCCGAGAACTTGTAGGGGACGGCAAATTCTGCGAGAGAAAAAATAGTGCCGCACAAATTAACAGAGCAAAAATAGTTCCGCACAAATTCTGTAGCAAACCTACCTACTATACAAAACTTACCTCAGCGGGGACAAACCGATAGTCCCCACAAAATTGGAGCGAACGTCAGTGAGCGTAACGATATTAAAAAAATATCATGCGGCAGAAATTGTAAAGATGTGGTTTTACGCTGGTGTGATCGTGACCTGTAGAGGACATCTCATGTACTAAATACTCTGTGCCGTTATTGTCCATTATACTGCAATAATTCTGTGGAAATGTTCCCACCACACCATCGGAATTTGAATAGCTGATAAGCAGCAGATACGGCGAATTTTCCTCAAATATCATTTCAGCTTCGCTCATCTGACCCGGATGGTCGGCGGAATTGGGCACGGGAACAAGTCCGGGTGCAGCACAGACCGAGCCGATATATCCAAACAGCTCCGGGTGCTGAAAACCTATGAACAGCGATTCTCTGCCACCCATTGAAAAACCGGTGATAGCCGTGTTTTCCCTACCATTTGCAACGGAGAAAGTGCTTTCGATAAACGGCATAAGGTCTGTGGTAAGGTCGTTTATGAAATTATCATAGCATAAAGAGTTGGTAAGATTCATTCCTGTGCAGGTTGCAAGCTCTTTGCTGCAGAAAATGTAGGGGCTTACAACTATCATTTCCTCAGCCTCGCCATCCGCATAAAGATTTGAAAGCATGGTGCTTATTCCTACAGTATCCCTCGCCATCCAGTCTTCATTATCATAGTAGCCGTGAAGAACATAAAGTACGGGATATTCCTTATCCTCAGAATAATCAGGAGGAAGAAGCACATTTACAAATGTATCTCTCTCAGCGGTTGTGGAATAGTATGAGTATTTTTCAAATTCGGCATACTCAATATTTTCACGTCTTTCAAATATCTCCTCCGGTGGAAGTTCCGTGATGAGATCTTTGTATTTTTCCATATACGATACCTCCTCAACGTTTGTGTTTTCTGATACGGTGCTGCTTGCAGCTGTTGTTTCATCGGTGCTGGTGACGTCCGACGAAGAGCCGCAGCTTGTCAGAAGGATTGCAGCGGCAGCTGCCGCAAGCATTAACCGATTATGCTTTTTCCTCATAGCTTATTCTCCTTTAAATTTAATATTTTTATGGCTTTTAATTAAAAATCATACGGCACAAGTTGTAAAAATGAGGTCTTACACTGGTGTGGTCGTGACCGGTGTCGGTCATGTGATGCACCAGATGTTTTGTGTCGTTTTTGTCCATTATGCTGCAGTAGCTGGCAGGGAAGGTTGTTACCGACAGGTCGTCGTCCGAGTAGCTTATCAGCAGCAGATAAGGGGGATTATCCTCGAATTTCAGCTGCTCCTCTCTAAGCTGACCGGGGTGCTGGTCAAGGGAATCGGCAACGGGCACAAGTCCCGGCGCAGGGCAGGCAGCCCCGATGTATCCAAACAGCTCAGGGTGGGTGAAGCCTGTGAACAGCGATTCCTTTCCACCCATGGAAAAACCTGTTATTGCGGTGTTTTCTCTGCCCGTCGCAACGGAAAAGCTGCTTTCGATAAAGGGCATAAGGTCGGCGAGAAGCTCGTTTATGAAGTTGTCATAGCAAAGGGAGTTTTCAAGGCTCATTTCAGTGCACAGTCTGTCCTCTTTGGTGCAGAAAATATAGGGGCTTACCACAATCATCTCTTTGGCGTCGCCGTCGGCGTAAAGGTTCGAAAGCATGACGTCAATGCAGCCGATGTCACGGGTTATCCAGTCCTGGTCGTTGTAATAGCCGTGAAGGGCGTACAGCACAGGATATTTTTTGTCCTCGCTGTAGTTTGGGGGAAGCATTACGTTTACGGGAGCTTCCTTACCGGTGATGGTTGAATGATAGGTATAGCGCTTAAACTTCCCGTATTTTACGCTTTCACGCTTTTCAAATATTTCCTCAGGGGGGAATGTCACAATCAGGCTTTTAAACTTGTCCATAAATTAAACCTCCTTTAAAGTTGTCAGTCGAGAATTCTTACTACCACAAGCCTGCTTAAAATTCTGCCCATGTAATTTTTCATCATAAGGTGGTATTCCTCCGGCTCCACCCTGCCGCCGATGCCCAGCAGCTCGTAAACTATGGTGGCTTCCTGCAGCTTCTGATTAAGGGGTTCAAAGCCGTTTTTCTGATAAAACGCCTTGCGCTTTACCCTCTCCTGGTAGTTTTCCGCATTGGGGTCAAGCTGCTCTATGGCAAGAAACAGCTTGCGACCTTTGTAATGCTCCTTTGCCGCCTGCAGCGCCTGACTTCCGTAACCCTTTCCTCTTTCAGACTGAGAAACCGCAAAGTAAAAAATGTAGGATAAATCGCCCCGGCTTACTACATACATAAGCCCTACCCACTTATCGCCGTCGTAAAGCGCCCAGAAGTCGGCACAGTCTTTCTTGGCTTTTAACGCCAGCAGAAAAAACGGCGCTCTTTCCTCAGACGGAAAAGCTTGTTTGTAAAGCTTTTTGATTTTAACATAATCGGCGGATTTTTTGTCTGCTCTTTTTAATGTGACACTCATTGTTATTCTCCTTAAAAAAAATCAAGCTGTTCGTTGTCGCTTCCGAAACGCACAGCTTGTATCATACGCTTACCTAAGGCTTGAGAATTTTGTCAAGCTCCTCCTTGGCTCGTTGAGGATGCTCCTGACGGTGGGTTTCAAGCTCTTCGGAATTTGAAACGCCCTCCGTCGCTTCGGGAACAAAGCAGGTCTTTATTGTCATAAGCATTATTTTCAAATCCAGCAGCATAGACTGCTGTTCGATGTACATAAGGTCAAGCTTGAGCTTGTCATAGGGGGTGGTGTTGTATTTTCCCATAACCTGAGCGTAGCCGGTAAGTCCTGCTTTTACTTTAAGTCTGTAGCGGAACTCGGGCATTGTTTCCTCATATTTTTCCGCAAGCTCGGGACGCTCGGGACGTGGACCCACAAAGGACATATCCCCTTTGAGAATGTTCAAAAGCTGAGGAAGCTCGTCTATACGCACCTTTCTTATAATTCTCCCCACGGGAGTGATACGGTCGTCATGCTTTTTTGCAAGCCTTGCTACTCCGTCCTTTTCTGCGTCTACAATCATGCTGCGGAACTTATATACCTTAAATACCTTGCCGTTTACAGTAAGCCTTTCCTGCGAATAAAGCACAGGTCCGCGGTCGTAAAGCTTTATGGCTACAGCCGTTATCAGCATAAAGGGTGACGCCACCACAAAAGCGGCAGTTGCCAGCAGCAAATCCATAAAACGTTTTGCAAACGCCTTTTCAAAGGTTAGACCGTCGTTTCTGCTGAGCAGCAGCGGCGTATCAAAAAGATGAAATTCCTCTGCTCCTCTGATGATTATATCCGAAAGCTTGGGGTTTATGTAAGCTCTGATTGAATGGTCAAGGGTGAATTTCAAAAGCATGTTGCGAAGCTGGCTGGGAACGTCGGAGATTATAACCGCTTCGTGCTTTAAAATCTCCTCCTTTATAACCTCAATGTCCTCGTCGCAGCTTATGGAGGAACAGATGATGTATTTATCCTGACGATTGCTCATTTTCTGAACAAGCTCTCTTGCAGCGGTGTTGCCATAGATTATAATCATTCTTCTGGGCGGATATAGCTTTGTAAACAGCTTGTTAAAGCAAAAGCACCACACAAATGCGAATGCCAGCTCAGCTGCCGTAAGCGCCATCATCGGCAAGGCGTCCAGTCGTCCTCGTCCGATAAGGCTTATCTGAACGTAGGTTATAACGTTTGTCACCATTATGCCTAAAACCTGTGAGCCGAACAAGGCGCCGGTTTTCAGGTAGGATACGTTGAATCCGCTCACGCTTCTTGTTACAAGCACATACACCAAAGCGTAAATAATAATCAGCAGTATGTTTCCTCTTCTCCAGAATGGGTCAAGCATATTGCTGTTGTAATATCCATACCATACGTAAGCAAACGCCTTTGAAAATGCCGCAACAATAATCAAAACGGCAAGAAAAATCAGTAGTCTTTTAAACTGCTCTTTGTTTTTCACTGTCGTTTCGCGCTCCTTTCATTTAAGCCGAAGGCTATCCGAAGGTTATCCTTTTGTCAACGGATATTTCTCATACTTGTCTTGTCGATATACAGTATAACACACATTTTCGGTATAATCAAGCGTTATGAACGATTTACAATAAATTAACATCAAAAACAGTATATTGTATCCAGCCTTGCCGCATTAAAATAAAAAATGGAAAGTATTTTACATAAAATTTTCCTAAAATCAAGATGTAGGGCATAACATTATAAACAAGCTCAAAATGCAGTAAAAAACATTTGACAAAATTATGAATGTCTGATATACTTATTAGTAAGTATAGCTGCATTGCAGCTTGTGGGAGGGATTTGACATCGCAACCGAAAGAAAAAAGTATCGGCTTTTTCCTTACAGCGTTCTTATGACGGTGTATGATAAGGAGCTTCCCGAAAACCTTAACGAAAGTCTGGAAAGTATGCTGCTTCAGACATATCCGCCCGACGAGCTTGTGCTGGTGTGCGATGGAAAGCTGACCTGCGAGCTTAATATAATTGCAAAATCCTTTCAGAGCGAATTTAAAGATATAATAAAAATAATAAGAATTGATGAGAATGTAGGCGTGGGAAGGGCTAACAACGCCGGAATAAACGCCTGCACCTGTCCTATAATCGTTAAAATGGATTCCGATGATATTTCGCTGCCAAGCCGCTGCGCAAAACAGCTTATTATGTTTTCCAATCATCCCGAGCTTGATATTGTGGGAACTTTTGCGGAGGAGTTTGACAGCGAGACGGGTGAAACGGTAAGCATAAAGAAAACGCCCGTCAGTCATGAGCAGATATTAAAGTATGCAAGACGCCGCAATCCATTTAACAGGCAGACCATCGCCTTTAAAAAGTCGACGGCTCAAAGAGTCGGTGGTTATTCCGATATAAGGCTGTGCGAGGATTATGAATTTATTGTAAGGATGCTGCAAGACGGAGCGGTAGGACGTAATATTCCCGAACCGCTGGTAAGATATCGCATTTCGGACAATGATTTTAAAAAGCGTGGAAGCTGGCAGCAGACCAAAGGATTTATCAATGTAAGACGCATTATCCACAAATCGGGATTTTCCTCCCTTACGGATATGGTTGTTCCCTGCATAGCTCAGCTTGGAATGTTTGTGCTGCCATCGGGAGTTACCAAATGGGTGTATAAAAAGATACTGAGAAAGTAACTTTAAAGCGTAAATTTACGCAAACGTTTAAGTTTATGGGAAAACGTTTTCAGTTTTGAACTGATTGTAAAAACAAATAAAGGCTTTATAAAGAATATTGACAAGGTTAAAAAGTGGGTATAAAATGTACCTAAGTAGTAGTGTATAACTACTGTAAAATAAAAACGTTTAATTATTTAACTGTAAGGAGAATAAATATGAATCTGTGTGCAAAAAGGATTGTGTCATTCTTTACTGCAATGACGCTTACCGCAGCATTGGCAGGCTGTTCAAACGACGATTCATCCGACGCCGAATCGACGGGGGAGACCACAGCGTCTACCACCACAAGGCAAACCATCACCACAGCTCCCGTAGTTGAAACGCTGGGCGACCTTGATTTGTCGGACGTTCCCAACGAAAATAACGCTCCCGCTGATTTCAGGTTTGAGGCTGAGGCGGAGGACGGCGAGCTTCTGGGCACAGCCACTGTGCTTGACCAGAACTTCCTGGGCGAATACACCGGCGAAGGCTTTGTTTCCATTGCCGCCGAGGGAGATGGGGTTGAGTTTGAGGTTGAAATAGAGGGCGGTGGAAGCTTTGATATAACACTTATCGCCGCAGCCGATAAGCTGGGTGTTTCAAACCTTATCACCGTTGACGGAGCTTCCCTTACTTCTTTTAAAACAAACACCGAGCAGTTTGGCGAGAACGTTGCGTCAAACGTGCTTATCGAGGAGGGAACTCATACTATAGGAATTGCCGCTTCCGACGGTCAGTGCTATATCGACAGCATTGTGATTACCCCCGCGAAGGAGCTTGACCTTTCCCAGTATGAGGTAAGTAATACCCTTAGCAATCCCAATGCCAGCGAGGAAACAAGACGTCTTTACAACTTCCTGACCGACGTTTACGGAAAATACACCATTTCGGGACAGTATACCTCAAACAATTCCAGCTTTTTCGCCATGGACAGCCGTGAGTTAAAGGAAATTAACAAGAACACGGGAAAATATCCCGCTATTCTGGGACTTGATTTGATTGAATCCTCACCCAGCCGTGTGGCAAACGGCTCCGGCGGCGGCGCGGTTGTTCCTCAGCAGGCGATAGACTGGTGGCAAAACGAGGGCGGAATTGTGTCGATGTGCTGGCACTGGAACGCTCCCGAGCCGTATCTGAATTATAACGGCGCGGCATGGTGGGAAGGCTTCTATTCCGACGCCACAAATTTCAGCCTTTCGGCTGCCCTTGACGGCTCAGACCCCGAGGGTTACGATTATCTCATAAGAGATATAGATGCAATTGCGGAAATACTGATGAATCTTGACGACCACCACGTGCCTATTCTGTGGAGACCTCTCCACGAGGGCGGCGGAGATCCTCAGTGGAAGAACCCCTGGTTCTGGTGGGGCTCGTCGGGAGCTGACGCATACATAGAGCTGTGGCAGCTTATGTATGACAGACTTACAAACGTTCACAACATCAACAACCTTATCTGGGTATGGAACGGACAGGATCCCACATATTATCCGGGCGATGAGTATGTTGACATAATCGGCTACGATATTTATGCAGATCCTCAGGATACATCTTCTCAGAAGGATATATACGACCTTATGAAGTCTGTTACCGATACTAACAAGATTATTGCAATGACAGAAAACGGTGCGCTGTTTGACCCCGATGCTGCTTTCAGCGACGGCTCAAGATGGGCTTGGTTCTCAACATGGAACGGCGAGTACACTTTGAAAGATATGCAGCTTTCGGGCGAATACACTTCCCTTGAGATGTGGAATAAAATCTACAACAGCGAAAGGGTGCTGACCTTAGATGAGCTGCCTGATTTGAAGAACTATCCGCTTGACACCGAACAATTCCTTGCGGAAAACGGCGGAGAACAGTCCTGAGCGCAGACGGGTCCTGAGCGCGGACGGCGCAATATCGATCCGCTCGCTTTGCTCGCTTCGTTTTGATTGGGCTATCGGTTGGTAACCGTCAAGGTTAGTTTGTCGGGAGCATTGGTTTTTGACATAGTTTGACCGTGAATCGGTTTTAGACAATGCTTATGGGAGCATGTTAGTCAATTGAAGTGAGTTTGTAAACAAGCTAATCCGTTATCACTTTGTGGTAGCGGATTTTTTTGTGCCGGCTGAGCAAATATCTATCCACAGTCGCAGCACAGGTCCTGAGCGCAGACGGGTCCTGAGCGCGGACGGCGCAATATCGATCCGTTCGCTGTCGCTCACTTCGTTTTAATTGGGCTATCGGTTTGTAACCGTCAAGGGCAGTTTGGCGGGGCATTGGTTTTAAACATAGATTTGTAGGGGGCGATGTCTACATCGCCCCTTTCTTACGCATTATTTTCTGCCTAATTAGTGCAGCACAAACTATGTAGCAAACCTATGTTTTAATCAAACTTACCTCAGCGGGGACAAACTATGAGCCCCCACAAAATTGGAGCGAACGCCAGTGAGCGTAACGAAGTTAAAAATCCCCGGTTTTACCCGGGGATTTTTATGTAATCTTAATAAGCTTAGTCTATTGCATCAAACGCCTGTTTAAGGTCGTCGATTATATCGTCTACATTTTCAAGACCTACCGAAAATCTTATAAGACCTCCGTCGATTCCCGCAGCGGCAAGCTGCTCGTCGGTCAGCTGACGGTGGGTAGCTGAAGCCGGGTGCAGCACGCAGGTGCGAATGTCGGCTACGTGAACTTCGTTTGAGGCAAGCTTCAAGCTGTCCATAAACTTCACCGCAGTGTCACGACCGCCTTTAATTGAGAAGGAGATTACGCCGCTTGCACCCTTGGGGAGGTATTTCTGGGCGAGGGAATGATACTTGTCGCCCTCAAGTCCCGGGTAGGAAACCGACTCTACTTTGTCTGACGCCTGAATGAACTTAGCCGCCTTCAGAGCGTTTTCGCAGTAGCGATCCATTCTTACCGCCAGCGTTTCGATTCCCAGATTAAGCAGAAATGAGGAGTGTGCAGCAGGATAGCAGCCGAAATCTCTCATAAGCTGCATTCTTGCTTTTACAATGTATGGGGCGAAGGAGTATTTTTCGGTGTAGACAGTTCCGTGATAGCTTTCGTCAGGCTCGGTCATGCAGGGGAATTTGCCGTTTGTCCAGTCAAATTTTCCGCTGTCCACAATAACTCCCCCCACCTGAACGGCGTGACCGTCAAGGT
The DNA here is from genome assembly GCA_944388405.1 of uncultured Ruminococcus sp. Lineage (GTDB taxonomy): Bacteria > Bacillota > Clostridia > Oscillospirales > Ruminococcaceae > FB2012. Next base: position 7,088 of record CALXIQ010000021.1, on the reverse strand, counting down.
ATTTTGAAGTGGAATGCATTACTATATCGGCGCCCCACTCAAAAGGCCGGCAGAGGTAAGGAGTTGCAAAGGTGTTGTCGATTATCAGCGGCACACCGTTTGCGTGAGCAACCTTTGCCCACTTTTCTATATCCAGCACCGTAAGAGCAGGATTTGCAATGGTTTCGCCGAACATGGCCTTGGTGTTGGGCTTAAAGGCTGCCATTAGCTCTTCCTCAGATGCGTCAACGTCTACGTATATGCACTCTATGCCCATACGCTTAAAAGTTACAGAAAAAAGGTTTATCGTTCCGCCGTAAATGGAGGAGGAGGCAATAAAACTGTCGCCTGCGCTGCATATATTCAGAATTGAAATAAGCGTGGCTGCCTGTCCCGAAGAGGTGCACATTGCGGCAACTCCCCCTTCAAGAGAGGCTATCTTCTTTTCTACTGCGTCGGTGGTGGGGTTTTCAAATCTGGAGTAGATAAGGCTTTTGGTGGGGTCGTCGAATACGGCGGCAACATCGTCGGTGGCGTCGTAAACGTAAGTAGTGCTCTGCACAATGGGCACTACTCTCGGTTCGCCGTTTTTGGGAGTGTAGCCCTCGTGGAGCAGTTGGGTTTCTATTTTCATTTTTATCAGTTCCTTTCTTGCTTGATTTAAATCGGAGCAAAACGTTGATAATAACATCTCTTTCAGAGCTGTTGCTTAATCACGCCGGGAGCTTTGCTCCTCAGGGTTTCAGTGGGGGATTAAAACCCCATTGAAAGTCTGAATGGAACCCGCCGCCTTAGCGGCGGGGGACATAGGCGACAGGTTATACGTTGATTTCAGCCACGTCGTCGGAAACGCCGTTAGCCTCTACTACCGGCTTAACGCAGTTTTCAATAAACTCCTCTACCTGCTGAGGACATCTGCCGATAAAGTTCTCGGGCTTCATAATTGCGTCCATTTCTTCCTTTGTAATCATAAACATAGGGTCTGACAAAATAAGCTCGCACAGGTTGTTGTCAAGGCCCTCCTGCTTTACACGCTTTCCTGCAATCATTGAATACTCACGGATACGCTCATGAAGCTCCTGACGGTTGCCACCCTTCTTAACGGCGTCCATCATGATGTTCTCGGTAGCCATAAAGGGAAGCTCCGCCATTACACGGCGAGTGATAATCTTGTCGTATACCACCAGACCGTTATCGGGATTTGTAACGTTGAGCATTATGTTGAGGATAGCGTCAACTCCAAGGAACGCCTCTGCAACGGAAATTCTCTTGTTTGCCGAATCGTCAAGAGTTCTTTCAAACCACTGGGTAGCCGAGGTGAAGGCAGGGTTAAGCAGGTCGCAGATAACGTATCTTGAAAGTGAGGTAATTCTTTCATCTCGCATGGGGTTTCTCTTGTATGCCATTGCCGACGAGCCAATCTGATTTGCTTCAAAGGGCTCCTCAATTTCCTTGAAGGACTGGAGAATACGGATGTCGTTTGAAAATTTGCTTGCCGACTGAGCAATTCCTGCCAGCACCGAGCAAACCTGAAAATCCATCTTTCTTGAATAGGTCTGACCCGAAACGGGAACAACTGCGTCAAAGCCCATTTCTTCGGCAATCATCTGCTCAAGCTTTTTGACCTTTTCGCTGTCGCCCTCAAAAAGCTCCATAAAGGAAGCCTGAGTTCCGGTGGTGCCCTTTGAGCCTAAAAGCTTAAGCTTTGAAAGTCTGAAATCCAGGTCCTCAAGGTCCATAAGCAGCTCGTTGCACCAGAGTGTTGCTCTCTTTCCCACCGTGGTAAGCTGAGCAGGCTGAAGATGAGTATACGCAAGACAGGGGAGAGATTTGTATTTGTCTGCAAACTTTGCAAGCTGGTCTATTACCTTTACAAGCTTTCTCTTTACCACCAAAAGAGCGTCACGCATTATAATAACGTCGGTGTTATCCCCCACATAGCAGGAGGTAGCTCCCAGGTGGATTATTCCCGCTGCCTTAGGGCACACTTGTCCGTAGGCGTAAACGTGGGACATAACGTCGTGACGAACCTCTTTTTCTCTTTGGGCAGCAACGGCGTAATCTATATTTTCAACGTTTCTTTCAAGCTCGTCCACCTGCTCCTGAGTTATAGGAAGTCCAAGCTTCATTTCAGCTCTTGCCAGAGCAACCCAAAGCTTTCTCCAGGTGGTGAATTTTTTGTCCGCCGAGAAAAGATACTGCATTTCCTTGCTGGCGTATCTGGTACAAAACGGACTTTCATAGCTGTTTGTCATAAACGATCAACCTCTTTCACGAAAATATATTTTAATTATAACATACACCGACACATATTGCAACGACTAATTATCGCATCGTCGGGTAAAATAGAACCGTAGAGTATTTACAGATATAGCTGTATATTTATAATATTTATAACAAAGCAACAAGAATTACAGCGGTTTTTATTCAGAATTATAAAATCTATATGAAATTATGTAAGATTTTCGTCATATTTGCGTGTTGTATTTTAAGATATTTTAGTATATAATTATAAAGCAATACTATGTAATCAAATTGTAATATTTATTTAATTCTAAGTAATCATTATTTACAATGGAATTTTAACATCGGCAGTCATATCAACCTGCAAAGGGGCGGTATATGCATGGGAAGTCGTTAAGCTTCTTTAGCTGTCGGTAAAATACCGGAAACGAGGCGTGTTATGTCACAAAACAACAGAACATCCAATAACGATATTGATTCCAAAAAAGAAGCTTCTCCCGACCCCGAGCTTGAAGAGCTTATTGCGTCGGTGATGGCTATCAAGAAAAGCAATCGTCAGAATAAGGCGGAAGGGACTGAGAAAACCGCTCGACCCCGCAGCAGCGCTCCCAAAGCGGCTGCTCAGGGAAATACGACAGGGACTGAAAGAAGACCTGCTCCGTCCCGGCAGAATGTCCAAAGCGGCCAGCGACAGAGTGCAAGCCGACCTGCGGGAAAACGTCCCCAATCGGCTTCCCGGACGGGGGTTAAAAACCCTGCCCCTTCGGGCGGCGGAGCAAAAAACTCCACCGACCCACGCAGAACAACCGCAAACCGCAGCGGCGAGAGAACAACCGCCGTCAATCGGAACGGTACACGCAGAGCGGAAAATCAGAACGCTCCACGGAGACCCGTAAACCCGGACGCCTCACGCAGAACCGTCAGTCAGAACGGCGTGGGCAGACCTGTAGCCGCAGCGGCAGGTGCGATTCCCGCAAGCGCAGAAATTTCCGCTCCCACCCCAACCTCTGGTGCGGCGGTGAAGAAGGGCTTCAGAAGCTGGTCAACAAAGAAAAAAGCCGGCGTTATAGCAGGCTTTGTGTTTCTTGCCTTGTGCATAATAGCGCTGGCGGTGTGGATAAAGTTTGAGGGCTATGTTTCGCTGCTGAACCGTGATAACGGAGGCTTTAATTCCGATAGACCAAATTACGGTGATGCCGACCCTACAAAAGAAGATACCCTTAGTCTTGAGGAAGAGGAAGCAAGGCTTAAGGCGCAGCTTGAGCAAAGCGCATCGTCTATCATGAGCGACAGCAATGTGTATAACATTCTGCTTATAGGCGAGGATATAAGGGATACTGCTGCGGAGGAGAGAGGAAATACCGACGTAATGATGCTTATTTCCATAAACTCTGAGCTTGAAACCATAACAATGACCTCGTTTATGCGTGATATATATCTTTATCTGCCCAGCACGTCGGATGTGCAGTTAAGCTATTCAAATCGTCTTAACGCTGCCTACTACCATGGCGGAGCGATATATCTTGAGGACGTGCTGGAGCAGTATTTCGGTGTTACCATAGACAGATATGTTGTGGTTAATTTCTATTCCTTTATTGATATAGTAGATACCGTAGGCGGACTTAACATCACTCTTTCCGACGAAGAAGCGATTGGTATGCAGGAACCTATGGCAGAACAGAACAAGTATCTGGGCAACGCAAGCGGAACGGATTACCTTTATCAAGGCGGCGAGGATTTGCTGCTTAACGGAAACCAGGCGCTTGGCTATGCACGTTTAAGATATGTTGGCAACGCCGACTTTGAACGTACCGAGCGTCAGAGAAAAGTAATTGCCGAAATGATAGAAAAATCAAAAGAGCTTAATCTTTTGGAGCTTGACAGTCTTTTAAACCGTGTTCTTCCCGAGGTTACAACCGACCTTGAGTCGGGTGAGATTGCAACATTGCTGCTTAACGCTTTCGATTATATGAATTACGATATTCAGGAGCTGAGGATACCTGCCGACGGAACCTTTACAAATGAGTATATAAACGGAATGTCGGTACTCAGCGTGGATTTTGATTCAAATATGCAGCTGCTTCAGCAAACCGTTTACGGCGAATCTGCGGTGGATAGTTCCTCGGAATACGATGATTATGGTCAATACGGTAATGATACTACTGCCGGAACAACCGGCGGTTACTATGACCAGTACGGCAACTGGGTAAACACCGAAGGCGGCTATTATGACGCTTACGGCAACTGGATAAGCGGCTACTATGACGAATACGGCAATTGGATAAGCTATTGAGAATTGAACAGGGCGGACAAAAATAGTGTCAGCCCTGTTTTTTATATCACTTCGGTGTGGGAAAGGGGATTAAATCAGACTCCCCAGCTTTGTTTTGTCAAACGCCGTTCCGAGAAGTATGTAAACCGCCGAGCTTATTGCAACCTGAATACAGTAAAAGGGGGTCTGGGTGAATGCGGCGGCTATTGCGGCTGCGGAAAATCCTCCGGCAATAACAACCCCTTCGTAAAGGCTGTAGCCCACAACGCACAGAATAAGTGACGGTATTATGGCGGCAAGGTTTCTCAGGCAGATTATTTTTTTCGTCTTATTTGTGAAAAACAAAGCGGTCAAAGCTTTTATTGCAACAGTTGCCGGAATCCACACTGCAAAGCCCGACAGTCCGTCGGCAAGGGCGCCGCCTATTGCGCAGGCTGCGGCAGCGTAAGGGGTGGGAAGAACACTTGCCGCAAGATAAACAATTCCGTCTCCCGGGTGAGTGTAGCCGACGCCGGTGGGAATGTGAACAAAAGCGGTGACAAGGTATATCACCGCCGAAAACAGCCCCGTTAAAGTCACAAGCCGCAGCTTGTTTCCTGATTTAACTGTGGTGGTCATATGCATAACCTCTTTTCTTTGATTTGACAATATTATAATAACGCTAAAGCTCTGCTGCTGCAAACAGGGCGAAATTTACGGTTTAAGCGGCAGGCTTGTGCAGCTTTATTACAGGCGGGCTGATAAAAGCCAAGACAAATGTGCATAATAACGATGTAAATTCCGCTTTGAAGGCGTGATTTTGCACGGCAGAGCCAAAATGCACAAACAAATCATATTATTTTGCTGTGAATTGTGCAAAGGGTAGAATTTACGCCGGTCTTGCCTTAAAGAAATAACGACAGGCGGCTTAAAAATAATCAGGGCACATAGTTTATGCAAGATTTAATCAGCATTTATTCATATTCTGGGCTGCTTCAGAGGATTTTTCGGGAAAGATGAGGCTTTTTGTGAATTTTTATGTAAGATTTCTTGCAAAACAACGTTAAAAATTTAACAAATCGGCTGTTGACAAAAAAATTGATATAGGTTATAATGATATCTATGGGAATTTTGATTTTTTTAAATCGTGTTCCGTTTAAGAGAGGATTTATTTTGAAAGGAGTTAAAAAATTATGGCAAGTTTGACTAAGAACCCTAACGTAAACGCTTGGGTTGATGAAATGATTGCTCTTACAAAGCCCGATAAGGTAGTATGGATTGACGGCTCTGACGAGCAGCTTGAGGCTCTCCGCGCAGAGGCAATTTCCACAGGTGAAATGATTGAGATGAATCAGGACGAATATCCGGGCTGTCTGTATCATAGAACGCTTCCCAACGACGTTGCGCGTGTTGAGGACAGAACTTTTATCTGCTCCAGAAACAAGGACGACGCAGGTCCTACAAACAACTGGTGCGACCCCAAGGAGATGTACGCTAAGCTTACACCCATGTATGACGGCGTTATGAAGGGCAGAACAATGTATGTTATCCCCTATTCAATGGGACCTATCGGTTCGCCCCTTGCTAAGGTGGGCGTTGAGCTTACCGACTCAATCTATGTTGTGCTTAACATGGACATCATGACAAGAATGGGTGAAAAGGCTTTTGAAAACCTGGGAGACACCTCCAACGACTTTGTAAGAGGACTTCACTCAAAGGCTCAGATTGACCCTGAAAACAGATATATTGTACACTTCCCTGAGGACAACACAATCTGGTCCATCAACTCCGCTTACGGCGGAAACGTGCTGCTGGGCAAGAAGTGCTTCGCTCTGAGAATTGCTTCATTCCAGGGCAAGAACGAGGGCTGGATGGCTGAGCATATGCTTATTCTCGGTGTTGAAAAGCCCGACGGTGAGGTTAAGTACATTACCGCTGCATTCCCCTCCGCTTGCGGAAAGACCAACCTTGCAATGCTTATTCCTCCCGTATGCTATACAGAGCAGGGCTATAAGGTATGGACAGTAGGCGACGACATTGCATGGCTCAAGCAGGGCGACGACGGCAGACTTTATGCTATCAATCCTGAGAACGGCTTCTTCGGAGTTGCTCCGGGAACAAATGCTAAGTCAAACTACAATGCGCTTGCGTCTACTAAAAAGAATACTATCTTTACAAACGTAGCGCTTAACGCTGACAATATGACTCCGTGGTGGGAAGGACTTGACAAGAATCCTCCTGTAAACGCTATAGAGTGGAAGGGCGAAAAGGTAAATGGACCTGAGTATGTTGCTGCCGGCAATAAGCTTGCACATCCTAACTCAAGATTTACTGCTCCTGCAGTAAACTGCCCATGCATTTCTCCTGAATTTAATAATCCACAGGGCGTTCCTATCTCCGCAATCATCTTCGGCGGCAGACGTGCAAAAACAACTCCGCTGGTATATCAGGCATTCGACTGGAATCACGGAACCTACATGGGTTCAGCTGTTTCCTCTGAAACAACAGCGGCAGCTACAGGTGCAGTAGGCGTTCTTCGTCACGACCCAATGGCTATGAAGCCTTTCATCGGCTATAATGTAGGCGATTACTGGGCTCACTGGATCGAGATGGG
>CALXIQ010000020.1 GCA_944388405.1 uncultured Ruminococcus sp. | reverse complement strand
CATCTCGGCAGGAGTAATAGTTATTTATGGCGTGAATTATCGCCTTGTGCAGTTTTTCCTCATTAATCGTGGGTGAATCAGGGCAGTACTTCTTGCCGTGCTCAAGACGACTTATGCACCGCCAGACGATTTGCTTTTTGCCGCCTGCCGTCCAGGTGATTCTGCGATAGGGTGTTCCGCATTTGCCGCTGTACCTACCCTGTTCGGTTTTTGTCTTATCGCTTATCTTTCGCTTGGAATTACGCCTTGCAAACTCCTGTTGCACACGGTTAAATGTATCACGGTCAACAATTGGCGTATGATTGTCTGTCACCAGATACATGGGACGTTCGCCGTGATTTTTCACTACCTTGTGAGTTATGCAGTCCACCGTGTACGTCTTTTGAAGCAGTGCGTCGCCGACATATTTCTCATTTTTGAGAATTCTCTGTACTTCGCCTTTAAGCCACACGCTTTCCCTCCGCTCCCTTTTTGTAGCCCAGCAGATATTTATACTGAAACGGCACCTTACCCTCCCGACAGGCTTTCTCCTTGCCCCAGCTTACATTCTTGCTTTAATATCATGCTTACAGGGTGTATTGAAATTTGCCGCAATGTGTGCTATAATATATCTTGTAATATTTTGTGCGTTTTCAGGGTGTTTCGGAGGGTGAACTTATGACGTACAGCTGTAATAAGCTATGGAAACTATTGATTTATAAAGGCATTACGAGAACGGAAATGCGAAAACAGGCGGGTATCAGTACAAACATACTTGCCGAAATGGGCAAAGATGAACCCGTTGCAATGGACAGTTTAGCAAAAATCTGTGTCGCGTTGGTCTGTACACTTGATGATATAGTGGAGATAAACGGCGGCGCAGAGAAAGGCGGCAAATGATATGGCAAGAAAGAAAGTTAGCGAAACGGTTACCGAAAACCTTTTTCGTGATTTTTATGGGGCCAATGCATTTATAGAAAAATCTGCCATTCCGTCCGGATATGGTTTTACATCCAAAAAAGGTACTTCATATAGCGGCTATCCTGATTTTTTCTGCGATAGCGGTGATTATTGTATAGTGGTTGAAGCAAAAGCGACAGATCATGCCGCAGCGCAGGACGAAGTACAATATTACATGATAAACAATAAGATACACAAAGATATTATCGGTATTAGTGTGACTGGGCAATCAAGGGAAAATATACGTGTGACGTATTATCTAAAACTTATGGGAATGACCGAAATAAAGTTATTCCCACAGGAAAACACCCTGCTTTCTATTCCCGCAATTAAAAAGCAGTATGTTAAAACGAAATACGGCGAGAGCGTAACAACTGAAGCCCTTATAACAGTATTAAAGGACTTGAATAAACGGTTTAATGATAACAATAAGGTTCGTGATACCGACCGTAGCTTGTTTTTTTCTGGTCTTATGATCGCTTTGAAGAATAACAATTTTAGAAGCACTTATAAGAACATTCAAGCCCCATCAAAACAGGAAGTTGCGACAACAAAAGCAACAGTTCTTGAAGCACATAATCTAAATAAAGCTATCCTTGAAGCAATCACGACAGAACTTGAAAGCAAAATTAACAATCTTTCAAAAGAGTTTAGCTGGCGTGATAAATTTTCGTTTATTAAAAATATCGACTATACACTTGATGAATACAAGAAAATCATAGGCATTATTGAAGAAAAGATATTCTATCCTTTTCAAAACGAAGAAAAGCAGGATATTTTAGGGCGTGCATATAAAATATTTCTATCCCGTGCGGGAAAAGTGGATAACAAGAACATAATCTTAACCCCTGACCATATAAAAGAACTTATGGTCCGTTTGGCACGTCTATCTGTAAATGACGTTGTATTAGATACTTGTGCGGGTTCCGGTGGCTTTCTCATGGAAGCTATGGAAACAATGATTGCACTTGCTAAAGGCGACGAGGATACAATTACTAAAATCAAAGAAACGCAACTTATAGGCTTTGAAATCGACTCTGTTCTTTTCGCTCTTGCGTGTTCAAATATGTTCCTGCACGGTGACGGCAGAACTAATTTGTTATACAGGAGTAGCTTGCTTGACGAAACACAAGGCGGTATTGTCAATAACAACGACAAAGAACTATTGGATTACATACGCGGAATGAAACCTACAAGGGTTATTATCAATCCACCGTATGAAAACAACAATCCCATAAAGTTTACTATTCAGGCATTGAATTATCTTGAACCCGGTGGGAAACTTGTTATTATCATGCCTACGCCTACTATGACCCATAATCAAGGAGGATTGACAGAAAAGGTTTTGTCTATGGCAAAATTGGAGTATGTTATTAAAATGCCTAACAAGTTGTTTTCAGAGCAAAAGCGAACTGTGAACACCTCTATTTTCGGTTTTACAAAAACACCGCACATTCAATCTGACGATGTGCTTTTCTATAATCTTGATGATGACGGCTTTGTAAGCATTCAGCACAAAGGGCGTATTGATAAAAACGGCACATGGTCTGAAATAGAGGACACTATTTTAGACGCAATATTCAACTCAAAAGAAATACCGGGAGTTTGTCAAAAGAAGAAGATATATAAGGACGGCGTGTTGAATTGTGCAGGTGTACAGACTCGGCGTAATAGTAACTATGAAATGGTAAAAATTGGCTCGCTATTTCACATAACTAAAGGGACACTGGCAAGCGAAAGCAACATTGACGGGGATTATCCGTTTGTGACAGCAAGCGAAGAATGGAAAACACATACAGAATACGCCCTTGATACAGAAGCGATTGTGTATGCAGTTAGCGCAGCAGGTTCTTTAGGGCGCAGCCACTATGTTAACGGAAAATTCATTGCAAGCAATTTGTGCCTTGTCTTAACAAACAAGGATGACCCAAAACATCCGATTGACTTAGAGTTTTACAATTGCTATTTTGCCTCTATACGCAAACAGATTGTTTCAGACTTAGCAGATGGAACGTCTAAGCTGACCATATCGCCAGATATGTTTAAGGACTATTACATTGATTATATCCCATATAAAGAACAGAAAGATTTTGTTCAAACAAAGTTGAAAGATTTTCTGACACTTCAAGAAAAATACAAAAAGGCGCAGGAGCAACTTTCGCAGGACATAGCTAATCTATCAGATTAAGCCCCATATCAACTAATATCCTTTAATATCCCCTTGCGGATTTAAGCGACAAACAAGCGACAAGGCACAAAGTGCTGTGTCAAGATACACAAAGAAACAACAAGATAGATATAGTGAAATATCAAAGAAAATAACCCTGTATTTGGTGTAAAAATCAAATGCGTGCTATCTTAATATACTCTTTCTCAACATATCATATACTGTGATTCCAAGACCTTTCATCTCACGAAAGCTTTTAAGGCCATCCTTTTAGGACGAGAACAGCATTTATATATCATCAATGTTTTTGTTTTTGAACTTTTTTCTTTTCATTTTCAGAAGCTTCTTTCGGATTCTTTCCCCATCCGAAAAGTCCTTTTCATTCAACAAGCTATTTCCTCCGTTCTTTAATGTATATATAGCTCAAAGACAGGAAAAACTCTCCTGCCTTTGAGTTATATCCGCACCGCAAAAAACAGTGCGGAACAACTTAATTTCGTTTTGCCTTCGTCCGATTCAATTTTCGGACGTTTGTGTTTTTATCATCTAAGCCTCGGAAACGATGAACAGCGTATTCATCTCATGGACATCTCATCCCTCTGAGGTTCTCTCAGAGCCGCCCCCATTGCTTGAGTCTGTGGCTGGACGGAAGTATCATTATCCTCCTGCGTTTCATCGCCAACTTTGAAAGCTGTTCAAAGGTCTGTGACTTGTCTTTTTCGCTCGCTTTTTACTTTTAAAAGGTCTTGGCGGACATCACATTTGGCTACCGAGATTTATACCGGCCGCAGGATTAACGTTTTCCCGATGCTGTTATTCTGTTGTCAAGATGCTATGGAAATATTCCTTCCACTTGTATAGGGTAAAAAGTACGGCTTTTGATACCCCCGAATTTATGTTTGTTCCAAAAGTTTGTGAATCTTGCTCAAAATTCGTTGCTTCTTTTTGTTGATATTTTTCTGACTTATGCCATAAAATGCTGCACATTCACGTTCAGTCATTTCTTTATAGAACAGCATGTCAATAAGTTCTCTGTCTTTTGAAGGCAGCATTTTCAATGCCTTTTTCAGCTGTTCTGACATAATGCGTTTTTCTGCTGTATTTTCATTGACAATAAACTCGTGGAAATTCTCAGAAGCTCCATCAGAACTGCCACGCAGCATTGAAAACTGTATCTCATGATCATAGAATGATTTATCGTTATTTTTGATAGCCCATTCGGTTCGTTTGTAATATGTATAGACCTCGTCGCTGACTTCCACTTCCTGATAATTTTTACTCGCTGCGTCATACACACTCACTTTTTTTCTGTTCATTTTTTTACCTCCGTTTTGATTACTTTTTTTGAATCAAAACGAAGGCTATGGGTATCTTGCCATGTATGTTTGCCAGCATTTAAAAATGGGCATAAAAAACAGACCTTTCTGCTTTTAAAACTGAAAAGTCTGATAAAAAAAAGGAGTATAACTTTAGGCTTTAAAAGCGTTGTTATACTCCCGGATTTTTAATTGTTGTTTGCCAAGTCAGCACATCTAAAGATTATTGGTTAAGCCTTTAGTGAATAAATGTTTATTTGTACGCACAATTATAGACATTTTTTGCATCCGATGAAATTCAGTTCACAGCTTATCAATTTATTGCTTTCAAAAACATCCTCTCCACAAAATAAATCTCACAATACACATATTTATTCCGAAATCTGAACCACAACGGTATCATATATGTCTAGTTTAACAAGTTTTTATCAATAAGTCAACAAAAATGGCACAAGGTGCAGCATTCTGACACGAAACATTGAAAAAAACAAATTACTTGACCTTGGTATTTATTCATGGTAAAATAAAAAAAACCAAACTGTTATGTCCGGGTTCTATAATGTTAAGGATTTTTTTGACTGCCGATCAATTTTATAATGAAAGCTAAATGTTCCTTTTCAGAATCAGTCATATTGATCATTATCTCAACTGCATCGCCAATAGTCATTTTGTCAGTTAGTTTTAAAGCATACGTATCGTTAAGATTTGTTTTACTTGCACATCTGCCTAGTATATAGTCTGTAGTAACATTATAGAATGCAGCCAGACGTACAACAATCTCGGTTGGTGGAATTGTTATTCCTTTTTCGTAATGTGATATAGAGCTCGATGTGATATGCAGGTGTTTAGCTACATCAATTTGAGTGAGAAAATTTAATTCTCGCAAGTTAACCAGTGTTTTAGCTATTATTCTTTTTTGATTTTCATCAAAAACATTTACATTATTTTTTTGCTTTTTCATGAATGTAAATCACTCCTTGTGCATAATTGCAATGCCTTAATTATATTACAAATACATTTGCAGGTTGTTATTTTGTATGATTTATATAATTTGCGTCGTTTTATGCTAAAAAATATATTTTAAATACAATCATTTTGATTATAACCATCATCGAAAGGAGGATGCCCGTTATGCTAAGAATAGCCATTTGCGATGATAACAGAAACTTTGTAGAGTTTATGACTCAGGCGGTAAAGCGGGAGTTTGAAACACAGACCGATGAGAAAATAGAAATTGAAAGCTATTTATCAAGCGAATTGTTGTTTGCTCATCATAATATGAAGCCGTTTGATGTGGTTTTTTTGGATATTGATATGCCTGAGCTTTCGGGATTTCAACTGGCAGCGGCTATTTCAGGCTCAGGCGACTGCTATATTATCTTTGTTACAAATCACCCGGAGCTTGTTTACGATAGCCTTTATTTCAGACCGCTTAATTTTATAACCAAGAGCCGGGATTCATTTTTTGATAACAAGCTTCACAGCGTTGTAAATCAGCTTTTTATTGAATTGAAACAGAATATGCCTGTTGTGCTTGAAAACAAAATCGCCGGCAGGGTTGCCGTAATGATGAAGGGCATCTATTATATCCAGAGCAGCAAGCATTATGTAATATATCATACCTGTGGAAGGGAACCCATAAGCGTCAGGGGAAATATCGGCGAGCTGGAAGAATATCTGGCGGCGTATGATTTTGTCCGCATACATAAATGCTTTCTTGTAAATCTTCGTCATGTCTTTAATATTGACAAAGACAAAGACGAAGTAATTTTCAAGCATGGCTTCAGGCTGAATATGAGCAAGAATTACAAGCAATCAGCAGATGAAAAACTGACCCGATATCTGAGGAGAAAGAAATGAGCAATTTATTATGGCATGTTTTTGAAATATCAATCAATTTTTATCAAGGTGCTCTTGCAACTTTGTTTATATATAAATTTTTGACTCCAAAATCACAAAATTCCGCAAAAATCGGTGGGGCAGTATTTGCATTTACAGAAGGTTCTTTGGTTACCGTTTTAAATTATTTTTCGGTTTTCGAGGGGTTTGGCAGTGTATTGTATTGGCTTAACCTTTTTGCTTTTGCATTTTGTTTTTTTTCAGATAATCTTATTAAAAAAATTCTTTCCGTTGCAATTCCTCAAATAATAATTTTACTTGTAACAACTGTTGAGCTTAATGTTATTTCATCATTGTTTAAGGTAACTGTGTCAGAGCTTGTAGTAAATCAAAATTCCATCAGATTTTTAGCATTAATAATTATTCAGATATCAATTTTAATATTATTTATTATTGCCGCTAAAATATTTAAATATGCCGATGAATATACTTTTTCCGATTGGTTTGCTATCGTTCTGGTTCTGATTACTTCGTTTGTTCTGGTAGCTATAATACATACTCTGTCTTTAAAAATAAGCGTTGAAGAACGCATTTATATCAATCTGTCGTATCTGGTTATTATAATAATTAATTTTTTAATGTTCTACATCATACACTCTCTTTTTATAAAGAATCAGAAGTTGAAAGAAATGGAACTGTTAAAACTACGAGAGCAGTATCTTGAGCAGTTTATCGGAAACGTTCAGTCTCAGTATGATTCCATCAGAAAGATAAGGCACGACATAAAGGACAAATACACGACGATTTACCGTCTTATAAAAGACGGCAAATACGATGGGGCTGAAGCATTTATTTCGAGCAATTACCGGCAGGCAGAACGCGCTGAACCGTTTGTCAGGACCAACAACGACATAGTGAACGCCATTATAAACGAGAAGCTTACCACTGCCTTCACATTAGGCATAAAGGTATCCTGCATAACTGTAGCTGACTTTGACGGGATAAGCGATTCCGACCTGTGCGACCTGCTCAGCAACATGCTGGAGAATGCAGTGACCGCCTGCAAAAACATAACAGGCGACATGGAAAAATGCATCTTTCTCCGGATAGACAAGGAGGACAATGTATATACTTTTCTTGTGAGAAATTCAATTCAGGAGTCAGTTCTGAGCAGCAATCCAAAGCTGATTACCACAAAAAAGGACAGAGGTGAGCACGGGTTTGGAACAGCGATAATCAGAGATATTGCACAAAAATACAACGGCAGATGCGACTTCTACGAATCGGACAATATGTTCTGCTGCAAAGTTATGATGCTGACGCAGTCAGAATGAATATGTAATTGAAAAATCCGCTACTGAACAAACAGTAACGGATTTTTACGTTTAATCATTTGCTTGCCTTGACGTTTTATGCCTCATTAAACTATGTCTAAAACCAATGTTCCACAAACTACCATTGACTGTTACAAACCGATAGCTTCACAAAACGAAGTAAGCAGCCAGCGAGCGAATTGAAGTTAAAAAAATTTCGTGCCTAAAAACTGCACCTTGTGCCAAAATGCTTGACAGTTAAGACAACATATTATATAATGCAGGAAAAGGTGATAATATGAACTATATAGTATCTTGTGTTTTGAAATTTATAACAAGCCAAAATGTTATTAACAATGATGATGACGTTCAGAATTTCTATAGATATGGAATAGAAATAAGTATATCCTCATTGCTTAATATTATTCTTATATTAATCATAGGAATAATTATTCATCATGTAATAGACAGTGTCATTTTTCTTTCACTGTTCATACTAATTAGATCTTTTACAGGAGGGTATCATGCCGACACATATTTCAGATGTAACATGCTGATGTGCATAACCTTTACACTTGTAACTTTTTTTAATACGATATTCTCCCAAAGTATCTCTTTGCCGATAGCAATATTTCTGGTTTGCATTATTGAAGCGATTATTTTAGTTTTTGGTCCAATAGAGAATAAGAATAAGCCAATTGATGAGTCAAAGCAAAAGAAATTAAAAATAACAGGGTTTATAGTAACTATAATAATTAATTGTATCGGAATTTTCTTTATTGAAAGTTATGTAGGCACAATGATTATATTAACTGTTTTTTTAATTGCTGTTCTCATGGTGGCTGGAATAATTAAAGAGAAAAGAGGTGATCTTTGTGAAAAGCTTTAAGAAATCTGTCGCCGAGATGATCGGGAAATTTGCCAAGCACATGGCTGTATTGGCATGCGGAGCGGCATCCCATTATGGTGGATATCAAGCCAAGGAGCCTAAGAACATCTATAGAAAATAAATATCGCAAAAATACAAATCAAAACTATTTTTGCTAATTTTATCGGCATTAACTTTATTATTTTGATAAGATTTATCTGTTAAACATTATTTTGAAGTGATATGCCGATAAAGTTCTTAGCTATGTTTTTGGAAAAAATCACAATAGAGCAAAAGAAAATTAGAGCCTGTTGGCGCTAATGGAAAAGTGCGATATAAAACACATGAATATTACAAAAGAGCAGTACGCAAGAATCGA
Organism: uncultured Ruminococcus sp.; assembly: GCA_944388405.1. Classification (GTDB taxonomy): domain Bacteria; phylum Bacillota; class Clostridia; order Oscillospirales; family Ruminococcaceae; genus FB2012. The sequence goes on along the minus strand of CALXIQ010000020.1, from coordinate 31,910 downwards.
AAAGTGTTTTCCTATTCAGCGCGGTAATGTAAAGATCGACAATTACACGTTTATCAACGCCATTTTATATATCGCCGAAAATGGGGCAAATGGAGTATGCTTCCATAAAAATGCAGCAAATGAAACAACATATACCAAAGATTTAAAAGATGGTGCGAAAACTTCGTAATACAGCGCATTTTCAACGCACAACAGCAAGAAAAGATTATTGCGATCAAGGTAGAAGTTCTGGCTTTGGACAGTACTTTTTGTAAGCTGCACCCTGATGCACATGGTGCTTTAAAAAACACGGACAGCAATCTATCGGGAAATCAAAAGGCGGATGGAACACCAAGCTTCACGTGGTATCCGCAAATGAAAAGATTATTGTCGAGATGCATTTGTCAGGAGGACACTGTCACGACGCACCGCAAGGAAGAATATCGATCGAAAACATAGGAGATAATTATTCGGGAGTTCCGTATTTAATGGATAGAGCCTATGAGGGTGACAAAACAAGAGAGCTCTGCCAATCGTTTGGACACAAGGCGGTAGTTTCACCTACGAAAAATCGCGTGAATCCGTGGGAATATGATAAAGAGATGTACAAGCAAAGGAATATCATCGAAAGACTATTCCTATGGCTGAAGGCGTTTCGCCGAGTTTGTACCATATACGATAAACTTGATATTATCCTCCTCATTTATTCAGTTTGCTTGCGTTTTCATGTGGATCAAATAGTGTCAACAGGCTCTAAACTATAGACTTTTGCCTCGGTTGTATCGAGTTTTATTATACAACATCATAATACAAAACTTAAATATTATTGACACAGAAATGTGCAAGTGATATATTCAATTTATGAATATAAAAACGGTTGAGGAGAAACCTATGATTTATGGAATTAGAAAATCAAAATATAATTATATGGTATATGACGAGAATGGCAATTTAGTTATATATAATTTTTTGCGTGGACTAGGTTGCGTGGCTAAAATTGAAAGCCAATACGTTGAGAAATTTGAACGCGTTTTCATATCGTCTGAGTGCGATTATGATAAAATTGATGCTTCATATCAAACAATAGCAGATCAGCTTTTGAGATTGGGTATTTTGGTATCGGAAGAGGTAAATGAAAATGAAGCGTATAAAGCAACTCATTACCAGAATGCGTTTGATAATCAATTGCAGTTAACTGTATTACCGACAGGAAAATGCATGTTTAGATGCCCTTATTGCTATGAGTGCATGCAAAAATTCCATAGAGAGGCAATGACACCAGAAAAACAAAAGGCTCTACTGAGTTTTGTAAAAAAGAGTATCTCCAATCACACATCCCTAAAAATTGGCTGGTATGGTGGAGAGCCGCTTATGGAATATGATACTATAAAGTATTTGTCGGAAACATTCATTAAGATTTGTAATATGAGACATATTCCGTATGTTGCCGAAATGACAACAAATGCATTTCTTCTTACGGAAGATGTGTTTGATACATTGTACAAACTTAGAGTTTACACCTATATGATTACTCTTGATGGCTTTAAGGAACAACATGACAAAATCAGATTTACTAGTGATGGGAAGGGATCGTTTGATACCATATTAAAGAACCTTCTTTATATTCGAGATAATAAGCATTATAAGTTCGCTCACGTAATAGTTAGGATAAATGTATCTAGCGATGTTCTTGAAAGATTAGATGAATTAGTAGAGTTTGTGGCCGACTTGTTTTCGGGAGACCCAAGATTCGAAATTAATTTTGCTGCGGTGGTTTCATATACACCTGCATCAAAATATGGAAAATTCGTTGACCCTTTTAAAATGTACGATCAGCTTTTTAAGAATGAGACCTATATGGAAAAAATATATAGCGAAAAATCAAAGGTGTTTCAGTTGATACCAGAACAAAAGTGCATTGCTACAAAAAAGAATGCTTTTGTTATTACACCGGATTTGAGCGTTTACAAGTGCTATTCTTTCTTTGAAAATAAGAATAATAAAGTTGGATATATCGATGATAGAGGAATTTTGAATTTGAATGAGGCGCTGCATAACAAATGGTACCTTGGCAGTGATTATATGCAGCCTGTTTCACAAGAGTGCCAGGATTGCTTTTATCGTCCGTGTTGCAGAGTTGTCTCTTCCGGATGCCCGTTAAGATATGTTAACAAACAGAAATGGCAGGTATGCGCATTAAAAACGGATGGATTTAAAGATGGCTTACGTCAGAATATTCTTTATGCCGCCAGTCATTATCCTATAAATACAATTAAAATTGGAGAAAGCGCCGAAGCATAGTAACATGTTAGTGGTGGAAAAAATATTTGGAAAGTTGGTATATTGGCTATGAATGATTCTTACAATATTGTTTTAAAAGTATTGGAAGAAAAAATGGGAATGGTTGTTTTGGACAATCAAAACGATTTTACGTTATCGGATTATATTACGGATTCTATGAAATTTATACAGTTTATTGTTTCGTTAGAGGAAACTATGGGAATAGAACTACCGGATGATTTTTTGGACAATGAGATAATGGAGTCTGCTCTAGGCTTTTCCGAAAAGTTGAGTTCATTTTTATCTTCAAATAATGACTAGTCTGAAGATATATGACTTTTATATTAGAGCTATCGTGATTATCTACATATTTAAACAGTAACCTAAGAAAGAAGGGAGGTGAAAAGATGAAGAAGGTGCTTAAGAAAAAGATTAAGAATTCCGACAACGCGATTCATTATTTTTCTGGTGAAAACTCAACATCTACACCTCAGGGAACACATCCCTGGTATGGACAGTTGACATGTACAGTTGGTTGTTCGTCTTAAAAATAGGCTATTTTTTATCTTAAATAATGCTCTAAAAAAGTTAGAAAACGAGTTGCTGGATGTATGATGATTGCGATAGCTTTTTTAGAGCATACTCGTTTTACCAACTGAGGAGGGAGTGCAAAATGAATGTATGATTATGATGTGGTCATTATTGATAGTGGTTTTGATATTAGGGATGATTTAAATGCTATCTCAATAGAAAATGTAGATGGACTATTTTCAGTTGGCCATAATTTGAAAGATGTGTCTGGACACGGAACGATAATATATACTATAATAAGCAAAGCGGTATCTAAGAACAGGATATTTGCCATAAAAATGCTGCATTCAGAAAAAAATCAACTAAGTGTAGATAGCTTGATTTTTGCGCTTAGGTATGTGAATGATAATTTGAAATGTAAAGTTGTTAATATAAGCCTTGGAGTAAGGGTGGCAGATGACCTATCGGAATTGGAAGGCGTTTGTAAAGAGCTGGGTGCTAAGGGGACAGTAATTGTTTCTGCTTTCGATAATGATGGTAGCTATTCTTATCCTGCGGCATTTGATTGTGTTATAGGAGTGGATAGCAAAAATGATTTTGGCTCTGTGAGCGATATCGATTATGTCGAAAACAGCCCTATTGATGTATTTGCTAAAGGAAACATACAGAGACTTCAGATGGAGGATGGTAAAATCTTGCTGATTGGAGGGGCGAGTATAGCGTGTGCATATGTTACCGGAATTTTGAGTAATTGCGATTACAAGTTGTTTAACATACAACAGGCAAGAAACTTCCTTAAAAGCCGGGCAAGATATATATACTCTTTTAAGGATCCCTCTCAAAAGAGAGGAATCCCATTTGATATAAAAAATGCGGTAGTTTTCCCATTTAGTAAAGAAGAACATGCCTTTTTGAGGTTTTCCGAATACCTTTCTTTTGAAATTGTGGATTATTATGACGTACGAAGATCAGGAAAAGTTGGTCGCAGACTATCGAGTTATTGTGAAGGAATGGAAGATGATCGTGTGATCAAAAATGTAGATCAAATCGATTTTAAAGATGTTGACACACTTATTTTGGGGCATCTTGACGAACTGAATTATGTTTCTAAAAAAGATTATCGCAAAGAACTGATAAAAAAGGCTGCTCTCGAAGGCGTGAATGTGTTTTCATTTGATCCGCTTGATCAATATGAAAATTTGCTATCATATGGAGGAGTTAAATATTACTATCCACATCTAGAACATGGAACGGTTCTGCATAATTCATTTAATAAGCTGTATAAAATCTCTAAGCCGGTAATAGGGATTTTTGGAACATCATCACAACAAGGAAAATTTTCTTTGCAAATCTCGCTAAAACACGCGATGGAAAATAAAGGTTATATTGTAGGGACGGTTGGAACGGAACCGCATTCATTGCTTTTTGGTTTTGACGTTGTTTTCCCCATGGGGTATAACGCAACTATAGATTTAGATATTAATCAAATAGTGGCATATTTGAATAGCGAAATAAATTTGTTGTGTCTTGAGAACAAGGAACTTATCATTACTTCGTCACAGTCTCAAACGATTCCATATTATTGTAACAACTTACTTGAATATCCACCTTATCAATATCATTTTGCGCTTGGAACTAATCCGGATGCGGTCATATTATGTATAAACTATCACGACGAAGTTGAGTATATAAGAAATACAATATATACATTGATGGGTCTTACGGATGCAACGGTGATAGCTTTGATGTTGTATCCCACTACCTTGGTTAAGGATTGGAATGGGGTATATGGGATTTCCAAAAGAAAAGTAACAGTTGAGGAATATAAAGAAAAGAGACAGTGCTTGCAGGGGTTATTCCAAATTCCAGTATATTTTCTTGGAAATGATGATCATATGGAAAAACTATGTGAAAACATCATAGACTTTTTTTAAATGAGAAAAGAGGATAAACAGATGGAAAAGATTAAATTGCTTTCAGTCGGTAATAAAAAAATGAGAGTTTCAGAAATGAAATCATGGGAAGAACTGGTAGATAGATATGCTCCGGACTTGTATGAAAATTATTATGCTGTTGGGGAAAAGGCGGCTTTAAAAATGGAAACTGAATTAAAGCCTAAAATAACACTTATTGGAAATGTTATGAAAAACACATTAGAGTTGGTTAAAACATTGAAGCAGAGTAATCCTGAAGGCGTAATTCTAGTGGTTCTTGGAATGGTGGATGATGAACAAAAAACGATGAAGGCTTTTCAGGCTCAAGGGGCATATAAATGCTATTCTGTACCTTTATCAGTGGATACCTTGATTCACGATATGTATGTGGCGTTAAATTTAGAGTAGTGGTTAGGACACATTCGAGGAAAGAAAGGTAGATGAAAATGAATGGAATCCAAAATAATCAGTTAGATAATCTTCGATTGTCTTTTCGAGAGATATACCATTATGATAAACGACTTGTTTTTATTTTATTTGCCGATGTTGTAGTGAATGCTGTAATGCCGTTTCCTAATGTATACTATTCCGGAAAGATTGTGGATAGCATAGCAAGTGGAAATAGTTTTCGAGAAGTAATCCATTATGTAGTACTTTTTTTTGCTATTGTTTTTTTTCTTAGCGTTATAAGCATAGCTCTTTCCAAAAGTCGTGAATATTTATTCCTTAAATTGATGAATAAACTCGATAATGAAGTTAATGAAAAGTGCTTAAATATTGACTATGAGCTTTTTAATGACTCTGCAGTACAAGATCGGGTTCTATTAATTAATCAAGCTGTAAGGGGCAATAATTTTTTTACCAGTTTAACTAAAGTTTTTGATACGATAGCGAGAATAGTAACGCTGATTGGTATCGTAGCGATAATGTCACTATTAAATATGTGGCTTCTTTTTATTGCTGCTATTGTCATTGTGTTGCAAAGCATTATTCATTATCTTAGATTAAAATATGATAGGGAATATAAGTCTGATTCCGTTCATGACCAACGGAGTATAGGGTATGTTTCAAGCCTAGCGAAAGATATTGAGATAAAAAAAGACATAATTACATTTAATATGGGCGACTTCGTGTTGAATAAGATCAAGCATTTTCAAAAGAGGATGCTTAATTTTGATGAAAAACGTATTAAGGTAAATGGCGTGATAGAGACTCTAATATATATTTTGAGTGTTGCATTCCAAGTTTCTGCATATATTTTGATTGGATATAATGCATATACCGGCAAGATATCCATTGGAGAATTTACAACTGGTGTTGCGTCACTGATTAGTTATATGTCTGCGTCTGCCTATGTTGTAACCAATATTGTGGATTTTAATGACGGATTTTTTTATATCAAACAGTATAATGCATTCAGGAAATTTATAAGCAAATATTCTGATAAAAGTGAAATAGGAATAGAGGATATTGATTTGGAAAATATTTGCTTAGAGTTTAGAAATGTTTCTTTTCGCTATCCTAACAGTACATCGTATGTGTTGAAAAATATCAACATAAAGATCGAAAATAAAGAAAAGCTTGGAATAGTAGGCTTTAATGGCGCCGGAAAAACATCATTTGTATTATTGCTGACAAGAATGTATGACCCTACGGAAGGGCAGATTCTTCTCAATGGAGTGGATATAAAAAAGATAAAATATAGTGATTACCAAAAGATCTTCTCGACAGTGTATCAAGATTATTCTTTAATGGCCTTTACATTACTCAATAACGTTGCACTGGCAGATGACGTATCTGATGAGGATAGAGAACAAATTCAAGTTTTATTTGAAAAAAATGGCATGGGTGAACGCTTGAAAAAAATGTACCGTGGATTAGATACGCCCATTACAAAACAGTTATCTGCATCAGGTATAGATTTGTCCGGAGGAGAACGGCAAAAAGTGGCGATTATTCGTGCGCTGTATAAGAAGGCACCTGTATTGATTTTAGATGAACCTACTTCCGCACTTGACCCCATGGCAGAAATGGAAACATATCATAAGTTTTCAGAATTGTCGGGTAAAAAAACAACTGTATTTATTTCGCATCGCATATATAGTACGCGTTTTTGTGATAAAATTGCTGTATTTAATAATGGGGAGATTGTTGAATATGGAAGTTTTGATGAGTTGATGAAAAAAGAGGGACTGTATTATGAATTTTTCCAAACTCAAGCGGAGAATTATCGGTAAGATTATCGCTTAAATGCTGTGAGAAGAATTTTGACATTAAAAAGGGAAGGTAAGAGTATTTAATGAGCGTAGAATCAATTTATTTGCCTATGGGAGCACCTGAAATATACGGGCATACGCTTTATGGTTTTTTATTTTCTGTTGCCCGAGAAAAGGATATGCCATGGATATACAGCCACTTCATACAGGTACTGTACAAAAGGGATTGGGGGATGATAGTTTATCAAGACCATTTAAAATTTTTAGAAGAGTGCCCTTTTTTAAGCGGAACTAATATTAGGATTGATGGAGATGAAAAAATTTCGATCGAGTATTTTATGGAAGTGGCTAAGGTAGCGTTAAAAAACGGCTATTACATTTCATTATTTTTAGATTGGAAAATAGTGAATCCTTACTATGGCGGAAAGCCGTTTGCTCATAGTGCAATTATTTCGGGATACAATTCAGAAGATGATAAATTTGTGATTCATGATAATTTTAAGGATGGAAAATTCATTAGAATAGAAGCGGATTGTGCTATGGTAGCAAAAGCGTTTTATTCGTCACGCTTTTCTTCTGTTGGGAATGAAAATGATAATAATGGTTCCGGTGAATTTGATTATTTAAAATATCTTACTCTGATCCACTATGAAAAACACGTGTTTACAGATTTTGATTTAGATAGTATTTCAAGCCAAGTTAAGAGTTATTTAAATTCTTCTGGCTATATGTTTGGAAGCGGACCTGAAGAAGATATTTGGGGACGGCATTCTTATGATAATTTAGCAAGCCAAATTGAAGCCAAGAAGGAGAAGGTGGTTCGAGATTTACACTTTTTGTATGAGCATAAGTTCCTTATGCTTCAAAGACTGAAGGCGGTTTACTCTAAATATTTTCTAAAAAGTGAAACTGTTATTGAAGAATTTGACGCCATATGCAGAGAAGCTAAAATTCTCAGGAACCTTTACATAAAGAAAGCGATTCTTCAAAAGGAAAGGAATAAAGAATTGGGTGTTCTTAAAGAAAAACTTATGGAAATAAAAAAGCAAGAGGAGAATTCACTGATAAAGTTTGAGAATGCAATCATTTCGAGGTGAAGATTGTACTTTCATTTGAGTGAATTGAATCTATTTTAGCATTGAATCAATATGAAAGCATTTATCGCTGCAAACGTCTGCAGCAAAAGAGCCGTTACCAGGTTTACTCGGCACTGTTTAAGTTTGAGTACGTATGTTATCTCTCGAGAGCAAGGAATCTACTGTCAAGATTTTTTCCTTCGCTTTATAATTACTCATAATTAATAGACTGACACATACATGAGTATATAGCAAACTGACTATAAGCAAAATGCCGTAGGATCGCTACTACGGCATTTTGCTGTACTAGGCTTATAGGGGGTTGTATTCCAAGTATACTTCAAAGGCTCTGGTGGGCATTTCCGTTCGTCGAAGGGCATAGCAAAATGCTCTGCATTTCTGCAAAGCCTTTACGCTGATTACTCATCCTCGTCGCTGCACTCGTCAAGCACGTGCAGGAGCTGAATGTATATGCACTCAGCTCCTGCACGTTCCTCGCCATCGGCAGACATCATCATTTCAAGAAAATATGCCTTAGCTTCTTCGTAGTCGGTCCAGACTTCACGCCTGCCATTGCATACGGTAGTGACCTCACGGCTTCGAGGCATTGCCAAATTGGGTGTTTTTAACATAGATGTGTACTTCCTGTTTTTTGGTGCAAATACGTTATATTCCATGACAAGGTAGGAGTCCAGCTCTGCGGAGTAATTGTAATAATTGTGCAGGGTGCAGCAACAGATGATAATTCCTCGGTGCAATATGCTGTATCAGGCATAAGCAGGCTCGGCTATGCCCTGCGCCTTAGCGATTTCGATGCCTTCACGCTGTCGCAGTTGGAGCGTGAGCAGCTCAAACTGCGACAGAGCGGGGAACACGGTCAGCATAAATTTACCCGTAGGCGTGTCGGTGTCGATGTTCTCCTTGTAGCTGATGAGAGTAACATCCTTGTCGGTGAGGGTGTCGATGATGTTCAGCAAGTCCTTCGTGGAGCGTCCTAAACGGCTAATGCTCTCAACGTAGAGGGTATCACCCTCACACACATAGTCAAGCATTGCCCTGAGCTGTGGGCGGTCTGCGTTTGCTCCTGACAGATTTTCGGAGAAGATGCGGTCAACCTGATAACCGCACATGACCTCCTGCTGTCTTGCTGTTTCCTGATGTTCCGTAGATACACGGATGTAACCTATTTTGCTCATATTATCGTCCTTTCTTTATTCAAGTGTATTTTTATATTTCGCTTGTGACCACTGATGGCTCTTCTCACGCTCACGCCTGTTATGTTCTTCGTTGAGGTAGTTTCTGACCTGTCGGGTGTACTTCTTCGCCATTTCACGCTTGGTGAGAAATGCCGAATGCTCAGCATTAAGCCTGTTCCACTTGGATTTCAGCTTGTCCGACTTCTCCATAAGGTCAAGCATTGTCGGCGGTTTGCCGTCAACAAGGTGTTTCCTGATATGATCTTTATGTACTTGGCCGTCTGCTCGTAGTCTTCGATAGCGGCGGCGTTTTTCTTCCTGAAACGGCTTTGTGACCAGCCCGACTTACTCTGATACTCCTTGTAAACAGGTATCAGTTCGTAACGGTGCTTCATCTTGATGATAAGCGTGTCGATAGCTGTAAACTTCTTTTTCAGCTCGACAAGCTCTGTTGTGTGGTCGTCAGCTTGGTCACCCTGGAAGAAGCTCGACAGATCACTGTACGACATAATGCCGCCAGCTTTAAGGTCTGCGATGATCGCATCGGCTCTGCTCATATCTCGGATACAATCCCACGGATCTTTTTTCTTTTCAGCTGGCTTAGTCCCGGTCGGCTTGGGCTGTGGTGACGGTATAGGTTTCGGTTCGGCAGGTTTGGCAGAAGATGTGTTAAGCATATCAAGCTGTGCCTGCCGTCTTGCACGTCGGGCAGCAAGAAATTTCTCCACCTATTCCGCCGCCGCAGCTTTCTTACAGAAAACAGAAAATAATCATAATCTATAGACATAAAGCCCTCAATACAGTATTTTGTTGTACCGAGGGCTGTTTTGGGTGTTAGTCAAACACTTTAATAATCAAAATTGATTGCTCCGTCCGACTTGATACCAATCTCCTCCTTTTTTCGGTTTATCATCTGCCGGAGCTTCTTATCTACCTTCGATTTTAGCTTGCGGTGGCTGCACATATAATCGTACTCGATAATACGGGCAAGGTGCGCAAACAGACTTAAGAGCGTGTTTGTTATCATAGCGTGTTCGTAGTCCTCTGCTTGTTGTAACAGTGTCTCAGCATATTCATTACCGGCTTCAGCGGATTTGGTGAGCCATTCTATGGCTTTCTCTTTGTCATTTTCGATATCATTGCTGCCGAAGAGATATAGCTTGCCGAGAAGATAAGCACACCAATTGTTATTGTTGGCAGTTTCTTCGAGGAGTTGTACGGCTTTTGCAGTGTCGTGGTACACATTATCATCGAGCAGTATTTTTGCATAAGTGTATGCGGCATATGGCTTTATCGTATCATGCACACAAGCCTTTTTGAGTAGGTCAACCGCTTTGGTGATGTCTTTCTTCTTATCGGATATATACAATTTGGCAATGGCATACATGGCATACTCATTATCATCATCTGCCGCCTGTTTCAAGTATTTTTCAGCCTTGTCCAAGTCAGTATACACTATCTCACCGGACAGATATATTTTGCCGAGTTTGTATGCGGACATGATATCGCCGCTATCGGCAAGCTCGGTCAGCATTTCTATACCTTTGTCGATATCCTGCTCGACATTCTCCCCCGAAATATATTCCAGAGCCATAGTGCGCTTTGCGTTCTTGTTGCCGAGGTTGGCGGCTCGCTTGAAATAGTCTATTGCTTTTTGTATATCGATCTCTATGCCAAGCCCTAGCCTGAACATTCTGCCCATTTTGTAAAACATGTTATCATCCACCTGCTTATCGGCTTCGAGCTTCTGAAAATCTGCAAGGGATTGTTTGTAATATGACTGCGCCTGCACCTCGTCTTTATTAACGACCTCTCCGTTGGCATACATCTGTGCAACCGAATAAGCCGCATAGGGCTGTCCCTGTGCGGCTGACTTCATATACCACAAAAACGCCTGCGATAAATTCTTTTCTACACCGCTGCCATAGTAATATAGGTTTGCAAGACTGAATTGTGCAAACCGGTTGCCTTGCTCCGACGATTTCAAAAACCAGGCGAATGCCTGCGTGTAATCCTGTTTTGTCCCCAACCCATAGCAGTGCATTTTGCCAATCCTGTACTGCAAGTACGGCTTTAATTTCTCTGCCGCAGGTTCGATTTCAAGAAAACCTTTCAGCGCCCGGAAATAATATTTCTGCGACTTTTCCTCATCCTTTGTTCCGAGTTTTTCGGTGTCATAAAGCTTTCCCAAATCGTAATCCGCAAGAACATTTCCTGACTGAGATTCAGACAGCAAAAGCTGTTTTGCTTTTTGAAAATCTTCAAGCCTGGATTTCTTATCATATATCAGTTTGCAGGCTTGCTTGTAATTATCGCTCCATTTTAAATAGCAGCTGCTTTGAGGAGTTTTGCCAGTACCGCCTGCTGTATTTTCATAATCTCGACTAAAATCTCCCGCTGTAAATTCTTCGCTTTCAACCTGTTTCGATTCCTCAGTATCCCACACAAAATCACCCATTCCCAGCACGGTTCTGATTATCATATTTCTCACCGGCTGAAAAACCTTGTTTTCTGTCAATTCCGGCAGTTCCTTTTCCTTTTGCGTATATATCTTGTGTTTCAAACGTTCCAGACCGCACCATTTTTCATAAAGCAGTTGAATATTTTTATCCTTTGCCAGCTCGGAAAAAATATTGTTTACCGTTTCCTTAACCTCTCGGGGAAGATAACCGTAAACCTTTTTCCCCCTGACATTCTGTAATTGAGAATGAAGCTTTCGGATATAATTTTCAAGGTCAGGATTACCATACCCGTTCTGGTTAATTCTTTTGATAATACTTTCAAATTCACTTTTGGAGACAGCTTTTATCTCATCACGGCTTATCGTCTGCTCCATATAAATGGTGTGCAATTCATCATGAAATATGTCGTTTGCAAACACTGAGCGTATTTTGTCAATGCCTTCTTTCGTCAGAAACCCCTGACTGGGATTTGTGGAGTACACAAGCAGATGAATGTGCGGATGATGAGCAGTATCGTGAAACGCCCCATACCATTTCAGATTGCATATTGGTATTCGCTGTGCTTTTGCAATGTCGGCAATGTGTCGTTTCACAAGCTCACGCCATACCTCTGAATTATCATACCCCAGCCGGATTGCGTCCTCACGGCGAAGGGATACAACATGAGACCAGACTCTGCCATTGTGATTTGCAATCTCGTTAGCAGCTTTGTCAAGAATGATAGGCTCATCACTTTCGTTGAATAGGCCATGCATACCTCTTTTCTGCACCCCGGGCCGCATAGCAATGTAACCTACAAAGTTCTGTCTGTTGCCGATAACATCGGCGTTGCGTTCAATGATTGTTGAAATCAATTCACTTGCATTTTCTACGGTAGGAGCAGTAGTGTAGTCCTCATACTCCAAATATTTTTTAGCTTCGGGAAAGTCTAAAAGCAAATCATTTAAAAGCTGGTTTTGATTTTTTGTGGCGTTATCATTTCTGTCAATAGTATTTTGGCCACGAACTTCAACTGTTTCACGGGTTGCAATGTATTTTGTATAATTTCTGCGCTTGTTTTTGTTTTTCTGACTACCGCTTTTTAAGTAGCGGCTGGTGACGATGAGCTGCGACAAAGCCATGACATTTCACCTCCAAGTATTTTTAATAAGACCTCTGATACCTTACCGCCTTTTCAAAATTAATGATGCCGTTGATTCGCTTAACCTCGTCGGTACACATAGCTCTGAGCCTTATCATTGTATTGTCGTCAATGTCATGCACTGCCGCAAGCATATGGGTAACTGCTCCCAATTCAACCGCAACTTTAAACAAGGCACGGGACAACCGCTGTTCCGTGCCTTTTACTATTCCCTCGGTAAGTGTAGCAAGCTGCGGAGCAAGATAATCCACAAGCTCAGGCTTGTTCTGCAAAAGATATCCGCAGTAAAAACGTATTGCCTTTTCCATAAACTCAGTCCGCGACGAGCAGTTATCAGACTTGTACAGAACATCTACCGTTTTCATTGTTTCCGGGAAAACATACAACGGAAACTTGATTTTTTCAGCCGTGACACCATCGAAATTCTCCGCATTTGGGGTGCTTTTCCTTGTCTTTTGTATTTTTGACTCCATGATTTTTTAAAACCTCCTTTTCTGACTCCATTTGGTCAAGGCTTTTAAACCGTGCAAAATCGGCGAGCTTTGCTCGTCCGATGTGACTGTTTTGGCGGCTTTGACGCCAAAACTTTAACCGGCAACAAAATATCCCCCACCCCTCACATTAACTTTCCCACCTTTCCTCCCTCCGAAACACCGCCACATTTGCCCCACGTTGCCCCGACGCTGCCCCGCCGAGGTTTACCCGAAAAGTCCCTTAAACCCTCACACAAGGCAACCTCGCGCAAACTGTGGGGAGTTACCCCTCAGCCTGATTTCCCGATTGGGACAAAGCCGCAGCTTTCGGCTTTCTTGCAGGCTTTTTCGCCGATGTCATATCGATGAAATCTCTGACGTTCTGCGGTACATTCTTCTGATAAAGCTGCTCAACGTACTTTTCAAGCTCCGCTGCAAGAGTAGTGTTTTTCTGCTCCAGATACATCTCTGTCGCTGACAGCTTTTCTGCATTTGCGGAAACCGAAATCGATCTTTTCATTCTCCCTCACTCCCTTCTTGATTAGATTTCTCCGCCTCCTTCGGATAATCCACCCACTGATAGGTACACCAGCTTGTCCAGCTCCCGTTTGAAACAAGGTCTTTTGTAACATAGCCGCAATCGGCAGAGGAGAAAATAACCTCACCGTTTCCAATATAAACCCCATGCCGATCCCCGTCAAACAGACCTACCCCCGGAACGTCCGGCAGGGTATCAAGACTTCCTTGCTCGGTGTAAACTAAAATCTCATAGCGTGAACCAAACACCTTTTCAGTGGGACTGTAGTTGAGATACCCCAGTATAAGCCCTGAGTTATCAGCGTATCTTATGCGGTCGGATTCATTCTTTTCACCTGTAAATCCCGACTTAAAACCCCAGCCTGAGATGTAAGCATTCTCAGCCCATGCCGCAAGGTCGGTGCAGTTTTTTGTGGTGATGTCCGTAAACATATACTCGTTTATGGTGCTGTTCATAACAAACGTATAGGTGCGAACAAATTCATCATAGTCAATCTCCAATCCGTAAGTAGAATTGATTGCCGCAATTAAATCTTCATCATCAAGCGAGATTGCAAACAGATTTGCATAGCTTTCGGCATTAAAATTCTGCACCTTTTCAAAGTACGAAAGGTAGATAAGCTGAGCCTTTATGGTCTGAACTCTGACACCCGCATCGGTCATGGCCTCCTCTATCTCCTGACCCTGATTCTGAAGATATGTTATCCTCTCCTGCTGTCCGCTGTCCAAAGACGCCATTATTGCTGACTCATTAAACAGACTTTTGTCCACTTCGGGTGGCTGGATTTCCATGCTTCCCAGACTTGAAAGCACAGCCACAGGCAGAAACATAAGCCCCAGAAAACCTGCGATAATGCTGCCTGCCGCCACAAAAAAAATGCTCCGTTTTTTCTTGTCGCCTAAGATGCAGACCGCTATCTTTTTCAAAGCCGCTCCAACCGCAGCCGACATTTTATCACCTCCCACCCGCCGAGCCAAACAACGCCGCCTTGTAAGAGGGGGCAATCACCTGCAGCAGATACCTCTCATTACCGCACCGGTACAGACAAGTGCCTCTTTCGGGATAACGGATAAGATTAAACTCCGACTCCTCAAGCTGCAGGGTGTCAATAAATTCTGACGGCGAAATGTTCCCGGGATTAAACAGAAAATGATGAGCCGGAATGGAAAACAGCGGCTTTGTATATTCCTTTACCCCCGGCAAAAGAAAATCCTCGATGTTCTGACTTGCCAGAATAAACGAGGAATCCTTTTTGCGAACACGCTTCATGCCGTTGCGGATGTATTCAATCGATGTGATGTTGGTAAGGAATAGATACAGCTCATCTATAGCCGCGGCGGTGTTGCCATGCTCTAAAAGCTGATTGCTCATGTATGACAGAATGTTAAACAGCAGCGTGTCTTTCAGACGCTTGTTGGTGTCCATAAGATCTTTCACTCCGAAACAGATAAACTCCGAATCTTTAATGTTGGTGTGCCCGTTAAAATATTTCGACTCCGCTCCCTTGCACATCGAGTGAAGTCCAAGGCAGATGTTCTGTAACATTTCCTCGGTGTAAAGATTCTTCTTGTCATAATCAAACGCCATAAATTCTTTTTCTGTAAGCTCGTAAAGGTCGCTCATGGTGGGATAATCCTCGCTGTTCAGCGTACTGAAATCGGTAAAATCATCAATGCCGAACCTTGCGTACAGCTTAATCAGCATGATTTCAACTTTTTTAACTTCGTTACGCTCGCTAATCGCTCGCTCCGATTTTGTGGGTAACCGGAGTTTGTCCCCGCTAGGAAAGCATTGTTCGGAGCATTGGTTTGCTGCACAATTTGTGGAGGACTTTCTTCCGGGAAAGATTGTGCGGAAACGGGGCGACGTAGGCATCGCCCTCTACATTTAGTGCTCGGAAAATTTTGTCGGAAGTCGTGGAAACGGGACGTCGGGGGTGCCGTCCCCTACAAGCTCCCAGCAAATTCTGCGGGAAGCGGATAAATAGTGCTGCTCAAACTATGCAGCAAACTTCCGACCTTCACAAAACATACCTAGCGGGGACAAACTATAAACCATCACAAAATGGAGCGAACGCCAGTGAGCGTAACGAAGTTAAAAAGGCGGTTGTAGATTTTTAAAGTCACTCCGTTCCGGTCCGCAAGGTGAGCAAGAATTGCCGTTTGCTCGGTGTTGGGCGGATACTCCGTTACCGCCCAGATGCTTTTGTAAAAGTTTCCGCAGATGCAGTGGTCGGTGTAAAACCTGATCACTCCCGGAATTGTGCGGTCAAAAAAGTCCTTTGCTTCGGGAGCTTCAGGCTGCAGGGCAGATAATTCTTTTTTCGATTTCGTTTTTAATCTCATTTTACCGCCTCCAAATCAAAATATTCTTCCCCCTCGGTATCGGGAATTTTATCTCCCGATATGCTTGCCCCGAAGTACAGCGCAAGCATTCCCTTAATCTCGGCTTTTGACATTCTTCTTGCAGTAAAGCCATGGTCGGAAATTGCCTTGTCAATTCGGTTGATGATATTAAAAATCTGCTCGTCTTTTTCTCTGCGGAACCCGAGCGCAAACATAAACCGCCTTGCCGAGGACATTTCAATCTGAATTTCATCAAGAAAATCATAATCTGCCTGCAGAAGCTTTCTCACCGCCCGGTTGGATTCCTGTTCAAGCCTTTTCTTCACATAGCTTTTGTTGCTGTCAAAACGCTGGCAGGAATCGAGGGCAAGTATTTCAAGGTCGGGGAGAGCGCTTAACAGCATCATAAGGCGGTGAATCTTTATGTCGATATTCGCCGCCGAAAGCACCGAAATGTTGGTGGGCTCCACACTGAAAAATGCAATTTCAGCCTTGTCGGTTTTTACGCCGAAACGAGTAAAGCGTTCAAGACCTATCAGCTCCTGAACGCTCTTTTTGTTATTCTTCATCATTTTTCCCTCCATAAAAACAGCTGCTGCGAAGTCACAAAGAACCTTACAGCGTTAAAAATATAGTCCATGATGGACGTTTCGTCCACACGAAGCGATAAAAACGCAAAGCATACGGTAAATGCAACAGGCAGTACGCTTAGCAGATTTACAAGCACCGCCGCCGACAGGATTATCCCTGTGCAGATTATGATAAAATCCCGAACGCTCCACAACCACAGCTTTGCGTTTGCCCGCAGGTTTTCGGGGTAGATGTAGGTTTTCATTTAGACCCTCCTTTCAGTATGCCTACCGCCTTTGCTCCCATGCTCACCGTATTGGAAACCGACATCATATTAACCCTCACACTTGTATCCAAACCGAACATCTGAGCAATCCTCGGCACTTCCGTGGCGGAAAGGCATATTCCCACCGCAAGCAGAGGATGCTGTGGGTAGGTAAGCAGTCCGAGGTAGAGTATTGTGGTCTGCAAAAAAGCCGTAAGGCAGATTGCAATTACCTGTCTGCACCATGAGAAAAATCCGTCGGTGTAACCTCTCGGTATTCCGAACATATACAAGCTTCCCACAGCAATCTGGCAAAGCATTATGCCGCCTCGCTTGATGTTTGAAAACACCACCTTCACAGTGCAGTAACCAAACAGAATTATGAAAAACAAGCTGAACAGCGACACGTTGTAAGCCAGCGCCATTATCACCGCCAGCCCCGAATCCGCAACGGAAGCGCCGGCGCTTGTTACAAATCCTCCGAGCAAATCATATGCAAACGTCCGCTGCAATGCAACACAGAATTCGTACAGCCTTTGCGGAACAACCGTCACAAGACTTGCCGCCATAAACCCTTTAAGAATGTTAATGCAGGTGTTTCTGATGTTGGCCTGCCCCGACTCGTAGGCTATTGCCGTGTCAAAAACCGCCACAACCAGTCCGCATACAAACAGCAGCCAGGCAAGGCTGTGAAAAAGTGATATGAACGACTGCACCCAGAAAAGAGTGAAAATATTCGCAGAACTTGAGTTTATGAATTCAAACAGGTCTACAACCGCTCCGTAGATAAGGTTGAAAAGCCACTCAAACATAACATCCCACACAGCGTCGCTTACCGTTTCCACCGCCGCTCCTACCGTGTTGTCCCAGATTGATGAGATTCCGTCACCTATCCAGTCTATGGCATCGCCTATCCAGTCAAACATTTTGCTTTTCCTCCTTTGTTTACGGGAACAATCTCACCCTTGATTTTGTAAAGCGAGCTTCGCCTTCCGCCCTGAACGTGATGACGGGGAAGCCGCTCTAACAGTCCGTTTGCTTCCAGCTCATTAAAGGCTCTGAACACCGTCGTCCTTGACAGCTTCAGATCCTCCGCTATTGTTCTTACCGACGGAAAACATTCGCCGTTTCTGTCGGCACAGTTTGCAAGATAACAGTACACCGACACCGCCTTGTGGCTTATCGGCAAATCGTAAATTCTTCTTGGCAATATCAATAATCATCATCTCCTGTCTTTACTTTCATCTTCTTGTACGGTTCTTCTTCATCGGAAATTTCAATTTCCTCAATAACCTCGGCTTTTTTCTTCCGGGGATATTTGACCTCAATGTCCTTTATCAATTCGTCCCGTTCCATGTAGGAAACCGCCTTTGCGGTCTTGTCCGGCAGGCGGTATTCGTCCTCAAATTCAATCCCCCACCTGAAATACAGCTTCAGCTTTGAGATCATGGGGTGAGATCCGGTTTTCATTACAATAAACTGACCTTTGGGCATGGTTTTCAGCTCATCAACAGTCATAAGCGGCCTGCCTATCATCTGCAGCGACTGACTTTTATCTCTCCCTTGGGAAACAGAACCGCTTAGCACCGTCTGCTCCCCAAGGGATTTTGAAAGCGCTTCCGCCGATTGTGAGTTAGGTGCAAACCCTCCGAAAACGGTAAGCTGAGTGTTGTCGGTGATAATCTCCATGCCTTGTCTGCCGTAGGTCTGTTCAAGCTGGGCGAAGGACTGGATAATCGCCACAATTGAAATTTTTCTTGACCTGCCTGCCGAGAACATTGCTTCCATACCCTCTATTTTTGGGAAAGTTCCCAGCTCGTCAAGATAGAACATAACACGGTTTTTCAGCCTGCCGCCGTTTTCATCGGCAATCACAAGTATTTCTCTGTACAGCTGCTGAACAAGCAGGCTGACCATAAAATATTTGCTCTGATCTTCTTCGGGGAGAATGATAAAAATCGCCGATTTTTCATTGCAGAACTTTTCGGCGTCAATGGCAGTGCCGAAGCAGAGCATCTGTTCAAGCTCGGAATCGAGAAAGCTGTTAAGCCGTGACAAAGCAGTTGACATTACCGACAACATTGCCTGGTCAGCCGAATTAAGCGCCGCCCCTGCAAGCCATTTTGCTTTATGCTCCGAAGGGAGTTTGTCCATCAGCTTTGAAAAATACAGCTTTGGTTTGGCTTTGGGGTCAGGCTGATATTTAGCCAGAAGGTCCTGTATCAGCTTGAATACCGACACAATATGCCGCTGATTTTTATCGCCGAACTCCGCAAGTAAAAGAATCACCGAGGCAAGCAGTCCTTCCGCAGCGTCGTAGAAAAAGGCATTTTGTCCGTAGCTTGAGTTGTCGCCGCCGATATTGATTATTGTCTTTGCAGTGATTTTAGCGTACTTCTCCGCTTTGGCTTTGGCTGAAAGATTGTTTTTATCGGACAGATAAATGTCCATGTATTTGTTGACAAGATGCAGAATATTGTTTTCATGACTTCTGGTGGGATTTCTTAAATCCAGCACCGAAACGTTGTAGCCGTAGTACTTTGCTGCGATTGTTCCGTAATTCCTTGCTACGTCGCCTTTTGTGTCGGTTGATATGAATGACATTCCGCTTGCACAGGCAAGCTCAAGGTTTGGATACAGAAAGTACGCTGTTTTTCCCACTCCTGCCGCACCAATCA
Organism: uncultured Ruminococcus sp.; assembly: GCA_944388405.1. Lineage (GTDB taxonomy): Bacteria > Bacillota > Clostridia > Oscillospirales > Ruminococcaceae > FB2012. The sequence continues at coordinate 12,226 of CALXIQ010000020.1, read as the reverse complement.
TCAGGGTATGGACGTCTGCGATATCCACAATTGCCGTCGTCTTTTTGCCGTGGGTTTTACAGCCCACAATCGTCCCCTGCACAACATCTCCCTTGCGGCTGTGAGGAAGGTTCTCCCCCTTACGCCACTTTTGCGGCTCAAACGGCAGAGATGAAAAAGTCTGTTTTATCTCTGCTTTTGTTGCCCATCTTGCGGTTCCGTGCTGACCGTCACCTATCCTTCTGGATTTTATTCCATTAAGCGATTTGCTGTCAAGAAGATTTACAATCACTAAAAAGGCGATAAAAAGTGCTGCAAGTATGCATATTAAGATCATCTGTTTTTCATTCAATTTTTCACTTCCAATCTGTATTTAATATTCTTTCCTTTGTATTTAATTAAGTAGTCAGATTTATTCCTTCAAGGTGTTGCGCTGTGAAGCGGAGGGTATTGCATTACCCAAACTCCATACAAGGTTTAGGCTCGGAAACGATATCCATATCCTCGCTCTGCTCCTGAATGGGAACGCTTAAAGCTTCCTCCACCTCCATTCTCACCGCATTATCCGCAAGCTGATACAGTAGTTTTGCTGTCTGCACAGACTGCTGATGAGTGCGGACAGACTGCTTTAAATCACTCAGGACTTCCTGCACACTCTCCTGTAAAAGCTTTTGCTTCTGTGCTTTTCCGCTTCTGTCGGTGTAGGGTTTGTACTCTGCTTTCAGCTTTGCTTTAAGCTTTTCAAACATGACATTTTCAGAGGTTTTGCACACAAAAAATGCCGAGCCTGCCAGCGCATACTCGGCAAGATATTTGTATTGTCCGTTTTTGAAAGTAGCATAAATCTGAGATTTCAGCTTGTCGGGACGGCATCGCAAATGCTGCAAAGCTTCAATTTGCCTTAAATATTCTTCTTTTCGCTTATGCGGAACGGCAGGGAGAGGTGTGGCGTCGTTTTTCGCTTTTAAATCCTCGTTCCAGTCTTTGAACTGCGGCGCAATGCGTTTAACATCGGTATATCCGTTTTCCGCAAGAATATCCCTGAGTCTGTCCGCTGCTTCGATTCCGCCCTCGTCGTTATCAACGCAAAGAATGATTTCCGATAGATTTTTATGCTTTTCCAACGCCGTTAAAACCGCATTTTCATACACTCCGTTCATTGCGATGCAGCTGTGATTTTGCCACTCCTGAGGATAGAGTGTGAAGAAGCTCATCATATCAATCGGAGCTTCAAACACAAACAGCTTTTCCGACTTGCCAAAGTGAGCAAAGCTGTATCTTGTGTCCGAACCCTCGCAGGTTATTCTGAAAGGCTTTCCGAAAGTATTTGTAGAACGCTTGCTTGCCTGTACGGGGATGCCATTTTCCCTCGGGTCCCAACAAAACAGGTGTAAGAGATTTTTCCCTTACACCTGCTATGACAACTAAAAGCGCTGATTCAGGCAATTGATTTTTCATAAAAACTCATCTTTCTAGTCCTTATATGGATCTGCCTGCATCGAATAAAGCTCTGCATATTTCCCGCCCTTTTCCACCAACTCCTGATGCGTTCCCATTTCAGTTATACTGCCGTTTTCAAACACCAGAATGGAATCACAGGAACGACTGGATGAAAGGCGGTGAGAAATATATATGGCGGTTTTGTTTTGTACCATATCTTCAAATTGCTCGTAGATTTCATGCTCTGCTTTGGGGTCAAGCGCAGAAAGCGGTTCGTCTAAAATGACTATTTTGGAATCTCTGGCAATTGCCCGGGCTATGGCAATTTTCTGTGCTTCTCCACCGGACGGTTCAATTCCGCTTTCGTCAAATTCTTTGTAGATGTTTGTATTAATTCCCTTTGGCAATCTGCTGATTTTCTCATACAATCCTACCTTGCGCAGTAGTTGATTTACTCTTTCGTCAGAAACCTTTGCATCATTTAAAACGATATTATCCCGTATGGAAAAAGAAAATAGTTTATAATCCTGAAACACAGCCGAGAAAATCGCCATATATTTATCATAATCAATGTCGCGGATATTAATGCCATTGCACAAAATTTCGCCTTCTGTCGGATCATAAAGACGGCACAGCAGCTTGATAAAGGTTGTCTTTCCAGCACCGTTTTCTCCTACAACGGAAAGCTTTGTGCCGGAATGGATTTCTACATTGACATCCTTCAGCGCATAAATCTCCTGCCCCGGATATCGGAAATAAACATGCTTAAATGAGATTATAAAATCACCCTGTCGGGAAATGGGGACAGGCAGCTTCTGATTATCCCTCAGCGTTTCTGAAATATGGACATATTCATCCAGATCATCATAATATAATCCGTAAATTTTAATATCCACAAGACTTGACAAAACTCCGCTTACAGCGCCAGAAAATGTTGCAACGGCATTTAAGTACAGCGTAAATTCGCCGATTGTGATAGTTTGCATAATTACCCGATAAACAAGATAGGCATAGGTAATTCCATTCTGCAGCAGACCTGCAAATGCATTAAAAAGAATTGAAAGTGAAGAAAAGCGATTTCGCTTTTTATAATATTGTATTGCCTTTTCGGAATAATCAATCTCCTTATTGAGCAGCCAATCACTGAGATTGTTCATCCGGATTTCCTTGGAAAAGCTTGTATCCTCCAGAATGCGGGAAAAATAGCCCCATCTGCGTTCTACATTTACCGCCTCCATAGCGATTTTGTGATTTTTTTCTTTTGACTTGGAGTCCACAAATGCGCTTGCTAAAATCATGAGCAAAAATATCGCAACAATCCACGCATTCATCATCGAAATAATTGCGATGATTCCGAACAATGTTATTACTTTACCTATAATCGAAAACGCACTTTCCATAACATAAGAAAATCCACGTCCATCGCCATACAAGAATTTCTTTGCTTTTTCAGCCATGTCATGAAAGCTCGGCTTCTCCAGATTGCAAAAATCTGTATTCGCAAGCTTGGCGTGCATATACTTGTCAAACCTTGCAGCAAGATATATACGCTGAGTGAAAACCACAAGGTTAATATGCTGTACCACCCAGCTATTAACGAAAATTGCCAGCAGTAATGCAATAACATATGCTGCAATGACAGAAATCCTTTGTTTCTCCATCAATTCATCAATTACATAGGACGGCACTGCAATTATAACAAGCGGCAGGATACCTAATAAAAGCTGATTGACTGCATTTAAAACAACATATGATTTTTTCTCTTTCCATGCAAATTTTATAAAAAATATGAGTCCTTTTAACATGCTGTACCTTCTTTCGGTAATATGATGATGTGGTTATAAAGATTTAAGAAAATTAAAAAATCCAGCTTTATGTTGATATTTCTGTACTTTCATTATATCGCATTCGATACCATAAGTCAATTATTCTGTCCCGAAATGCCGATATTTGGTCTGAAACTACAAAAAAGCGAGTGAATATTTACTCGCTTTCAAGATATTTTAAGCTTTGTCTATGATATCGGTATTAGAATTTCGATATAAGCTTACTTAGGCTTAACACAAACTTTCTCAGCGGGCACAAAAATATCCGCTACCACAAAGTGATAACGGATTTTGCGCCGTCCGCATTAGGACACTATCGACCAGATATACAGCGGGGTAGTCAGTGCCGTCGGGAGCTTTGTCTGTGCAAAGCCGTTTTCATCGCAGGTCAGAATATCCCGCACAGCTTCAGCCGCATTTTCATAGCTTCCCGCCGATTTGAGATAAACCTCAAATTCCGCCCCTGCTTCGGGGGTTTCAATCTGGGTTGAGCCGTTATCGCTGTGCTTTATGATTGCAATGTTGCCTTTGATTACATCTTCGGTGACGGTCATTGAAACTGAGTTATTCTCAAGTGTAAAATTCCCGGCGTCTGCACCTACAGAATATACACTTTCATCAAGAAGATACCCCTCTGACGGGCTGATTTCCCCAACCGTATAATCTCCGCAGATATATTCTTTTGTTTTGAAATATCCGTTTTCATCTGTGGTGTAGATGTCCACCAGATCACCGTCACGGTAAATGCCGTAAACTGCGCCTGCAAGAGTGCCGTCACCCTGTGCGGAGACCGTTTCTGAGTCCTGTTTTGCAACTTCAAGGGTAAACTTTTTGAGAATGTTCTTGAAGGTCTTTGTGGTGGTTTCGTCAGCAGTTAAAGTCACTGTCTGATTTGCAGGGACAACATACTTTGCCGGGACATTTTGCTCTGAAACAGTGTAGGTGATAAGTTCCCCGGTTTTCATATCGTAAACCTTAAGTCCTGAAAACTCTGCAATTCCCTTAGAATCGGTCTTTTTTGTATATGTGCTGCCGTCTGAACCTGTAACCTTAAATTCAATATCCCTGATGATATTATCCTCAGCGGTTTTGATGACTTTGATTGTTCCTTTTTCGGCAGTTTCACGGACTGTGGTTGTCTGATTTTCCGAGATAGCGTAAACTGTCCCGTCAATCTCATACCCTGTGGGGGCTTTCAGCTCCTTGGCATAATACCTACCGTCCGGCAGCATTACCGAGCCTTTTCCGTCTGACCCGATTGTAATTTCGCCCACCTTTCTTGTGCAAGCTTCATCGCTGTAAACGCCATAAACCGCAGACGAATTGTCCACAGGACTTTTCCCGATAACTGCTCCGGTTTCGGAATCCACCTTCAGGATTTCAAATTTCACATCCGACTGTGTAATCCTGAAAGCCGACATATTCATTGCGGTGGCAGTTTTACCGTCGGTCTTGTTGTTTACTACCACTCCCTCAGTGCCGTTTGATTCGATTCTCCAGTGAGTTCCGCCGTCGCCCGAACCGTCGCCGACTGTTTCGGAAGTGATAAGGCTTTCCTCAACCCCTATAGACTTCAGATAGCTTATCACTTCATCTCTTGATTCAAACTCGCCCATATATATCCACGCATGGTCGATGCCGTCGGTTTTTTTAACTTCGTTACGCTCACTGGCGTTCGCTCCAGATAGTCCGAGCTAATAATTTGTCCCCGCTAGGTATATTTTGAGCAATGCATAAGTTTGCTACATGGTTTGAGCGAAAACAGTTCTCCACAAATTGTGTTGCAAACCAAAGTCCTAAACAAAACCTGCCTAGCGGGGACAAACTCGGTTCACCCACAAAATTGGAGCGAGCGATTAGCGAGCGTAACGAAGTTAAAAAAAGACAGTGAGCGGTGTCAACCGGGACAGGATTGTTCCATGAAAAACCGCTTGTTGAATATCCAAGCTGAGTAAGCGTGTAATACACAAGTCCCGAGCAGTCGATGCCGAGGCTGTTTATTGTTTCCACTGATAGCGGAGTGTACTCTCCCTGATTGTACGCATACCAGTATCCCTTGTTTCCGAAGGTGTAGGGCGAACCCAGCAAGGTTGCCGCTTTAGCGATAACGGTATCGGCAGACGGGAAGGCTGAGTTTTCCGTAGATGAATTTGCCGCACTTGCTGTGATTATTCCGCTTACAGATGAGCCCAGCATGGAAAAAGCGCAGAGTCCTGCCATGAACGCTGCGCCAAATTTCTTTAATATCTTTGATTTAATTCTAAACATATACTGCATTTCTCCTTTTATTTTTGTGCAAAGAAAAAGAGCCGAAGGTTTATTCGACTCTTTCATATTATATCACATTAAACGCTCAATAATAATTACATCGTCTGATGTTATGAGCTCCCTCAGCTTAACGCCATCAAATTCATAATCAAGCGTCTGTTCGAGAGTCAGTTCGTTAGCTATGTCGCCTTTGTCGTATATCCAGATGTCAAAGCTGTTGTTGTGCCCCTCAATTCCGTATTCAACACCATGCCATTCAAAGCCAACATTTGCTCCATAGGATAAATATAATTTAAATTCTCCAAGAGTTTCAAATTTATAGTCATCAGGATTGTAATCATTAGTGCTGTTCATAATTTTGACCTCCATATTATATTTTTTAAATTCGGGAGCATTACCACTAGGATAATTGATTGGCGGACTCATATCTGGATGTCCTTTATCCCAATTAATTTTATGGTCATGTGGGTTTGAATGTTTATCGGAACGGTTATGATCTGTAAAATGTCTTTCCTGAATAGCTCGTCCTGTTTTGTCGTATTTGTCTAGCACCTTATAACTGCCACTTTTTGTTTCAACTGTGTTTTCTTTTTTGGTGTTGGGCTTGCCTAAAAATCTTTCTGAATTCTTATTTTTGGGATTCCAATTCCCACCGAATGCACTTCCTCCACCTTTATAGACATGACCGATTTTATAAATTATATCATGCTCACACTTTAACGTCAATACTGGATCGGTCTGTTTGAAGTAACTTTTTATTTTTTCGTCGTTCAGATATTTCCATGAATTCAGCTCATAATCTATATATATTATATCTCCTTTCATCTCACTGAAAGGCTCGCTGTAGCAGATGATTTTTGATGGTTCAATCTCTTCCAGCATTCTGTTGTAGCCTTTCATGAATATGTCCTTTTGATCCGAATGGTTGTTGTGTTCATGGAACATATATGTTGATACAGCTACAATTGAACCTTTTTCAATTCCTTTAAAGCAGAAATCAAACGATTTTTCATCCGACCAGTTTACGGTTGGTATCACTTTTAAACCTTTCTCTGCAAAGAAAGCTCCACACCAGCGATTTCTAAAAGTATTGTAGATTTGCAATGCATATGGCATTTCTAAGTACATACTAAAATCAGGTGTCAATACTCCTTTGTATTTCTTTAGCAAATCCGTTTGTGCATCAGGATTTTTCCACACCTTTTCAAAATTATAATCGTAAAGAAAGAAATGAACTATTCTTTCTGAATGCTTTCCATTATCACGACCGCATTGATTAAAAGCTATCAGCATTAAATCCTGTAACTCCTTATTATCAAAATGTGATAATGGTACAGTGGGAATACCATACTTGTTATCAGAATTAAATTGGTTTCTTAAAAACATCGGATTTGTTCGATAATTAAAATTTTCTAATGTCATAATACACTCCTTAATTACAATAAGTAAAAGATTAACCCTTCCATATACAGCGACTTTTAATACTTTTGTTGCACACAAATGTGCAACAATTAATGAAATATGTCTAAATCAACATATAAACTGTTTGTTTGCACAAATTATCAATTAAAATTTAGCTGATATGCCAATGCTAATCTTTATTATATAACAAAAAATTCTTTCATGAACAAACCTCCGGTTCCTCTCCGCAGACCTCATAAAGCGGACATTCATCGCAATCGCTGTACGCAGCGCAGGTTTTTTCAAACTCTTCTTCGGAAATGCCGCAGTCTGATTTCCCCTTCTAGAAACTAGAGATTCAGAGGCTAGAGGCTAGAATTGTGCTATGCATCTTGCTTCTTGCATCTTGCTTCTGAATTTCTAGCCGCAGACCTCATTAAGCGGACACTCGTCGCAATCGTTGTACGCAGCGCAGGTTTTTTCAAATTCTTCTTCGGAAATGCCGCAGTCTGATTTCCCATTTGGGATAGCGTTTCTCCATATCGTCAGCGTAACTCCCCATTCATCACACTCCAGCTCCACCTTTACCTCATTTCCCCGGTCATCGCACAGCCCTGAAAACTCTGTCTTTCCCTTTGCCGTTAAAACCTGTGCATAAATTATCTTCTCCATAAATCCATCCTCCTGTTAATCAAAAAATGAGAGCTGACAGGGTTTACCCACGCTCTCTTTTGTATCGTAATTTGAAATTAAAAGCTCGGCATACCGGCTTCCGCTCTCATATCGCTGAGCCATATTATTCAGTCTGCTTATCTCTTCGATGTAAATGCCGGGCTTGTCCCAAAGCTTGCGAATCTCCGGGCAGTCGTTGTATGACACCAGAAACTTTCCCGTTATTTCAAGCAGAGCATCCCGCAGACGGATATGGTCTTTCTCCGTAAAGCCCACGTCCTTGTAATAGCTCTCGGTTGCAAAGTATGGCGGGTCGCAGTAAAAAAAGCTTACCGGGCGGTCATACTGCCTGATAAGCTTTTCAAAATCCTTGTTTTCAACCACCACCTTCTGCAATCTCCTTGCCGCCAGATCTATCATGGGAAAATCCGACCAGATAGAATGGGGCTGACCTGCATAGCTGTCAAGTCCCGAAGCATAGCTGTAACGGATAAGCTGATAAAACTTAGCCGCTCTGTCAACATCACGAAATCTGCTGAACAGACCTCGCTTGTGCAGACTTGCGATCCGGTCAAAATCCTCACGGGAATTAAGGACATACCTCAGCTTGCATTTCAGCTTACCGGGGCTGTCCCTTACGCATCTATAGAGGTTTGCAAGATTGCCGTTGAAGTCGTTCCACACCTCGAAATCCATCCCCGGCGGCTTATGGAACAGCACCCAACCGGCGCCGCCGAAAACCTCGATGTACCTTTCATAATATGGTGGAAACCTTGCCAGCACCGCATCTCTGAGAGCTTTCTTTCCACCTACCCACGACATAAAACTGTTCATAAAACTCCTTTCTGCCGCTATTGCTAATGACAGAAAAAAGTTTACAGACGAAAAAATCGCTTTGCTAAAAACAGAAATCTTCTGTCATTGGCAAAACGACCTGTGTTAGAAGCAAGATTTAAAATGTTATGATTTTAGCTTCTGGTTTTCAGTTATTCTATTCAGCCCATCTCCATTTCCATATCTTCGGTTTCCGACTGCTCAGGCTCATATTCCCGGAACTTGTAAAGCGACATCATTTCTCCCTTAAAATCCGGAGATGTTTCGCTGGTAAAAGAAATATATCCCTTCTCGCCCAGGTCTATCGGCTCTCTTGTGATTACCGAGCCTGTGTGATTAACCGCAACCCGTTTTTCTATCGATGAGAAACTGCCGTTATCCCCACATCTGATATGGTAACAACACATACCCTTGGGGATGTCTGCGTCCGTTATTCTTTCATTAGTGAAAAGCGCAGGCTGTCCGAACAGTTCAATCAGTTCATACTCATCATCTCCCTCGATATTGATATATCCTGTTTCGCTTGCGTTGAGATACAAAGCATAGTTGAGTTCAAGGTCAACGTCCATAACCCTTGCGGCAAATTCAATTCTGTCCTTTTGGCTTTCGGGATAATATTCTTCGATTCGCTCACCGTCATAATACACATGCCTGCCGCAGTTTATGCCGATATCCTCGTCAGCCCACTCGTGTTCAAGCTTCACGTCCGGAAACATCTTCGCAAGCTTTTCAAGGATAGGATGAGGGACAGACCATGCGGTCAAGAATCTTATCTCTTTTTCTTTGCCGTAATCGGTGTTTGGGTCAAAACCGTAAGCATTCCATTTCGTACCCCAGTTGGCAACCGACCATTCATACCAGGTAGGGAATCCATATTTTTGGATGTTGTGCCATGCCGTTTTCCCAAGCTCCCACTCCTCCGGCTTAATCTCGTTTCTGCTATACAGAAACGCCTTTTCCTTTTCCTCCGGGATCTGCTTCAAGGCTATTAACGCTTCTGCTGCGTTTTTTCCGTAAACATAGCGTTCTAAAAATTCGCAGTAGGCTTTCAGCCCTCTGTCTGTCCTGCTGCCTGCTTCAATGTGAAGCGTTTCCGGCATAGGAATGATTTTTTCAAAATCCACTGTTCCCACTCCGAACTTATCGCTCTTGATATTATTCAAAATACCCTTGACCGTATCGGGGTCGCCTGTAATTCTGATTAGATTTGTCACATGATTAGGCATCTTCTTTCTCCTTTCTGCAGTTTTTCAATCTGCAAGCTTCCTTCTTTAAATAGTACACTGCTGTTCCGAGCGAGCCTGTTGCAGTTCCAAAAATACCGCCTATCAGCATACCCAAAAAAATATGCGTCATTTACATCATCTCCATTTCAAAATCTTCATCTTCGCTTTGTTCCGAAACATATCCGCTCAGATAGTTATCCACATAGTCCGACAGCCATATGCCTCCGAAATCCTCCCTTGTTTGCAGACGCCATATTGCAAGCTTACCTACATCAAGTTGAACAGCTTCAAAGGGAAACAGCAGGCAGCTCAGGTTTCCGTTCTTAAAGGAATATACCCTTTCAAACCTACTGCCGCCTCTCAATATTCCCCTTTTCATCAGCGTATCGTTTATGCCGTTTACCCATTCCTTCAGATCACCTCCGCAGCCCTGCAGGACAAGACCTTCCCGGTCATTCATTTTTCTCAGCTCGTGTAATGAAATGCTTTTAATCTCCATTACTGCATAACCTCCTTATCAAATTTCAACAAATTTCTCCCGATGGCTTCGACTACATTCACCGTAATTGAATTTCCTGCCTGTTTGTAAAGCTGCGAATCACTTATTCCCGCAGCTGCGACCTTTTCAAACTGTTCTTTTGTGAAGCCCTGCAGCTTCCAGCACTCGGATGGCATTAATCTTCTGATTCGTCCTTTGTGGACAATTCCGTGCCTGTCTGTCACTGTAAGCGTGAACATCGGCTCATCCGGCTTTTTAACTCGTCTGCCGTTCTGTCTGGTATGTTCCTTAAAGGGATTCAGAATAGCTCTCGGAGCGTCGTCTACAAAAACAGCGGAGTGTTCGCCTTTGTGGTTACTTACTCCGCTGTCCTGCCTTGTGGTTATGCACCTTGCCATATCCGTTAAATTCGGCGGGGCATTGCAATCTATGAAGTACAGACCTGTTTTTCCGCCCATACCTCCCGAACCGCTGCACTGAGTAACAGCAGTTCCGTTTGTGGAATACACCCTCGAACCCTGACTGCCGCCGATTAACTGCTCAGGTTTTCCTTTCTTGCAATTTTCCTCATCATCTCCTCCGAAAGCCAATATTTCTGTGGGACATCTGTTTCCAGAATATCCGACAAGGAACAGCCTTCGTCTTGACTGTGGTATCCCGAAATCGGCGCTGTTAAGCACTCTCCAGCACATACTATACCCCAGTTGTGAAATTTCTTCAAGCAGGATTCTGAAACATTCCCCCTGCGATATACCAAGCAGGTTGGGTACATTTTCAGCGATAAAAAAGCGAGGTCTTTTGGCTTCAAGGATTTGAATAAAGTTGAAAAACAGATTCCCTCTGTCGTCCTCAAAAGCTCGTCTTTTCCCTGCGACGCTGAAGGACTGGCAGCACGGTCCGCCCACCAGCAGATCAAAATCCGGCATACTTCCGTAATCGATTTTTGTGATATCCTCATAGAATTTCTCACCTCCCGTATCATACAAAGCTCTGTAGGCTTGCTGTGCGAACTTATCTATCTCACACCATCCCACGCACTCAAATCCGCCTATTTTTTCAAACGCCGAGCGGAATGCTCCGATTCCTGCGAATGCTTCAAAGTATCTTATCATGTATCACCTTTCCTTTCTTTTCTGCAATAAAAAAACGGCTAAGCTTTTTTCAAAACTTAACCGTTGCATTGACACATTCATTTTTCAGGTTAATATATATTACCACATCGGAATCACCTCCCTGATTTTTATTGCTAACAAAAAAGGCTGTTTCGTTTAACACCACAGCAATTTGTGATATTAGACAAAACAGCCATTAAAACTTTGTGAAAGATTTTTCATAAACCATCGGCAAACCAAGGGGATTTTTTCTAAAAATCCGCCTGATTTTTTTGCTGAAATTTCGTTGTGTAAGTTCAAATCCCTCCGGTAGGCTAAAATGCCCGAAAAATATCTATGGTTTTCACCTTAAATTTTTCGGCTTAAAAGCATGAAAAAAGCCCGTATTTACGGGCTTTTCGAGGTGAATATCTATTTGGTCTCACCAATGTGGCAGGGGCAGAAGGGATCGAACCCTCGGCACGCGGTTTTGGAGACCGCTGCTCTACCGGCTGAGCTATACCCCTGTATAGTGGTGGGCCATCGGGGACTCGAACCCAGGACCGACCGGTTATGAGCCGGTTGCTCTAACCAACTGAGCTAATGGCCCACTAATACAAAAATACAAAAAGAATCAAGCAAAAGAGCATTGCTTGATCTCTAAATTTTAAGCTTGATGCCCGAAAGGTCAAAGCAAAAAGCGTCATGGTGACCCGTGCGAGAATCGAACTCGCGTTGCCGGCGTGAGAGGCCGGAGTCTTAACCGCTTGACCAACGGGCCAATTGGTGCACCATCGGGGACTCGAACCCAGGACCCACTGATTAAGAGTCAGTTGCTCTACCATCTGAGCTAATGGTGCAAGTATGTCGGCGAGACCTATTTTACCGGGCCGTTACCAGCCAAGTATCGTTGGCGAAGATGAGCTTAACTTCTGTGTTCGGCATGGGAACAGGTGGGACCTCATCTCAATCATCACCGACTTATGTGAA
>CALXIQ010000019.1 GCA_944388405.1 uncultured Ruminococcus sp. | reverse complement strand
ACGAGTTTAACGCCAATCAGGTTACGGTTGACCTGACAGAAAACGGCGACGGACAGTATGAGATTATCCCCGGCACTGAGGAGGCAAAAGACCCTAAGGTTACTGTTAATGCAACTGTAGATTCTTATGTTTATGTTGTTGTTACCGATAATACCGACGGGCTGGTTACTTATGAAATCTCCGATGGCTGGACTGAGCTTGAAGGCTACGAGGGCGTTTACTATCGTGAGGTAGCGGCAGATGCGGAAACTAAGGAATTTTATGTACTTGATGGCAACACAGTTTCCTATGACGCAGCTCTGGAGAACACCGATATGGTTGACGCTGAGGGCAATTTGAAGGAAGGTCTGGCTCTGACTTTTAAGGCTTATGCTATTCAGAAGCAGCCGTTTACCAGTGTTGAAGAAGCCGCAGCAGCTGCTCAGGTTCCCACCGTTGCTGCAAGCAGTGAGGAAGTTACCGCAGCTATTACAGAAGGTAAGCCCGTAGTTATGACGGGTGATGTTGAGGTTACCGCTGCTACGCTTAACGATGCCGGCGAAGCTGACATTGACCTGAACGGAAATGAACTGACGGTTACAGGAAGCGGTTCAATAGCAATTGCTTCTGGCAAAACCTTAACCATGAACAACGGTACTGTTAAAATGAATCTTTCAGGTATCGGAAATAACAATCCCAGCATTCAGCTCACCGAAGAATCTTCATTGGTGCTTGACAACGTTGATATAGATCTCGGCAAAGGCTGTATCTTTATCCCCGACGGCATCGAAACAGCAAGCGTTGATGTTACAGATTCAACCATTACTACCGACAGCTATTTTGGAATATCTACCAATGCATCTAATCAAGCAACCGGTCAAGGCGTTGTAATTAATGTAAAAGGAACTGATCTGAATGTAGACGGAATAGGTGACGGCGACTGCACAGGTATTCTGATGAACGTACCCGGCACACTGACCGTTGAGGATTCAACAATCACTGCAGGACGTCAGGCTGTAATTGTTCGTACAGGTGAAGCTACGATTAAGGATAGCACACTTAACAACACACTGGCATATACCGAGGCAAACTGGGCTAAATACGATAACGCCGGCTGGGGCAGCGGAAACGAAGTTCCCGTAGCTGTTCTGGTAGTAGGCGATCGCAGTAGCAGTGCTTATCCTTGGAGTGCTTCCTGCACACTGGAGAATGTAGAGCTTGTTTATGGCAAGGAAACAGACCGTGCTCCTATCTACGCAGCTGCATATGACGGACAGACAACTACAGTAAACGGTGTATCTGCAGAGCAGGTAACTGTTTCTGCTGACGCAAATGGAGTAACCGTTAATCCGTAACAGACATATTGCATTATACAATGCGATAAGCTTAAAACAAACTAACACAACAAAGCCCCCGGCAATGCCGGGGGCTTTTGGTTTACCTGCATATTAAAGCAATATGCCGCTTTACTGCACCAACATCATATTATCATCAAGCAAAAAGCACTTCGGTTTATGGGTCTTCTTCGCCGTTATTAATAAATTCTACGTAGAAATCATAATCCATTTCATCAAGGTACCCATTTACTGAGTTTTGAGCATACATCTCATCGCATATTTTGAAATAAGCCAAAAATAATCATATCCGTAGCAGATATCAGTAGGCAATAAGCTTATAATATCTGAAAAGCCGCTATGGCTGCTACGCAGACAATACTGCCTATCAGATTAAGCCTTGAACAGCACTCCCTTCTTATCAAACCTATCACAAACAGCGACACCAATATCATTGGTTGAATAAAAGAGTAATCTGTCAGACTTATTGATATGACGGCGTTTTCCATTATCATGCCTGCGGAGTTAGGTATTCGTGCAAGCACAACCTTTGCTGTGCCGACTGATTTTTCCGCAAACACCGAAAATTTTACCCTTGGCAGAAAAATCAGCGTGACCGCTATCAGCGCAGGCACCAGAAGCATCACCGATGACGCATAGCTTTCAAAGCTGCGTATTACCAGCCCATAACCGAATTTTGAAGCAAGATAAAATATCAGCGGTATAGCAATTGCACGATAATTAATCTTTTCTTCTTTTTCGGATTTTGCTATCATCACAAGTCCTGATACCGCAGCGCAGATACATAACAGCTTTGAAATCTGCAGCTGCGCTCCCCAGAAAACATCCGAAAAATATGATACGAATAACGTTAATCCCAGCCATGCTTTAAGTTCAAACGCAGAAAGCTCCTTCAGGATAACAGCGCTCAGCTGAAATTCAAGCATTTTGCATACGGCAATCAAAGCTATTCCCACAAAAGACTGCCATGTCAGGCTGAAATATATCCTTTGAAAGGGTAAGGTCAATGCGATAAACACCAACATTGAGCAACACATGAGAAATGTGAATTCATCTTTTGAAAACTTCGCTTTTGCAACTGCATATTTATCGCTTAATGAGGATATTGTGTAACAGGCTGTTACCCCAAGCATTAACGGAAGCGTGCCCATTTACCATCTTACCTTCCATCTCTGACTTAACTGCTGCGCCGGTTCAGATACGCTGACGGTTCTCTTTTTTTCCACTTCATTTAAACAAAGCCTTGCAAGATTCTTTTCAAATGTATCCTCGTCAACCGGAATTTCAGCCCAGTTATCCGTCCAGGAGGATATATAAGCCGCATTGGATATAGACAGCGAATTCAAGCCCTCGTATCCGTTTGCAATAAGCTCCTTGCCGTCAAGTATTGCATCAGCAAAATTGTTAAGCAGTATAGGATGACCGTCTGGCTCAGGAGCGGTGAATTCCTCGTAGTCGGTTTCAGGCCATACAAAGCCGTCCTTGCAGTTAAAGCAGATTTGCCGTTCGGACTCTTTCAGCTTCCACCATTTTAGCTTCCCTTCCTCAAGAACAAGCTTACCCAGGTCGCCGGAAATTTCAAGTCGGTTTGTTCCGGGAGCTTCGCCTGTGGTGGAAATAAATACAGCAGTAGAGCCGTTTTCATATTCGCCGTAAATGGTCACATCATCCTCAACGCTGATATTATGATATTTTCCCACAGTGCAAAACGCCCTTACACGTTTCGGCATGCCGAATATCCACTGCCACAAGTCAAGATTATGTGGTGCCTGATTGAGCAGAACACCTCCGCCCTCGCCGTTCCATGTGGCTCGCCAGCTGCCGGAATCATAATAAGCCTGGGTTCTGTACCAGTTGGTAACTATCCATACAAGACGCTTTGTCTGACCTAATCTGCCGCTTTGCACTATCTCACGAGCTTTTGAGTATATGGGATTTGTGCGTTGATTAAACATTATTGCAAACTTAACATCTGATTTCTCTGCTGCTGCGTTCATCTCACGCACTTGCCTTGTATACACCCCGGCAGGCTTTTCAGTCATGACATGGATATGCCTCTTGAAACATTCTATAGCATATGTCGGGTGATCATAGTGGGGAACGGCTATGAGCGCTGCGTCGATAAGTCCGCTGTCCAGCATTTGCAGTGCATCTCCGAAAGCCTTCGCCGTTGGAAGCTGACCGGCGGCTCTTTCAAGTTTTTGTGGGTCTATATCGGCAAAAGCGGTTACCTCTATCCGGGGACATTCTCCTTTAATAATGCTTTGCATATGACCGCTTCCCATGTTGCCCATTCCGATTATTCCAAGTCTTACCTTATCCATTTTTCTACCTCCCGATAATATCCTTAAGCGCATTAACTGCTGCCGCAAACGCCGTCATTGAATCCGGGTAGCAGTATTCGCCAAGCTTTGATTTGCTTTCGGCTTCAAGCTTATCAAACCCCTCAAATACCGACAAATGCGGTTCAATTGTCACAACTTCTCCTTTATAGCGGTTAAGGAGATATTCAAGATTTCCCGCTCCTTTGCCGGCAGGAACCACAGTCCCGTTCGGAAGCGCATCTTTTATGTGCATATATTCAACGTAAGGACCGATTAATTCCCATGCCTCTTTTGTATCCTGTCCGCACTGCACAAAATTCGCAGGGTCAAACACTGCTCTGATTTCAGGCAGAGCCTTATGAATCTCAAGACAGCGAGCCGCCGTATCGCCGTAAATTCCCTTTTCATTTTCATGGCACAGAATTATCCCACTGCCTTTTGCAGCAGAAAGAAATTTATCAAGACGATAGAGTACCCGGTCTATAGAGTCGGCTCCGTAAAAGCTGAAAAGTCTGATGTGCTTAGCACCAAGAATATCCGCAACCTCCAGCGAATGCTTGAAGCTGTCGAGATGCTTGTCAAAATCCTCTTCTATTCCGATTTTTCCATACGGAGAGCCCAAAGACCACACGGCTATCCCGGCATCGTCCAGCCGTCTGCGTATCTCCTTTGCTTTAAGCGCTGAAATATCCGAAATATTTTCACCGTCCACTCCACGGATTTCAAGGTAATGTATGCCGTTTTCCGTCATTGCCGTTATTTGCTTTTCCAGCGACGAAGCCGCTTCGTCAGCAAATGCCGATAGTTTGAACCTCATGTCAAACGCCTCCTAATTTTTCTTTGACTAAATAATATCATAAAAATATTTGCACTTCAATTGTAAAATTACGCAATATATATTGCAAATTCACGCATTATATGATATATTAAAATCGGAGGTGGGGGTATGAACATTCTCGATGAAATTGTAAACGGCGACATATATATCCGTCATGCTGTAGATGAAACTCCAAACGGAAAAGACTTTAATATGCACGTTCATGACAGATGCGAAATATTTTATTTTATCTCGGGCAATGCGGAGTATCTTGTCGAAGGCTCGGTATACCCTCTTGAATCCGGCAGTCTTATGATAATGCGTCCCGGAGAAGCGCATTGCATTAAAATACTTAACAGTGAAAGATACGAGAGGTATGCAATAAATTTTCCTTTGTGGGTTTTTGACAGCTTTGACCCCGAACGCAGACTGATGAAGCCGTTTACAGACAGACCTTTGGGTAAGGAAAACATTTTTGCAATTCACTCTCTTGACGATGTTTTCAAGAGCATGTGTGAAAAAATTTCCGATAATTACGCCATAAGGCTTGTTATAATGACAAAACTCATTATGCTTACAGATATTATCAACAGCGAGTATAAACGTCGGACTGCCGTTGATGATAAGCCGCTTACAATGGCAGAACGTATTGTATCATATGTCAACCGTCACCTGACAGACCGATTGTCCGTACCCGCCATTGCAGAGCATTTCTTTTTGAGCCCATCACAATTCAGCAGAATATTCAAACAGGCAACAGGAGCGCCTCCATGGGAGTACATTACAGCAAAGCGCCTTACTGCCGCAAAGGAAAAAATCCGCAGCGGTGTTTCAGCGCAAAATGCGGCAGAAAGCTGCGGTTTCGGTGATTATTCGGCTTTTTATCGAGCTTATGTCAAAAGATTCGGAGGCAGTCCTAATAAGGCAGAGTAATCAGTTTTAAAATGGATAAAGCCCGGAATTAATAATCAACTATTTTTGTTTGTATACTCATGCTCCCGTCAAGGATAGCAAGTCGAAAAACTGACTATACAAACAGCAATCTGCGAAATCGGTTCACAAAAAATCCGTTACCACAAAAGTAGTAACGGATTTTCTATTTACATACTCACTTTGATTGCGGCAACAAACCTACCGCCATCACAAAACGAAGTGAGCGTCAGCGAACGGCTCGCGTATTGCGCCGTCCGCGTTAGGACCGGCTCGCGTATTGCGCCGCCTGCGTTAGGACCGGCTTGCGTATTGCGCCGCCTGCGCTCAAGACTTGCGCTTTTTTTGTATGTTCTTTATCGACAGCGTTGCCGAAACACCGCCAAATACAAACAGTATCGCAACCCAAATTGCAAGATGTCTGTTGTCGCCGGTGCAGGGAGTTTCTGCGTCCTCTGTCAGTGGAGGAATTTCTACAGAATCCTTTTCATAACCGCAGACTTCACATTCTTCATGCTTTTCGCCTGCCACTCCAATATCCGCTTCCTTAGTGGTAACCCAGACAAATTCATGCTCTGCAACATCTGTCTTTTCGCCGCAGGCACATTCATGCCAGTGGTTCGTTTCGTCGGATTCCCACGCTTCGCCATAGGTGTGACCGACAGCGTCGATGTCGGCAATTGTCATTGTCTGTGTTTGTGCCCAATCTTCTGTAAAGGTAGCCGTATAAGTGGTTTCGCCCTTTTCGGTGCAGCTGGGAGCTTTGGTCTGTTCACCGGTTACAGCTGCCTCTGCGGTTTCCACATGAGCGGAATCATTCTCGCAAACTCGGGTCGCCGTGCAGGTCTTGCCGTCCTCGCTCCAATCAAATACCGCCTCGCTCCATGCGTGGCCGATTTCGGCGATATCCGTTATCTCCTTGACATCGGTGTAGGTATGACCTTCAAATTCCACCGTCGCCGTGTAGAGAGTAACTCCCATTTCGGTACATACCGCTTCGGTCTTGACCTCCGACTGAACAGTCGCCTCCTCAGTTACAGTATGAGCAGATTCGTTTTCGCAGGTGAAAGTCGCCGTGCAGGTCTTGCCGTCCTCGCTCCAGTTGAATACCGGCTCGCCGTAGATGTGGCGTACCGTAACCGTGCAGGTTACAGAGTTGCCTGCCTTATCGGTAGCGACAATCACGCATTGGTTATTCTCATCGGCGGCAAGGGCGTATTGACCGTCCACAGCCGTCTGTACTTCACCATTGACCGTAACTGTGTCAAGATTTGCGTCTGTAATGGTAAAGGTCTGGTCGGGACAGTAGGTTTGACCGTCCTCAATTCCCCCTATAACCGGGGCTGTGCCTTCCGCCGCTACCAGTACATTCTCGCCGGTTGTTACGTCAACTGCTGCAGTTTCTCCCACAACCTCCAGCATTTGCAGTGAGATTGCAGTTTCCTTTTCCTCGGCGTCCTCTCTTATCTTGAATTTCAAGGTTACAAAGCTGCCCTCCGCCGAAGTCGTGCCTATTTCATCAAGGGTCGCCAACATTCTGTAGGGCACTGCCGTCAGGTCGTTGCAGACGGTAAACTGCGCTTCGGTAAAGATGTCCCCATAGGTGTAGCCCAGAAGCTCCAGCATCTGAGGGTCGTAATCTATTGCCGCCAGAATGCCCCATATATCAGCTGTCTTGTCAAGGGCAAGCGTTACCTCAAACTCCTTGCCACGGTTGAGGTAAACCTCTTGGGGGTCAAGGGTCATGGTGGGGGTTTCAGTAGGACTATCTGCCGAAAGGGTTAAAAGCCTTGGTGTCATAGCCGTGGGTGCGGCAAAGTTGCTCATAACCATAGGTGCGGCAAAGGTAGTCAAAGTCATAGAAGCAGGCTGAACGACTGCAGCCAAGGACATGCCTGAAATTCCGTCTTCTCCGTTTGAATTTATATTTATTGCCCGTGCATTTGCCCTTGCGGCGTAATAGTTTGTGCCTTCTGCAATGTAGACAACAATCGTATAGTAGCCCTCTCCATACTGCTGAATATCAATGGTGTTGGTATAGAATGTGCCTATATCCTCAGTGGTGTAATCGTCGTTGGTTTTTGTCACAACGTAGGAAATCTCGCCATCTCCCTTGATGCTGCAGTAGGAGGTGTCCACAGTGAGAACCCAGTTGCTTGCATCCACAACAGGTCGGTTCAGATACTCATCAGCACCCGATTCGCTCATGTAAATCTTGTTGATTGAAACCGCACCGGCTGAAGTATACTCATAGGCATTATATTTATCATCTCCCGCAAAGCTCAGCTTCACCTGATATCCACCTGCGTTTACAGGAAGGTCTTCCGTCCATTCCGAACCTGCCTTTTCCCACAGATAGGTTACGGTAAAGTCCTCAACAGTCAAATCGCCGTCAGGAGCGTTGATTGAAATATTTGCGGCAAAGCCCGGCTCTGTTTCGTCATAATCTTCCGTTCTGGGAGTAATGGTTATCCAGCTGTCCTGAATATCAATTTTCTGCTCCCATCTTGCGTACAGGGTTATGTCAGAAGTTTCACTGAAAATTGTGTCCGCCGTAACCTGAGTTCCGCCCGTCTGCTGAGTAAACCAGCCCATAAAGCGAAGGTTAGCATCAGAAAGCTCAGGAAGTGTGCCGTATGTATCGCCGTAGGCAATATCCATGGGCTGAGGTGCTGTGCCGGTAGTGGTTGAAAAAGTAACGGTGTAGGTGTTGGCAGACCATTTAGCGTAAACGGTGGTGTTTGCTCCCGGCATTCCCGCAGTGAAATCAAAGCTTTCAGTGCAGTCGCTGTCGGCGTACCAGCCGCCGAAGGTATATCCCTCATAGGTGGGATCGGTAGGTCTGAAAATTACCGAGCCTTGGGTGTAGGTCTGCGCCTTTATTTCGCTTCCTCCCTGAGTGTCAAAGGTCAGGGTGTAGGAAGGTTTTTCTGTTTCGTCAATCTTGCACACAACAGTGTAGATTACCGAAGTTTCAGAAGGAGCAATTTCAGGTGAAACGGAAACAATCTGTGCATTTGTTCCGCCGTACTGCTTCACATAATCCTGAATTCCCTCAAAATACGGGGTTTCGCCCGACTTGAATATTACGGTTACCGAAGGCACGTCGCCCAGTCCCACAAAATTGTAGGTGGCTTGCAGCGAGTTGTCAATATAATTCGCCTTAAACTCCGGTGACTCTCCGTATTTTTCAATAAACGCCATATCCACTGTAAGGCTTGTAATGTCAACCACCGCTTCATCCTCGTCAACCTCGTTGGGGTCGGTAACATTGAGGAATCTGGTGTATTTATCCTCGGCGTCGTTATTGGTGCCTGTAGACTGCAAATCCGACAAATCAAAGGCTTCGCCGTATTTTGCGGTATAGCTGCGCTCTCCCATTGAACCGTCGGCATTTTGGACGTCAGTAACGGTGAGGGTGTATATCCTTGAAGTAACGTCAAAGAAATAGGTAGTGTCGTTGGTAAGGCTCAGGTCGGTAGACTGACCCTGATAACCCTCAACCGAGAAGTATTTCAGGTTTGTGCCGTTTTCATCAGCATAGCTGTCATAGTCGATAAGGTCGAGAATTTCCTCATCGGTTGGCAAATCAAACACATCAAGTCTGCCGAAGCGTCCGCTCCACACTGTCTGATAGCCGTCCACGGAATTTCCCACCGCTACGCTGGCGGTGAATTTTTCGTTCAACTCAGACTGGCTCATATTTGTCCATACCACAGGAATGGTTAAATCTATATCATACTTGCTGAAGGAAACCTTGCCGCCCTTCCATACAATTCGCATGTTGCAGGTGAGATATCTTTCACCCTCCGGCACGTCAACGCTGATTACGCCGTTGTCGTCTATTGTAAACCGTGAATCGTCAAAGGTGACTACAAAGTCGTCGTAGGGATAAACGCTCTGGGTCTTTTCGCCGGTGGTGAGGTTTATCCGCTTCATGTTAAGATAGCTGTCGGCGATTTCCATTGTAATGCCGTTTGTGCTGTTGCTGTCCTCATCCCACACGTACATAACGTCGTCGCTGTCAGGTTCGGTGGCGAAGGCGTAGACATTCTCCGGCTCGCCCACCGTCAGCAGCGGAAATTCACCGTTATAAAGAGTAGGTTCATACTTAAGGGCGTTAAAGAACACCTGCGCCTTGAACTTAACCGTTACATACAGTCCCAGCTCAAGATAAATTGCGCCCATCATTTCATCAGTTTCATTCCACAGCTCCGAACCCTGAGGCCGCAGCTTTTCATAGTAGTAGATGAAATATCCATAAAACCTTACATATGCGCCGAATTCCACATTTGCGCCTAAGCTGGCAATGTCAACGCTGAGCAGCCCGATGGAAATATCCGCCTTGATGCCCGCTTTAAGTCCCAATGCTCCCATTACATAGAACTGGAAGCCGAATCGCTCGTCGACAAGGTCAATCTCACTGGAGCCTGACTTTCCGTCAAGAATGTGCAGCCAGAAAGTATACCTCTTGCCCACCTGATATTCCATATCTGCGCCAAGTGCGATGTTTACGTTTGCGCTTACAACAAAGCTGAGTTCAAGTCTGATGTTTACAATAGCAAGATATTTGTCTATTCTTTTCAGGCTGCGGTTGTAAAGCTGAACCCAGTCGCTTTCCTGCTCAAGCATTTCCTTGTAACGGTCCATAAGCTGTTCCATGCCGGTTTTGGCTTCCGACTCGTCAGTAGCGTTGAACGCCTCGTCAAAAGCAGTGCTTATATCTGCCACTCCCAGTTCCTGCTCAAGCTGCTCAATGGAATACTCCTCGCCGTCTATTTCCACGGTGGGCAGCATTTCCTTGTAGCCTTCAATCTGTTCCAGCAGATCCTTTACATCTTCCCCTTTGGCACGAAGCTTTTTCACCTTTGTGCCAATCTTGTTTATCTCTCTTATAGCGCGGCGAACCGAATCGCTGGCATCAGGACCGGTAACCGTTTCGGAAAGCGCACTCCACTTTTTCGTAGCTGAAGGGTCAGAGCTTACTGTATAAACCTTTGCTCCCACTGAGATGTAGGTGTAATCCTCAATGTCGATTGCAACCGTTACGTCCAGATCTTCCAGCACCGGCACAATGAAATACCATTTCCATCTGTCCTCTACATCTACGTCAATGTCAAGGGCAATTTCCTGCTCCAGAGCGGCGGTAAGCTCAATTTTCAGCGAGCTGGTGGCAGTGTCGCTGATTTTCTTGCTTAAAGATAATACCACGCCTATTCCCAGCTCAACGCCCACGCCGTCCTCGTAATGCCTGTCATAGAATAGGGTAGCGTCAACGTTTATGCTCTCTACTGCATACTTTACACGTCCGCCCGAGCCTGACGAAGGGGAAGGCGCAGCGCTTAGCTGCTGAATTTCCGCAGTTGTAACCCCTGCCGCCAGCAATCTCTGCTGAACGTCCTCGGTTTGCA
This sequence comes from uncultured Ruminococcus sp., assembly GCA_944388405.1. Taxonomy (GTDB): domain Bacteria; phylum Bacillota; class Clostridia; order Oscillospirales; family Ruminococcaceae; genus FB2012. The sequence continues at coordinate 16,981 of CALXIQ010000019.1, read as the reverse complement.
GTGCGGTCATAGCCATGCTGTTGGCAGCCTCTTCGGCAAAGCCGCTGTCTATCGCCTGCTGCTCAATCTGCTGTTCAACCGCATCCTCATCTATTCCCTCGCTGAGGGTTTCGCTGTCCACCGGCTGGGATACATACATTCCCATAAAGTCCTCTATATCCTGTTTTGTAACCAGTTCATAGTAAACAGTGTCGCCGTCAACACCCGTTACCTGACCGTATGCCGCAGAAGTATTTTCGTCCACTTGGTCAAAGTCAACGGTATAGAAAATCAGGAAGTCATATTCCTTAAATTCGGGGGCGTCGGTTTTGCCCATAAGGGTTCTGGCGTAAGCATCAAAGTCGTTGACATTTACAAAGCCGTCCTCTGTAGGCAGCGTGTCAACTCTGTAAGGTATGGAATCGGGGGTTGCCAGAACCTTATCCGCATTCTCCTCGTCAAGGCTTTCAAAGCTGTAGGTATCGCCATACACCCCGGTAATCCGCACAAACGCCATAGCGTCGTCCTCATAGTCGTTTGCGGTGTAGTCACGCTCTCTGGGGTCGGTGTTCTCGTAAATGCAGACGATGTCGTCAACTGCCAGCTGCTGCGTGGTCATTGTAAAGCTGCCCACGATGGCGTCCATACTTTCGTCGTTGCTGAGCAGGGCGGATTCCAGCACGTCCACAGTTGTACCGTCTACAATATACTGCATTTCGGCAGTATCCTGTATGAAAATCATATCGGGATTGTATTTAAGTCCGTCCACCTGGTCTTTATGGATAACAAAGTACGCTGTGCGGTACATTTCTTCCTTATCCGCAAAGTAAAGCCCCTCGCCCAGAGTAAGCTCATAGGAAGCGCCCTCGTTAAATCCGTCGGGAGCGTATACCGTAAAAGCTCCTCCGCCGTTGTCCAGAATCTCAATAGCCACCGGCTCTGAACCGTCCATAGGTTTAAGGGTAAGGTTTGCTTTCACATCTTCGACCGAGATAAAATCGCCCACAATATCAAATGAAACATCGACAGGCTGGTCGTCAAGGCTAAAGGAGGTAACGGTAAGCTGCTCGGTTGAATCCACCGGCTGGTAAACCGCAGTCAGCGTCATGTCTGCCGAAATTACCTCATTTAGAGGATAGTAGACGCTGCCATCCTCCTTTACCCAGTTGACAAATATGTAATTGTCCTTTGCGGGGGTCGGTATCTCCCCACGGTAGGTGTAGCCGTTGCCTGCCATAATCGGCGCAATATCTCCGCCGCCGTCGGTATCAAAGGTGATGGTTCTAAGCACCGGCGTAAGACTGTCGAGGTTGCCCACCAGATAGTCCTTCACCATCTGCACATCGACTTCGTCCAGAGCGCCGTCCGCATTGACGTCGGCTTCGGTGAAGTGGATGGCGGCTTGCGCTTGCTCATCGCCTTCTATGTACCTTTCCATTAGGTTGACGTCCAGCAGTTCCACGCTGCCGTTTCCGTCGGCGTCGCCGTACAGAATATTACTGTCGGCAACAGCATCGCTGTTCTCAGCTGCCGTTGCAAAGACATTTAACGGAATGGCAGTAAGCAGAATACTGAAAGTCAACAGCAAGCTTACAATTCGTTTCTTCATACTTATTTACCTCCTTTATTTGATTTATTTTCATCGGTATCATAAGCAGGGTCAACAGGCGTATCACGCCGTTTTTTCTCATGTCCGCATACGCCTATAAGGGTGTTAGGCGTCTGGCGGTAAAATCGACAGCAGCCGCAATCTGTACACAATGTTCCGTCAGACGATTCACCGTATTCACAGGCATCCTCTCCGGTAAACATAAGGGGATTTCCCTTTGGAGTGTAGACGGGGTTTTCAATAAAATCCGGGAGAATTTCAAGCTCCCTTTCTGAAAGCTCGTCATAGCACAGAGGAATTTCCACAAGCGTTCCCTCAACGTTGTACTGTCGTACTTTTCCCATGTTTATCACCCTACCTCTACAGGTCTTTGGCTATGGTTTGCCCGATTACATGATAGCATAAAAAAACGGCTTTGACATCACCCGTTTCAAACAGTAAAACGGGCAGGGTCAAAGTCGTCTTTACGATTAATCCCACTATTTAAGCATGTATTTTTTCAGTTCCTGCCTCTGGCGTATACCCAGCTTTTGCAGGACGGTTGATATATACCATTTTACGGTGTGGGAGGATATGTTCATATGCTGCGCAATCTCCTGATTAGTCCAGCCTCTTGCCGCCAGCATTGCCACGGCAAACTCGGTGGTGGTAAGGTCGTCGGCAACGTCATGACCTGTGGCAGGGTTATGTACTTTCCTCCACCCTGCGGAAAACCGATAGGTAATGGCGATAATCCGCTTGAAATCCTCCGGCCAGCCGGGCTTTATCACCGCTTCCAGCATTCCCCCCAGTAGTCCGTGATGTTCGCCGAAGCCTTCGATAAGGTCGTCGGGTCGGGCAATTTCCCATGCGGCAAGGAGATGATTCTGCGCCTGCTTAGTCTGTTTAAGGCTCATATAATCCATCACCGCCACAAGATGCAGGTAAATGGCAGGGATAGGGTACCTGTCAGCACCCATATCCAAAGTGGCCTCCACAATCCCTACGCTCTTTGAGTAGTCCTCTTTAAGATAAAGATAGTGCGCCCAAACATACAGCGCAAAGGCTCTCAGTCCCGGGGGAAGCAGCGGCAGAAACTCCTGCATGGGCGGCATTTCCTCCGGTAACGGAAGATGCAGCAGCACGCATGCCGCAAACGCCACAAAAGCTTCGATTGCACGGACATATGGCGCTCTGTCCGCATTGGCAGCCAGCGTAGTCTTGATTTCTGCCAGCGCATACCGGGCGTGCTGGATCTGACCGACGGATAAATTCGCATAGGCATAGATCAGGCAGGCAGAAAAGCGGTATGCCGCATTTGGGCAGGTTAAATAAAGTTCCGCCTCTTGTATGGCTTTCTCAGGCTGGCCGCTGAAATAATGATACTCTGCCAGAGCAATCTCTTTTCCGGGACCGTCCTCCATCTCGCCTATGTAATCCATGCAGCGTCCAGGCTCAAACGGCGTATTCATCAGCGGCATAAAGCCGGGAAAGGGCTCGCTTCGAGGCGTAACAGGCTTTGAAGCAGCGATTGCCTTTTCTTTTCGGGGGTCCTGCGGCTTGGCTGCACTTGAGGGGATTTCCCATGATTTCCCGAATTTGCGGACCCCATCGATCCGGCCTTCAGCGCAATATTTCTGCACCAGTCGGTCTGAAATCTTCCATTTTTTTGCGGCTTGCTGTACCGTGATGTATTCCATATCAAACCTCCATACGTCCTTTTGGGCGGCGTTAAAACTGTTCGCAACTCCGCATACTTTCAAGCCGTTTCCGAGAAAATTTTCCCTGTTTTCTGTCTGTCAGGCGAATGGTTTTGCCGCATTTTTTCTATTCGCAATTCCGTATAATTATATTATAGTCATTCTTCGATATTTTGCAACGGAAAAATTGCGAAACACTCAAATTTTATTTTACTGATTATCCCCGATTGAATGCTACTATAGTGTTTGAGATAGCCTTTGGTCCTGGGAGCGGGTCACTTCAGTCAAGAAAATTTATATATAATGTGTGGCTCAGTCGGGACAGCAACGCATTTGCTTTACCCTGTATATTTGCTTAAAATTATGGTAACAGCATATAATAATAACATTTCAGCTGACCATAAAAATATCGGGAGGTAAGTCAATGCAGAAAAAAATCTTAACGAAAAAGCTTATAGAGCAATTCTCCGCCCATCTGAAAAGGGAGGAAAAAAGTGAAAACACCACAAAGAAATATCTTCGAGACGTGAAGTCCTTCGCCGCCTTCGCAAAGGGCAGAGTAACCAAGAAAGCCGTTATCGCTTACAAAGAACATCTGCTTAATAAAAACTATGCCATCCACAGCGTAAATTCCATGATAGCAGCTCTCAACAGCTTGTTTTCATTTCTGGGCTGGTCGGATTGCAAGGTCAAAGCCATCAAGCTTCAGCGGCAGATATACTGCCCAGAAGAAAAGGAGCTGACAAAAGCCGAGTATATGCGGCTGGTGAACGCCGCAAAGAGCAAAGGAAACAGGCGGCTATGCCTTGTTTTGCAAACAATCTGCGGCACAGGGATTCGTGTAAGCGAGCTGAAATATATAACGGTTGAAGCGGTCAGGTCGGGGGAAGCGATTGTTTCCCTCAAAGGTAAAACCCGCTCGGTATTCATTGTCCGTGAGCTGCAAAAGAAACTGCTCCGCTATGCAGCAGAGCAGAAAATTAAATCGGGAGCAATATTTATCACCCGCACTGGCAGGTCTATAAGCCGCACCAACATCTGGCGTGAGATGAAAAGCCTTTGCGCACAGGCAGGGGTAAATCCGGAAAAGGTCTTCCCCCACAATCTACGCCACCTGTTTGCCCGGACATTTTACGGGATTGAAAAGGACATTGCCAAGCTGGCTGACATCCTGGGTCACAGCAGCATCAACACCACCCGGATTTATATTATCTCCACCGGCAACGAACACCGCAGGAGGATGGAAAAAATGCGGTTGATAATATAAAAAGCCGCTGTCTTAAGCGGCTTGGTACATAAACGTGATTATGTTGCAAAATATTTAAAAGAATTTCTTGCACACTTAAATTATACTGTTTATACCCACGAAATAGTTGTACTTTTGATGAACAAAAGATGTCTTACTTGTAAATTGTCGAAAAATAGCAGCACAAATTAAGCCTTGTCCGATTGATTTTTTTATAAAAGCAGATAAGGCTTGCTTTTGTATGCCCATTTTACGGCTGATTTCTTTTATTTGCCAGATGGGCTTAAATATTCTGTTTTGGTTTAGTACATAATCACGTTTATGTTGCATAAATGCTACCAAAGAGCAACATTAAAAAGGAGGATGTTTTCATTATGTTTTCAACAGAGAAACTATATGAGCAAAAATCAGAAAACATTATTGTTGTTATTGCAATGATTGCGATTGTTATTTTGACATTTGTATTTTTCGGGTGGAACACAATTAAATCTTGGATTTCTGCTCCATTGATTTGGAAAGACCAGGACAGTTTGGATGTTTATTATTTAGCCACCCTTCCAAGTAACGAATCAGAAGAAGATTACAATATCTTTTTAGAAATCGGAAACAATACCAATGAGGAAATTGACTATTATGAAATTTCTTTTGAAATAGAAGGAATGGAATTTAACTATCCGAGTTTTTCAAATGATAATATTTCTGCTTATGGATTAACCGATGTGGTGCTTTCAGTAACAACGAGCAAAGATCCTGGATTTAATGAAACAAAAGTTCCGCAAGATAAATTAAGCAAATTAATCAATGCCAAGCAAGAAAATGTAGACATTTCTTGCAAAATTAAAAAGTTGGAATCAATTGAAGGAGAAACTATAGTTAATAATACCGGAATATTCAAAAATATAATTATCATTATAATATCATTATTGTTTGGTGCTTTTGGCTTCTTCGGAAATATTAGTGTGGCTTGGCTAAGAATACTGTTAAAATTGCTTGCTTTACCTGCTATTCTTTTTGCAATTATTGCTTTGATTCTGATTGCGGTATTTGCTAACGGCGGTTCATCTGATTCAAGGGTCGATGCCAATGATGCAGCAAAAAAGAGAGCAGCAAAAAACTATAAACGCGAAGCAAATCTAAAGGCGGGGGCAGTTGCTCATGGGAATCGGAGAGATGCTGCTTTTGCACAAGCAAGAATGGATAAACATATGGCCGATATGATTGGTGGAAGTTCATCTGTAAAAAATGAATATAAGCGACAAGCGCAATTGAAAGCCGGATTTATCGCTCACGGAAATCAAAAGGAGGCTGCAAAATGTCAAGCTGCTATGGATAGACTAATGGCACAAATGATAAATGATAAATAATTAGAATAATAAATTATAAAACTGTTGTTGCAGCTTGTAACAGCTCGCATATGTGTGAGCAAAGATGGATAAAAAAGATAATATTTTAAAAATAGGTGTTGCTTAGTTGCTTATAAACGTACTTAAAAAGAAAAGGCGGTGACAAAAATGCGTTGGGAAGTATCGTATAACACAAACGAAAGATCTTTGCAAAAAATGATTGTAGAAGCTAATAGTTCGGAGGAGGCAAAAAGAAAAGTCGAAGCAATTGCTAAAGCACAAAGTAAATCAAAACAGTTTCAAATTAGTTTTAATGGCGTAAGAATTGTTTGATAAAAAGCAAATGCCGAGAGATTTACTCATGTAATTTTTTATAATTGGAGGAATATAAAATGAAACGATTTCTTGTAATATCTTTAGCTTTTTGCGTTATGTTAGCTCTTTCTGCTTGCAAAACAGAAAACGATAAAAACTCAAGTACCGCAAGTGTTACGAATTCTGAAGAAGACAATTCACAGGTCATAGAGACAAAAAATTCAAGTGAAAATAAGACGCAGCAAAGCAATACACATAGTGAATATGTTGAAACCTATTTTGTTTATGCTGAGCAGGGTGCTGTCGTAACTTGGTTTGATAGTAAGACAGGAGAATTTTCATATAAGGCCCAATGTGAAACATGTGGAAAAACAGAAAGTGGAACACATAATGGATTAAGAGGCGGACATGGAACAACTTATTCCGCAAGTTACTCTTGTCAAAACACACAATGTAGTGAATGGGGAAAATTACAACCAGTAAAAATTGGATGTGAAGTAACTGGAGAATGGATTGAAATGCCAAACTAATTGTAATGACTAATGATATGGCGAGTTAGGAAATAGGTGCTTCGAAGTTATTTCTGCTTTGTCCGGCGAAGGCGACATCAGCTTCTATCTCCAGAGAGGTGATTTTTCAACCACAAACTACCTGTTTACAATCAATGCATCAAACTTTGCGGACAGATACAATGAAATGCGTTAGCACTAAGTAGCTGACTGCGCAGATTTCCTTGCGTCGCCGTAGTCAGATAATAATTTAAATAAAAATCCGTTACCACAAAAGTGATAACGGATTTTGCGCCGTAAGGCTGTAAGGTGCTAAATTATTCATGCCCCTTGATTATATTTTGTAATTTGTCAGCTTAATGTAATGATATAAAAACTAAGCATGAATCATATCTTTTATCTAATAAATTGCAATTATTGCAGCAATTCGCTCTCCAGATCCTGAAGCATAATATCCAGTGCGGTAATACCTCCCTCTGCTGTGTACCACACTGCCGGATGAGCCAGGTAGACAATGTTCCCGTCCTGATAGGCACGAGTGCCCATTACCAGCTCATTTTCCAGCACCTCCTGAGCCAGCTGAGCTCCATCGGTCTGGATAGCTGCGTCACGATCCAGAACAAAGATATAGTCCGGGTCTTTTTCTACAATAAACTCAAATGAAGCCTCGTTGCCGTGAGTTGACGTATCAATTTCAGCGTCCACGCCAATGTTCTCATAGCCAATCTCCCTGCCGATTATTGAACAGCGTCCGTCATTTCCCAGTACATTAAAGCTGCCGCTGGTAACAAGTCCTACAATTGCGTTATGTCCGTCGGCGACTTCCGCCAGTGCCTGAATGCGGCTGTCAAAATCGGCCATCAGCTCGTCTACCTCCGATTCCAGTCCGAACATGGAAGCAACAGTAATTGCATTGGTTCGCACGCTTTCTACCACTCCCAGTTCGGTATCAGTGGCAAGATACACCACCGGGGCTATTTCGCTCAGGGTGTCGTAAGAACCTGCCAGACGACCGCCAATGAAAATGACATCCGGCTCGCAAGCCATGACTGCTTCCAGATCTGCCTCCTTGATGGTGCCCAGGTTGGCAATGTCGTCATTAATGTAACTCTGAAGATACTCCAGACTGGTATCAGCTGTACCAACAACCCGGTCACCTACCCCAAGAGCGTCCAGAATGTCCAGACTTGCCATGTCAAGAATCGCAATACGCTGCGGGTTATAAGGAACCGTTACTTCCGTCGATTCACCGTTTCCGTTCAGACCGGTAACGGTAATCTCGGCAGGCGTCTGAGCAGAGCTGTCTGCAGCCGTGGCGTTTGCTGTGGAATCAGAGTCGTTGCCGGCGCTGCTCCCGGTGTCGGAACAGGCTCCCAGCGCCATTATCATTGTTAAAGAAAGAATAAGCGAAACAATTTTTTTCATCAGAAAATCTCCTTTTTATAATTTAATTTCAGTGTATACAAACATTTTAATAATAGATAGACAAAGGTTTTCCCTCGATCTCCATGATTTCAAAGTCCACCTTGTATATTCTGGACAGCGTTTCTTGTGTCATCACCTCCTTCACCGTTCCAAAGCTTGCGATTTCTCCATCTACAAAGGCGCAGATGTAGTCGGAATAGAAAGCTGCGTAGTTGATTTCATGGAGCACCAGAATTACCGTCTTGCCCAGCTCGTCGCACAGCCTGCGCACAATCTTCATCATATTGGTAGCATGATAGATGTCCAGATTGTTGGTAGGTTCGTCCAGCAAAACATATTCGGTATCCTGAGCAATAACCATTGCAATCATTGCTCGCTGACGCTGTCCTCCTGACAGTTCGTCGATAAAACGATCCTGAAACTCTTCAAGCTCCATATATGCAAGCGCTTGATCAACAATGGCCTTATCCTCGGCGGTGGTGTGTCCGCCGGAGTAGGGAAAGCGGCCAAAGGTCACCAGTTCCCGAACGGTCAGCTTCATCTGAATCTGATTGCTTTGAGTGAGAATAGCCAGCCGCTTGCTTAGTTCCTTGCTCTTCCACTTGGATATATCCTGTCCCTCAAAATCCACCAGACCGTTATCTCTGGCAATAAGCCGTGAAATTATTCCCATGACTGTAGATTTGCCCGCCCCGTTGGGACCGATAAGAGAAAGCACTTTTCCCCTTGGAATCTCAAAAGAAACGCCGTTTACCACGGTTTTTCCGTCATATCTCTTGGTTAGTTCGGTAACTTTCATAGGTTATATCCTCCTTTTGGTAAGAAGCAGGTAAAGAAAATAAATTCCTCCGCCTACGGTTATAAATACGCTTATGGGAATTGAATAGCTGTATACATGCTCAACAATGAGCTGACCTGCCACCAGAGTAATCATGCCAAAGAATACAGAGCCTAAGATAAGCTGACTATGTCGGTAAGTTTTAAGCAGCTGCCTGGAAAGGTTTGCAACGATAAGTCCCATAAAGGAAATTGGTCCTACCACCGCCGTAGCCACAGCAATAGCTAATGTGACACCCAGAAGCAGCCGACGGATACTTCTGTCGTAATCAACTCCCAGATTTATGGCCTGAGCTTTACCCAGCGTCAACACGTCCAGCAGAGCCAGATCCTTTCTCAGCACAAAAATAATAACCGCCAATACTACCAGCGAGAAGATTATAATCTCCGAATTGACATTGCTGAAGCTGGCGACCAGTGTGGTCAGCAGCGTGTCATACTCATTGGGATCCATCACCCGGGTAAGAGTAGACTGAATACTTCCGAAAAGAGAAGTCAGCACCGTGCCTATAAGCAGCACATAAAGCACGTTGTGATTGGTTTTCTTGAACAGATAACCGTAGATTAGCGTTGCCGCAACTCCCATGATAACTAAATCCACAGCAAAAGACACATTGGCATTTACAGCCAGAATGCTGCCTGACCCGGCTGCAAAAACCACCGCCGTGTGAATCAGCGTATACAGCGAGTTCATTCCCAGCAGGCAGGGAGTAACGATTGTGTTGTTAATAACAGACTGGAACACGATTGACGCCCCACCAATGGCAAAGGCTGCGATGAGCATGACGATAAGCTTGGGAATGCGCAGACTCATGACAAAGGAAAAGTATTTGGGGTTAACCTCCACCAGCAGATAGGCAGCGGCGACCAGAAGCACCACAACTGCCATAATAATTAATTTGCGTACATTGGCACGATGATTGGCAGTTTTCATGCACTATCTCCCCCTCTCTCCGACTGAGCAACGGTAGAGGCACAGCCTCCGCTATGGGCTGCTCCCAAACGCACCGCCTTGCGGCCGTGACGTAATCTGTACAAAAGCAGACCAATAAACAGTATGCTGCCGATAATTCCCACAATGAGTTCAATCGGAAGCTCATATGGCGCAATTACCGTTCTGGCAATCATATCGCAGGCCAGCACAAATATTGCACCGAACAAAGCTGTGTCTATCAAAGTTCCCCGTATGCGGTCGCCTTTGAACATTGCCACTACATTAGGCACAATAAGCCCTATGTATGATATAGAACCCACTACTACCACCACAGAGGCGGTAATCATCGCCGCTATTGACAATCCTGCAAACAGCACCAGATTGTAATGAACTCCCAGATTCTTTGAAAAATCCTTGCCCATTCCAACTATATTGAAATGATTGGCAAAGACAAAAGCCAGAATTACCAGCGGTACTGCCAGATAAACCAGCTCAAAGCGACCTCGCACCACCAATGAAAAGTGTCCGACCAGCCAGGATGACAAAGCCTGGGTCATCTCATACTGATAGGCAAGGTAGTTAGTGATTCCACCAATGACGTTGCCGAACATGATACCAACGAGAGGAACCATAACCACGTCTTTAAATTGAATACGCTGAATGAACCACACAAAAATCCATGTTCCAACAATGGCAGCGGCAAAAGCAAATAACGCTCGCCCCCACAGCGTGGAATTGGGCATAAACAGCAGCGCAAGCAATATGCCGAACTGCGCCGAGGAAATGGTGGCTCCGGTAGTAGGCGAAACAAATTTGTTCATGCACAACTGCTGCATTATAAGACCTGCTACGCTCATGCCAACTCCGGTACACAAAATTGCCAGAAGACGCGGCAAGCGTGAAACAAAGAAAATCTTCAACTGCTCCAGGTTACCTGAAAACAAGTCGGAAATATTCATATCAATAACGCCCACAAACAGAGAGCAAACGGACAAAATTAGCAAAGCTACGGACAATATAACCGTCGTAAGGTGTTGGTTGATAGTAAATCCTCCTTTGTAATTAGCTTAGGCTAACCGCTGTGCAGAAAAATTGCTGTGATAGCCTTTATGCCCAAACGGCAGTCCCATCGGAGACTGTACAGTTAAGTCACAAAGCCGCAGAGCAACTATTTATATTATACTTAAAATGCGTTAGCTTTACCGCTCCAAACTGCTCGTTTTTCACTCCAAAATATGAAAAGAAGCTTGTTGAGAACTTTTTCCCGAACGATAGTCTGCCGGAGCGCATCCCATCACCGAACGAAAAGCACCGGCGAATTTGCTGCTGTTGTCATAGCCGAATTCACCCGCAACATCCGTAATTGTACGATCAGATTCCAGCAAACAAGCGGCTGCAAGATGCATTTTATAAATGCGGATACACTGATACAAAGGTTTTCCGTAAACGCTAAGTGCACTGCGGCGAAGCTGCTCAATAGAAACATAAAATTTCTTCGCCAGATCCTGTGCTGTCAATCGTTTATTTGGGTTTTCTCGAATATATTCTAAGGCCTGCTTCATAAGAGCAGCCTGCGTCTTAGAATAGCTGTGCCGACCAAGCTTCGACATATCAGGCTCCAAATACGAAAGAAACAGCAGCAGTTCAAGTATTTTAACCTTATAATATCCATTTCGCAACGATTCAGGCACTTCATAAATCTCCGAAAAAATATGCTCCAGTCTTGGCGTAGCCCGCAAAATAAAAGGTTGGTCTTCTGATATAAATTTTTGAAACAGTCTCGACAATTCTACATCTACACCGCTGAGAAAACATGATGTACACCTGGGTGCAGCCTTCGGATCTATTATTACAGCAAGCCCCCGGTACCGCCCGGTAGGGCAGCGGATAACTTCACGTTTGCCGTCTTTTTTGTGAATTGACATATCTCCACGGTCCAGATAGAAATATCGGTCCTGCTTTTCATATTCCAACCGACCCTCCCGGCAGTGGGCAATTTCTATAAGACCCCGGCGATGAACCCCGCTCTCCTCAAAGGCGGTGGCGACTGATTCCTTCAGCGCCAACCATATACCGGGGAAAACGCTGTATTCGGTGATTTCAAGTTGATTTCCACCCTTCAGCAAACAATTGCCGTTCAGCTGTTCTTTCTGACATTTGCATAAATAACAGTCGTTTGCCCGGCTTTGAATTTGATTTTGTGTTTTACAATGATTTTTGTTTTCTTGTCGATTCTGTTTCATAGTATGGCTCTCCTTAATATAGTTAGCTACTGCTAACTATATTGTACACAAAAGCATCTGACAAGTCAAGTACTGACCGCTCTCATTTATAATTTTTACGGTAAGATCAGTTGTTAAGAATCCTATCGGCAAATTCAGGCGTTTGTCGGTTTATCTATTTTTATCACTGAATTGCCCAGTTCTGACTGTTTGCTTGCAGGTCACACATATGTGTGTAAAGTCCGTTCCGGCGATAAAGCTCATCGGGAGAGCCTTGCTCGGCAACCGCGCCGTCGGCAAGCACAACAATCTTATCTGCTCCGGCTACGGTACGCATACGATGAGCGATAACCAGTACGGTTTTATCTCGAATCAGTCTTGAAAGCGCCGTTTGAACCAACGTTTCATTTTCCACATCAAGGCTTGCGGTAGCCTCGTCAAGCAAGATTATCGGTGCGTCTTTAAGGAACGCCCTTGCAATTGAAATACGTTGACGTTCTCCTCCCGAAAGTTCGCATCCGTTTTCGCCGATTTTGGTATTCCACTTGTCGGGGAGCTTTTCTGCAAAGTCTTGACATCCTGCCAGTCTTGCGGCTGCCAGCACTTCTTCATCTGTTGCGTCTTTTTTACCAATGCGAATATTTTCCATAACAGTGTTGTCAAACAACGTCACATCCTGAAACACAATGGAATAAAGCGACATCAGTCTTTCAGGGTCAATGTCGGTTACTTTCATACCGCCAACGGTGATCGTTCCTTTCTGATTATCCCAAAAACGGGCTGCAAGACGGGACACTGTGGTTTTTCCTCCGCCTGAAGGTCCCACAAGAGCTGTAACCTCTCCCTGCTTTGCCGTAAAAGATACATCCTTCAGAACCGTTTCTCCGGAATTATAGGCAAATCCCACATGGTCGAATACAATGTCATAGCCTTTATTGGTAAGCTCGGTTTTGCCGTGTTGAACAGGGTGATCCAGTATCTCGTTCATACGGGCGACATTTGTTCTCATGGCAATTACTGCGGCAAGATTTTGCAATGCGCTCTGCATAGGGTCGTAAAGGCGGGAAGCTACCAGCAGGAACATAAAAAATGTCAGCACGTCAAGCGTTCCGTCTACAAGCAATAACGAGCCTGCAAGAGCGACAGAAGCAATGCCAAGCTTTAAAATCATAGCTGCCGATACAACAAACGCAGCTGTGCCGAACTCCGCAATTACCGACTGTTTTTCAACGCCTTTTATCTTGCCGATAAGGTCTTTCAGATAAATGCCTTCCGCATTGTTTGCTTTCAGATCACGAACTGTTTCGATATATTCCTGAATACCGTCAGCGCACACCATTTTTGCCGCCATTGTCCTTTGCTGAATGCGGTCCTGCACCTTATAACTGAGTATTACAATAAGTGCTGATACAGGAATTACCCACAACGCCGCCAACGCCATTCGCCAATCAAACACAAACAAGCTGATTGCAATCAGCACGGTAGAGATAAGAGAGCCGAAAAGTGCAGGCACATAGTGAGAAAGCGTTGTTTCCAAAGTGGCGCAGTCTGCCATAATGGTGCTGGTGAGATCCGCAAGATCTTTTTTCCCAAAGAAGGACAGGGGAAGCTTTCTAAGCTGCTCTGCAAGACTTATCCTGCGCTTACCGCTTTCAATGTAAGTAGCAAGGTAGGTAGCATTATATTGAAACCACGTAGCAATGAAAATCACTGCAATACATACAACACAGCCGATTATGTAAAATGCAGCCTTGCTGTCGGGAATACCGCCGTTTAACAGATCGGACACCATAAAATACAGCAGCGACACCGGTAACATAAACGCTATATTCTGAACTGCACAGGCAATTGTTCCTTTCACAAGATCAATTGCTCCCTGACGTGATGCAGCAGTTGCCCTTTGAATTTTCCTAATCATATCTGTCAGCCCTCCTTTGTGACTTTCCATTGAACTGATATTTGATAATCATTCCACATTTTCGAAAACAAGCCGTTTCTTTTACACAGCTCGTCCCGTTTGCCCTCTTCTGCAATCTTTCCGTCTCGAATAACATATATGCGATCTGCATTGGCAACGGAAGAAAGACGATGAGCAATCATAATAACCGTTTTACCTTTTGCAAGTCTGCTGAAAGCAGCCTGTACCTTTGCTTCGTTATCAGGATCGGCAAATGCGGTCGCCTCATCCAGAATAATGACAGGAGCATTTTTCAGTACCGCACGGGCAATTGCAATGCGCTGCTGTTCACCGCCCGAAAGATAAACGCCGCCCGTTCCTATAATTGTATCTGCACCCTCAGGAAACTTTTCAATTATGTCCGTACACTGTGCGGTTTTCAGCGCCGCCATAATTTCTTCCCGACCGGCATCCGGCTTTCCCATTCTTACATTTTCAAGAATCGACGCTTTTATAAGCTTACTGTTTTGGAATACAAACGATACTGTTTGCATTAATTCTTCTTTGGATATATTTTTTACATTGACTCCGCCTATGCTGATGCTTCCGCTGTCAACGTCAAAAAAACGTGAAACCAGGCTTGCAAGGGTTGACTTTCCTCCGCCGGAAGGCCCGACAAATGCCACAGTCTGCCCGGGCTCGATATAAAGACTGATGTTATTGATTGCGTTTTTCTTTCCGTCATAACTAAAACGTACATTCTTCAGTTCTACAGAAGCGTCATGAGGATGCATCATTACAGTAGGCTGGGCAAGCGGTTTTAACTGCATAACGGTATCAATTCTTTTAAAAGCGTCCTCAACTATCATTGCATTTTCACTCATATACATAATTCTGGTGAGCGTTATGGATATGATCGGAGTAATTATAATATAAAACAACAGATTCAGCAAAAATTCATTCGTCAAACCACTGCTTGTAAATACCAAAGCCCCTGCAATCAAAAATGCAAACACACTGTTGATTGCAGCTGTGTAAAACATCATTGGCATACGCAGTTCTTTTGTGTAAGCAATCACCCATTTTTCATATTGGTCAATGGTTCCCTTAAATTTTTTGAAAGAAAATACCGTTTGCCCGAACGTCTTAACAACCGGAACTCCTCGTACATATTCTACCGCCTCATTAGACATTGCCGCCAGTGCATTCTGATATTCGTTCATTTTTTCCGCCATACGCTTGCCGGTCATTGCCGACATAATAACAAAACCAAGCAGAATTGGTACAAGACTTAACAGACCAAGCCTCCAATCAAAAACAAGCAGCAGAACAAGTAAACCCACAGGTGTAGCAATTGCCCCTGCTTTATCGGGGAGCTGGTGCGCCAGATAATTTTCGGTAGCGCCGCTGCACTCGTTGATGATTTTCCGCAGCTTTCCGCTTCCGAACTGCTCACAAACACCTAAAGGCAGCTTTGCAATATGGCGAACTAAATCTATCCGGATATTAGTAGCAACCCGAAAGGCTGAGATATGGGAACACATCAGAGCGCCAATATAAATAATCAACGATAAAACAGCGAACAACACTGCCATCCAGCCATAATGAGACAGGCTGTCGGTAACCTGAAAATTCGGTGCAGCCTCAATAACATCACGGATTATCCTCCAGATATACCAAAACGGAACAAGAGCGATAATAGCGCTCACAGCTGACAGTATCCAAGAGGCATAGGTTAAATATCTATGACCTCCGGCGTATTTCATCAGCCTCGCAAGATTTGATTGCTTTTTCAAACCAGATTCCTCCTTGTAATTTAAATATATGATACAGAAAACGCTGCAGTCGTTTCCTAATATCCAACATACAAGTTAGCTATAGCTAACTCTGGCGCAAAAATTATAGGGTCTAAAACCCCATAATTTCTTTCCATCCAGCGACATTAAATGCCTGGAGGTCGTGCAGATATGTCTTTGCTTTTGTGTATGGAACATCGTGAATAATCATTTCAAAAAAACGCAGAAAACATACCGCTCACCAGCATATGCTCCAGCTGAGGATCGACATGATAAGCAGGCATACCAAGCTTCTCCATAACCACTGCAAAAGCGTGGGTAGCGTCAACCATATCGTGCACCATGTTTTCGTACTTTGTCCCCTCCGAACAGCAGAGTAACAGCTTAAAGACATCCTTATTTGCGTATGCGTAATCCGTCATCCATTCAAGACATTCGCCTGATTGAACGCCCATACCTGCCTTTTGCTCCTCCGGCGAAAGTCGGGTAAATTCATCTTGGGTTTGTTGATATTTATTCATAAAAGTATTGTACTGCTCTCCCACCAAAGCATCAAACAGCTCTTCCTTGCTTTTATAGTAACCGTAAAAAGCGCCGGTAGTAACACCTGCCGTTTTCACAATGTTACGCAATGAAGCCGATTTATATCCTTTTTCCATAAACTCATTCTTAGCGGCTGCATGAATAAGCTCCAATGTAGTCATTTCCGATTCGCTCAACTGTTTTATCTCCTTAAAATATAACACTGTTATATATCACTGTTACAGTATATCACAATTATTTCAATATGTCAAGAGTTTTTTTCGATTGTGATTTTTTTTGTAGAATTATAAAATAAACATGACAAAACAAGCTACGGCATTGTATCTCAAGTGAAAACAGCCTGGAAACTGTTCATAAGGTTAGTGTGTCTGACTAAACTTTTTTATTAGCAAAAAGAAAAAAGCCCGATAAAATCGGACTTTCTGTGTATTGCGACTATGGAATAGATATTTGCTCAGCGGGCACAAAAATATCCGTTACCACAAAGTGATAACGGATTTTGCCCCGTCTGGGCTAGGACTGGTGCAGGTGAAGGGACTTGAACCCACACGACCTTGCGATCACTAGCACCTGAAGCTAGCGCGTCTGCCTATTCCGCCACACCTGCATATAAATTTAAAATAAAATCTTCTCGAATTTTCTTTCAA
>CALXIQ010000018.1 GCA_944388405.1 uncultured Ruminococcus sp. | reverse complement strand
GAGTTTTCTTTTAGCACCAAGTGGGTAAGGATAGTTTCTAGCTTCTAGCTTCTAAACTTCTAGCTTCTAGCAGGGCAAGAGGCTAGAAGTGGGGAGGGAAGAGAGAGCTTTCTTTTGGCACGAAGTGATTAAGGACAGTTTCTAGCTTCTAGCCTCTTAATTTCTAGCTTCTAACGGCAGGATAGTGTAAAGTAACACGCCGCACTCCTTATGCGGCAATCGGGTTCAACCCCCGTCCTGCAACCAGGTGCTAGCCCGCACGGGGCAATACGCGAGCCGTTCGCTGACGCTCACTTGGTTTGATAAGACGGTTAGTTTGTTGCCGCAATCAAAGTGAGCATATTACCAGGCTCTTTCAGTTTATATACCGCTGCTCGGACAAACTATGCAAAAAACCGATGTACGGTCAAACTACCCTTGACGGTTACGAACCGATAGTCAACACAAAACGAAGTGAGCGACCAGCGAGCGGATCGATATTAAAAAAAGAGGTGAGGTGATTGCCAAATGAGCAGAACTTAATATCAAACAATGAACGAACTCCGAACGAACTCCGAGAGATGACGTCAAAAGGCGGTAAGAAGTCGGGGGAATCCCGACGCCGTAAAAAGACTATGAAGCAGGTGATGGACTTTCTTCTTAGCCTGCCTGCCGGTGCGTCCGCAGACTATGAGCTGCTTGTCAGGCAGGGTATCGACCTTAACGGGCTTGACGAGAATTTCGTAAATAATATGCTGGTGGTTAATGCTGCACTTATGGCGAAAGCAAAAAGCGGCGACGTTGCCGCCGTCAAGGAGCTGCGTGATATTATCCGGGACGACGATTATCTCAAGCATAAGATTAAGTACGAAAATGCAAAGCTGAAGCTGGAAAAGGAAAAGCTTAATCCCGAAGCTCCCCCGGCTGCGCCCTACAATGGCATTCCTGCGGATATGATAGCGCCGACCTTTGCGCCGACGCTTTTTGATATACGCGAGCATAACCATTCGGAGTATGTTTTTCCCGGCGGAAGAGGTTCCACAAAATCTTCTTTCGTGGGACTTAATGTCATAGACTTGCTGATGAAGAATGAGGATATGCACGCCTGCGTACTCAGAGCCGTAGCCAATACAATCAAGGATTCGGTTTATTCCCAGATACAATGGGCAATATCAGCGCTTATGCTTGAGGACGAGTTTGTATTTACAAAATCTCCCCTTGAAATAACCCGAATATCCACCGGGCAGAAAATCTTTTTCAGAGGTGCGGACGACCCCAACAAAATCAAATCTATAAAGCCGTCCTTCGGATATATCGGCATAGTCTGGTTTGAAGAGCTTGACCAGTTCGCCGGAGAGGAAGCGGTAAGAAAGATTGAGCAGTCAGTGATACGCGGCGGAGATGTTACGTATAAGTTTAAGTCCTTTAACCCTCCCAAATCGGCGCAAAACTGGGCGAACAGGTATATAAAAGTCCCACGCACCGACAGACTGGTGACCGAAAGCAATTATCTTGACGTGCCAAAAAAGTGGCTGGGAAAGTCCTTTCTTGACGACGCCGAATTTCTCAAAGAAACCAATCCTACCGCCTATGAGAACGAGTATATGGGCATTGCAAACGGCACAGGCGGCAATGTTTTTGATAACGTGGAAATACGGGAGATTACCGACGGGGAAATATCCCGCTTTGACAATATCATGAACGGAGTTGACTGGGGCTGGTATCCCGACTTGTATGCCTTCGTAAGAGTGCAGTACTCAGCGGCACAGCATACGCTGTATGTCTGGCAGGAGTTTACCTGCCACAAGCAGAGCAACAGGCAGACCGCCGACAAGCTTATTTCTCTGGGCGTGACAGCCAATGAGCTTATAACCTGCGACAGTGCGGAAAACAAGTCGGTGGAGGATTACAGAGCCTACGGTCTGCTGGCTCGTCCGGCAATAAAAGGACCCGGCAGCCGTGAGTATTCCTATAAGTGGCTGCAGTCGCTGAGGAAAATCGTGATAGACAACAGACGCTGCCCGGTGGCTTGCGAGGAATTTTTAAACTATGAATACGAGCGCGACAAGGAAGGCAACGTCATAAGCGGTTATCCCGACGGGGACGACCACGTTATCGACGCTGTGAGATACGCAACGGAACGAATCTGGAAAAGGCGGGGTCAGTAAGCTATGAATATAATAAACGCAATAAGGGAGCGGGTGAGAAAAATGTTTTCAAAAGAAGCCCTGAGCCGTGCATACGACGTAGATGCGGCGATTTCCTCCACCATGATGGCGGCGATAGAGGAATGGGACAATATGTATTGCGGACGAGCCCCGTGGATTGACTTTGAAACGGGGGTTTATTCCCTGCGGCTTGAGCAGGCTATAGTCCGTGAATTTTCAAACATCGCGGTCAATGAAATGGATATATCAATTTCAGAGCCAAGGCTTGAGGAGATTTTTACAAACGCCGTAAAGAATCTGAGCAGGAATTTTCAGCGGGGGCTTGCAACGGGGGCAATGGTTATAAAGCCCCTGGGCGGAGATAAGGTTCAGTATGTTCCCCAGTCGGCGTTTATTCCAATAGAATACGACGTAAACGGCAGGCTTGTGAAAGTAATCTTCCCCGAAACCAAGCAGATTGGTGAAAGCGACTACCGCATACGGCTTGAGTTTCACAGCCTTGATTATGAGAAAGGGCTTACCATCACAAACAGGGCGTTTAAATCCTCGGACGGGGTTACGCTGGGAAAAGAAATCCCCCTGAGCGAGGTTGACGAGTGGAAGCGGCTGCCGGCTGTGAAAAGCTATCCGTTAATGCTTCGCCCGGCGTTTGGATATTACGTAAACCCGGTGGATAACACAATCGACGGCACCCACGCAGGTGTTTCCATTTTCGACAGCGCTAAGAACACAATCCGCCTTGCCGACATTCAGTTTGGGCGGCTGGACTGGGAGTTTGAATCGGGCGAAAGAGCAATCGACGTTGACGAGGTGGCGCTGAAAAGCTCTGTGGACATCGTCACCGGGCAAAAACGTCTGGAAACGCCCAGACTGAAAAAGCGGCTGTTCCGTGCGCTGTCTATTTCAGGGGGAAGCGGCGGCGATTTTTATCATGAGTTTTCTCCTCAGCTGAGGCAGTCAGACCTTATTGCAGGGCTTGAAGAGTACAAGCGGGGGATAGAGTTTGCAACGGGGCTTTCCTACGGCGACCTGTCCAACCCTCAGACGGTGGACAAGACGGCGACGGAGGTAAAGGCTTCAAAGCAGCGCAAGTACGATACAGTCACAGCGATTCAGGAAAATCTGAAAGTGTGCCTTGACGACTTGTGCTATGCTCTGGCATTTCACAACAGCCTTACCCAGAGCGGATATAAGTTTAACGTCAACTTCAACGACAGCGTGCTTACCGACGATGAAACCCAGCGCACTCAGGACAGGCAGGATGTTTCAATGGGGGTAATGCCCTTGTGGGAGTACCGCATGAAATGGTACGGCGAGGACGAAGCCACCGCAAAGGCTATGACTTCTGACAGCACGGCGGAGGTTCTGGGAGACGATTTACCGATTTCACAAAACCCCCGGACCGCAACGGCAGACAACGCCGCCGAAATTCAGGGCAAGAGCTTAAACGGCGCACAGACCCAGAGCCTGATAGCTATAATGTCACAATATACAGCCGGGTCGCTTAACGAGGGGCAGGCGGTCGCTTTGATTTCAACGGCTATCGGAATTTCAAAGAGCGAAGCAAGAGCAATATTAAACGGCGACTTGGAGTGATAGACTTTGTTTAAAGCGAATCAGCTTGAGGGGGCTTCAATGGCTTTCGACAAGGTGCTGCGAAATGTGGAAATGCAGGTGATGGAGGACATAGTGCGCCGCATTAAAATAAACGGCGAGATAACCCGTTCGGCAGACTGGCAGATAAACCGCCTGTATGAGCTGGGCATGAGCAGGCGGGACATTGAGAAGGTTATAGCGGAAAACTTAGGCATTTCAAAAGCCGATGTTGACCGGCTGTATAAGGACATCATACAAAAAGGCTACTCACACGACGAGGAGCTTTACAGGCAGGAGGGCAAGACCCAGATTCCTTTTGAGGAAAACCAAAGCCTGCAGCAGCTTATTTCAGCCACCTCGGAGCAGACGTCGGGAGAGATAAACAATATATCCCGGTCGCTGGGCTTTGCGGTCAGACAGCCGGACGGCAGTCTGAAATTTACCGAGATAGCAGAGTATTATCAGAACACCCTTGACAACGCCATCACAGGCATTGCAAGCGGTGTTTTTGATTACAACACGGTCATCAAGCGGGTTATATCCGAGATGACAAATTCGGGGCTGAGGACGGTGGACTACTCCACAGGCTGGAGCAACCGGGTTGACGTGGCGGCACGTCGGGCGGTTATGACCGGGCTTTCTCAGCTGACCGCCAGAGTTAATGAGGACAACGCCGCACAGCTTGGCACCGAATATTTTGAAGTCACCTGGCACAGCGGCGCACGCCCCTCCCATCAGGTGTGGCAGGGCAGGGTGTACAGCAGGGCGGAGCTTGAAACGGTGTGCGGCTTAGGCACTGTAACGGGGCTGTGTGGAGCAAACTGCTATCACGATTATTATCCCTTTGTTCCGGGGATTTCCGAAAGGACTTACACCGACCAGCAGCTTGACGAGCTGAACGCCGAAGAAAACAAGAAGGTGAAATACAACGGCAAAGAATACACCAAGTACGAAGCCTTACAGCGCCAGCGCAGGCTTGAAACCACAATGCGGGCGCAGCGGCAGAAAATAAAGCTGCTGGAGGAAGCGGGAGCAGACGAGGACGACATTATAAACGCCCGCTGCCGTTATCGTGGCACTTCTCAGGAGTACACCCGCTTTTCAAGAGAAATGGGCTTGCCCCAGCAGAGAGAGCGAGTAACATCGGACGGACTGGGGAATGTCGGGGTAGGGAAGTATAAGAAAACGGTTGACAATTCGGGAAAATCTGATATAATAAAGACAGGGGAAGTGAAAATATTGGAGCAGGCTAAAAAGCGAAATCATAAAATATACATAACCGATACGGCAATAGATAAGGTCGGCAAAGTAAACCTGTCTGATTTTTCACAGGAACAAATTGACGATATGCAAATCAAGCATAAAGATTTGTTAAGGCTCGCAAAAGAGAAGAACAACAGTAATGAAGTTCTGTTAATCGACGATTTGAATTTAAAAAGCGAGGTTCAGATTTTCGGCGATGAATTTGTGGTTTCACCGGCACAAAATCCTTTTGCGGTTTCTGTTATCGGAAATGCCAAACGCAGATCGCTTATATATATGCATAATCACCCAAGCACGAATAATTTTTCAGTTGCGGATCTTGATACTTTTATTTGCGAGGGCGCAATTAAGGCAATGTCGGTTGTAACGAATCAAGGAGAAGTTTATATTTTGAATAAGAAATCAGAATATGAATATAATAAAGCAAGAAATCTTATGGCGGAAGTTTTTAATTCGTTTGATGGTGAAGAAATTGATAACAATGAATTTGTCAGAAGATTTATTAAGCAGTGTCATAAAGGAGGTATAGAGTATGCTAAATCCAAATAGACCTATCAAAACTATTGACGACCGTCCGAAAAGCAAAGAAGAGATAGCCCAAATGATTGAGCATATGTTCAGTACTGACGAGGACGGAAATCCGGAAAAAGACAAGGACGACAGAGAAACCGCATAAATTTTAACCGCTCCGCTCAGGCGAGGCGGTATTTTTATATCAAAAATTCAGCGTTCCGAGCAATTGGGGCGCTTTTATTATACAAAAAAACCTGTCCGGGAGGACGATAAACTATCAAGCGAAGCGGAAAGGCACCGCGAGAAAAAACTGAAAGCGAGGTATTTTTTATGAAAAGAGAGGACGTATCAAAAATTTTCGAGGGCGCAACGGACGAGCAGATAAACGCAATCCTTGACCTTAACAGCGCAGACATCGGCAAAGCAAAGCACAAGCTGGAGGTGGAGCGGGATAACTACAAGGACAGCCTTGAAATTGCTCAGAACGCTCTTAAAGAGTTTGAGGGAATCGACGTAAAGGACCTGCAGGGGAAGGTAGCACAGCTGACAAACGACCTTGCCCAAAAGGAAACAGAGTACAAGGACAAGCTTTCCGATATGGAGTTTAATTCGGTGCTTGACAGCGCAATTGCTTCCAGCGGGGCGAGAAACTCAAAAGCTCTGAAAGCCCTGCTTGACATAAACGCCCTCAAAGCAAGCAAAAATCGGTCGGAGGATATAAAGACGGCGATTGAAGCGGTGAAGTCGGAAAACGACTACCTGTTTGTTTCAAAAGAGCCTATACAGAATCCCGTCGGGGCGACAGATACGTCAGCACCAAATAAAAAAATGACGCTGTCCGAAGCGATGGCGTATAAGAACGCCCATCCGGAGGCGGATGTAAACACTTTAATTTAGCAGGAGGTAAAATTTTATGCCGGGTATTTTTGATTCAAAAAACTTTAACGCAGAGGTTTTCGGAGCCTATGTTGACAGAACTCCCAACCTTAACAGAAACGAGCTTATAAGGTCGAGGGCAATCAAGACCAGACAGGACATCGCAGGAATGTTCAGCGACCAGGTAGGCGGCAACTATGCGGTTGTTCCCATCTTCGGCAGAATAGGCGGCGACGCTCTCAACTACGACGGCTCAACCGATATTACAGCAACCAACAGCAAGACCTATACTCAGGGCAGAATTGTGGTAGGTCGTGCAAAAGGCTGGGTGGAAAAGGATTTCAGCTACGATATTACGGGCGGAGTTGATTTCCTCGCTCAGGCGGCGGCTCAGGTGGGCGAGTACTGGGACGAGATTGACCAGCAGACTATCCTCAGCATACTGAAAGGCATTTTTTCAATGACAGGCACGGAAAACCTGAAATTCGTGAACAATCACACCTACGACATTTCCGCAAACACCGCCGGAACAGGTATGTTCGGAGCAACCACTCTTAATACGGCAATGCAGAAGGCTCTGGGGGACAATAAAGCCAAATTCAGCCTTGCGATTATGCACTCCGCCGTTGCCACCAACCTTGAAAATCTCCAGCTCCTCGACTATATGAAGTACACCGACAGCAGCGGAATACAGAGAAGTCTTGCACTGGGAACACTTAACGGCAGAACGGTGCTTATCGACGACGGCATGCCCACTGAGGAGGTACCGGCTGTTACAGAGGAAGGCAGCGAGGCTGACGCTTACACCAAGTACACAACCTATGTGCTGGGTGAAGGGGCAATTGAGTACACCGACTGCGGCGCAAAGGTGCCTTATGAAACCGACAGGGACCCCAAGGTCAACGGCGGTCAGGACACCCTTTACAGCAGACAGCGCAAAATATTCTCCCCTTACGGCATATCGTGGAAAAGCGGCTCTATCATATCCCCTACCAACGCACAGCTTGAAACAGGCTCAAACTGGGAGCTTGCAAATTCAAACGAAAGCACAAAGGAGTATTTCCCCCACAAGGCTATCCCCATTGCAAGAATAATCACCAGAGGATAACAGGGGGATAACATGACCACATATGCGGATTATTCTTTTTACGTTACAGAATATCTGAAAGGTCGGGAAGCGGCTGTTCAGGGAGCTGACTTTGATTATTTCGCCGCAGACGCTTCCCAGCTTATAAGGACGTATATCGGCACTGACATTGAGGTCGATGTCCCCGAGTGCGTGAAAATGTGCTGCTGTGAGCTGGCTGAAATGCTTTTCAAAAATGAGCAGCTAAGCGCAAACAGCGAGGGCTTATCCTCTGAAAGCGTTCAGGGCTGGAGCAGGTCTTACGAAAGCTCGGAGGCAAGGCAAAGCCTTATGGACAGCCGGACACGCAACGTTATATACAAGTGGCTCAGCGGCACAGGGCTGCTTTATAGGGGGATAGGTTAAATGCTCACCAACAGCGACTGCACTTTTTATGAAAAAGGAAGCTATGTAAAGCACTTTGTGTCGGGGGTATACTGGAACGACATCAGGGGTCAGACGGTTTCAAAAAACGGCGTTCAGATTTCCGACAGTGTTACGATTTATCTTTATTCCGACGAGTATATTCCCAAGCCCGGAGATATTGCTCTGAAAGGCAGCACAGACTTTGAGTTTGACGCGTCGTCGCAACAATCGGAAAGCGAAAGCATGAAGCTTTTCAGAGCGGCTTTCCCCGATTTTGCGGTAGTCAAATCGGTGAATAACTGTATGTTCGGCGGACTTCCCCACATTGAAATAGTTGCAAGATAAAAATTGACAAATTACACTGCCCGTGATATAATAGTTGCGGGTACTGTATATGCGGAAGCCCGGAAACGGGTGCAGGCGGTTTAATTCTTTCCCTCAGAAATGGGGGTGAGCGGCATGAGTGTCCTTGAAATACTTACGTTGATAAATGTTTTAATTAACATAGTCAGCCTTGCCAGCAATAATAAGAATAAAAAATAACCGCCCTCCTACCAAGATGTGACGGTTATTTTTATAACAATTCATCGAGGGAAAACCGCTAAGCCGTAAGGCTGTATGCAGTACCCTTTTTCTACTTATATTATACCACAGCAAAATAATTTGTCAAGCGTTTCCGAGAAAATCGGGGGCGCATTTTTTATACCCAAAGGAGGAAATCATGCCGGATAAAATCAAACAGCCAAAGGATAAGTCCATAAAGTCGCAGGATTTTCAGCTTTCCCTTATATGGAGCAAGGGTTTCAGCGCTGATAACACCGCACGGTTCACCAAAGTTCAGAAGTACGTGGACAGCGAGTGCTTAAGGCTTATGACCCCTTACACTCCCATGCGAAACGGGGTGCTTACAAGGTCGGCGACGCTGGGTACTAAAATAGGCAGCGGACGGATTGTATACAATTCCCCTTACGCCAGATACCAGTACTACGGCAAGCTGATGGTGTCCTCCGTTACCGGGTCTGCTTATGCAAAAAGCGGCGAAAGCAAGGTGCTTACGGACATAGACCTTAAATACGACACCTCCCGCCACTCTCAGGCTCAAAGGCTGTGGTTTGAAGCCATGAAAGCCGATAAGAAAGAGCAGATACTCAGAGGAGCTGCGGCTATAGCAAGGAGGGGATAAAGCTTGAACATAATTGAAAGAGTGATTGAAATCCTCCAGAGCTTCCCGAAGATACAAACGGTCTGCAACGAGATACATGTGGATTTTGCAGACCCTGAGCCTACGTCCTACGGGCTTTCCTCAACGGGGGACAGCCTTGTGAGCGAAGATGTTCTGGGAAACCAGATAAGGCAGCACGGCTTTTTGCTTTACTCCACTTTCAGCGGCATTAACGACTTTGAAAGGCAGGAAAACAGCACAGCATTGCTGGAGCTTGCCGTATGGCTGAAAAATCAGACTGGGGCAGAGGTTCAGACCACCATAGGCGACAGGACTTACAGAGGAGAAATCACAGCAATATCAGCGGAAAACGGTATGCTTTACGCCGTTCCGCAGGAAAACAACATTGACGGTATGCAGTATCAATTGCAGATTACTGCTCGGTATACCGTTGAATTTTGAAAGGAGTAGAATAATATGCCCAAATACAACTACGAAAGCGGCAAGCTTAGCAGAAGCCATCTGCTGCACTACCTTGACAGCGCATTTTCAGCTGCCGGCTCGGCGTCATGGTTTCTGCTTGGCAAGGACATTGAGGATATGAGCGTGGAGCTTAACCCCGACATCTCGTCCGTTAAAAACGTTCTTGATGAAACTTCCGTTGAGGACAACGGATACGAGCCGTCGCTGGACCTTGACACCTTTTACGCCAATCCCGGCGACGCTCTTTATGAAAAGCTTAAAGATATAATGATGAATCGCAAGACCGGGGACGCCTGCAAGACTAAAATACTTGAAGTGATGGTGGACAAAACCACAGGCGCTTACGACGCATGGACGGAGGACGTTATCGTAAAGCCCCAGTCCTACGGCGGACCTCAGGGGGGAGTAAACATTCCCTTTAATATCACCTTTGCCGGAAACAGAACACAAGGCTCTGTGACCTTTGCGGACACTGTTCCGTCGTTTACAGCGGCAAGCGATTCCGATACATAACAAAAAGGGCGGAGCCACCGCCCTTTGATATATTAAGGAGTGATTTTTTTGTTATCCATTAATTTTGACAGCGGCAATTATAAAGAATTTGCAATCAACGGAGATGAAAACAACACCGTAAAAATAAACGTTTCTGACATGGGTATTCTTACAAGGGCTCAGGACGCTCTTAAACACATTGACGGCATTGTGGAGGAATTGGCGGAAAAAGAAAAGCAGGGCGTAGACAATGCTGAGCTTTTCAAAGAGCAGGACGAAAAGGCTCGGCAGATGGTCAATACAATTTTCGCCACCGATATATGCACTCACGCGCTGGGCGGAACAAACGCCTTTTCCGTTGCTTCAAACGGAAAGCCTGTAATTGTGAATCTGCTTGAAGCGCTGATTCAGATTCTGGTGCAGGAAATCAAGGCAGCCCGGACGGCGGCGCAGATAAAGCTGGAAGATAAGACAGACAAGTATATAAAGCCGGTAACTGTCACTCCCGTAAAGCCTTTGCCTTTTATCCCCCTTGCCAAGCCGGAGATAGATATTGAAAATCTTACAGCCGAAGAGAAAAACGCTCTCCTTAAGGAGCTGCTTAAATGATAGGCTGTCTGCCCACCGCCCTTGAAATCTGCGGCAGGGAGTATGAAATTCGCTCCGATTACCGAGTGATACTCAACATATATCAGGCGTTTAACGACCCGGAGCTGAACGAGCAGGAAAAATGCTATGTCTGTCTGAAATGCCTTTACAAAGAGGATATTCCAAGCGAGCATTTGCAGGAGGCAATCAACAAAGCTTACTGGTTCGTAGGGGGCGGAGATGTCCCACAGGAAAAGGTTCAGCCGGTGAAAACTCTTGACTGGGAGCAGGACGAAAGCATTATATTCCCTGCGGTTAATAAGGCGGCAGGTTTTGAGGTCAGGTCTGCTGAATATGTTCATTGGTGGACTTTTCTCGGCTACTTTAACGAAATCGGCGAGGGGCTGTTTTCCTCCGTTATATCAATCAGGCAGAAGCTTAACAAGGGCAAAAAGCTTGAAAAATATGAAAAAGAGTTTTACAAGAATCACAGAAACATGATAGACCTTAAACGAAAGCTTTCTGAGCAGGAAAGACAAGCTGAGGACGAGGACAACGAATTTTTGAAAAAGCTGACAGGCAGGTGATAGCTAAGGGCTGACGGATATTTAAATTTTGACACTCAAGTAAATACAGACGGGTTTAACAAAGGCACAAAGAATATCAGCGGCGGATTAAATTCGCTGAAATCTACGCTGGGAAAGGTTGCAACGGCAGCAGCCGGAGCGTTTGCGGTAAGCAAGCTTATCGACTTTGGCAAGCAGGCTGTAGAAACCGCTTCCGACTTGCAGGAGGTTCAGAACGTTGTAGACACCGCCTTCGGAGAATCCAAGCAGAAGATGGAGGACTTTGCCGACACGGCTGTTGAGACCTACGGTATTTCCGCACTTACCGCAAAACAGACCGGCTCTACCTTTATGGCTATGGCGTCGGGAATGGGGCTTGCTCAGGACACCGCCAGCGATATGGCGATAGCTCTTACCGGGCTTTCGGCGGATATGTCGTCCTTTTATAACGTCGAGCAAAGCGTGGCTTCAACGGCTCTCAACTCAATTTTCACCGGCGAAACTGAAACGCTGAAACAATTCGGCATTGTAATGACCGAAGCTAACCTGCAAGCGTACGCTTTATCTCAGGGGATTTCAAAAAGCGTCTCTGAAATGACCCAAGCCGAAAAGGTTCAGCTCAGATATAACTACGTAATGGCACAGACCTCTCTGGCTCAGGGGGACTTTGCAAAAACCTCCGATTCGTGGGCGAACCAGACCAGAATCCTTTCGGAGCAGTGGAAGGAATTTGCCGGAACTATCGGAACGGTACTGCTTAACGTGCTGCTTCCGGCGGTGAAGGCTATCAATCAGGTGCTTTCACAGCTTATAGGCGTCGCCCAAAGTGCGGCACAGGCTTTGTCGGAGGCGTTCGGATTTGAAACCGGGGGCGCACAATCAGCGGCGAGCATTGCAAGCAGCACCGCCGAAGCGGCGGACAGCTACGGCGATATAGCACAATCAGCTGAGGAAACAGAGGAAACACAGGAAAACTCTCTTGCCAGCTTTGATAAAATAACAAAGCTTGGAGACAGCAAAAGCTCGGCAGGCGAAACAGGCACGGTCGGCGCTGTAACGGCAATAACTCAGCCGACGGTTGCAAGCGTAGATGTTGATACCTCAAAGGCTGACAAAAAGCTGAGCAGCTTCTGGAAATCCGTTAAAAAGTCCTTCGATTCCTTTGAAAAATATGTTGATAAAAACTTCAAGCCGATTTTTTCAGACATCTGGGACGGCTTGAAGGAGGAAAGCGGCGAGCTTGCCGGCATTATGGACGATGTTTTTTCAGACATCCGCTCACTGGCAGAGCCGCTTAAAAGCTATCTTACGGGGGATTTCACCGTCTATCTGCAAACGGCTTTTCAAACATGGGGGACAATTGTAACAGGGCTGTTTGACAGCTTTAATATGGTTTTCTCGGACATCTGGAACTTAGCCGTTTTCCCAATTCTGCAAAACTTCCTGAGCGTAGGACTGCCGTTAGTAACTCAGTTTGCCACTCAGATGTGGAGCACTTTCGGCGTGCTGTTTGAAAACGTCAAAGTGATTTTTGACACCCTGTGGTCGGGGGTAGTAGCTCCGATTTTAGAATTTATCGCTCAGCTGTGGTGCGACGTATGGCAGCTGCTGTCCGACTTCTGGGCAGAGTGGGGACAGCCCATATTCGACGGAATAAACCAAGCTATTACCACCACAAAAGACCTTTTCATGAACGTCTGGGAAACTGTGCTCCAGCCGATTTTCAACAACCTGATGGAGGTTTTCGACAGGATATGGACAGACCACCTTAAACCTCTGGTCGCTGAATTTCTGGACTTTGTGGGCGTCCTTGTAACAGGCGCTACGGACATTTACAACAAGTTTATTGCACCTGTTGTCAACTGGTTTGTGGACACGCTGGGACCTATCGTTACAAAGGTGATAAACGGAATCGCCGATACGGTTGGAGAAATTGTGGGGAATATTATCGACGCCGTTAAAGGCGTGATAGAAACCCTCAAAGGCATTATTGAATTTATCACGGGAGTTTTTACAGGCGACTGGGACAAGGCGTGGAACGGAATTAAAGATATTTTCAGCGGAATATGGGACACCTTCTACAGCATTGTGAAAACGCCCATCAACCTTATAATCGGTGCTATCAATAAGATGACCGGCGCAATTGAAAGCGCAATAAACTGGATTATCGACGGAATAAACTCCCTTAGTTTTGATGTTCCCGACTGGGTTCCGATGATTGGCGGCGAAACCTTTGGATTTAATCTTAGCCATATTGATATTCCTGAAATCCCCAAGCTGGCGGTGGGAACGGTTATCCCCGCAAACTATGGCGAGTTTCTGGCAGTGCTGGGAGATAACAAGCGTGAAACGGAGGTTGTTTCTCCGCTGTCCACCATAAGGCAGGCGGTCAGGGAAGCAATGAGCGAAGGCAAAGGCGGCTCAAAGCAGCCTGCGATAATCTACGTTATGCTTGACGGCATGGCGGTGGCAAAGTCGGTTATTGATAATATAAACGATATGACAAACAGCACCGGCAGCTGTCCCATTAATATTTAGGCGGTGATGATATGGATAACAACATAATAGTTGACGGCGTAACCCTTCCCCCTCCCGCGCAGGACGGCATATCATACACGCCGGAGGCAATCTGGAGTGAAAACGCAGGACGTTCCGGCAACTGTGATTTTGTGGGGGATATAAGAGCCGTTAAAGGTACGCTGTCAATAAGCTGGGACGCCCTGACTTATGCTGAGGTTTCGCTGATACGCTCGGCTTTCACCCATCAGGGCAAGCCTTTCTTTTATATCACCTTTACCGACGACACCGGGCAGCGGAAAACGCTGCATTGCTATTCTACGCTGCCCACGTCGTCGATTCACACCTACAGAGACGAAAGCGGCAACGTCACAGGCATGACCGTTGACGTTGTTGAAGTATAGGAGGCGGTTTATGTATCAGGTTAATTTGCAGACTGTCGGGGATTACATAATGTCCGACAGCAGGACTTTCAGGGCGGTGATGAAATTCGCCGACGGCTCGGAGCTGTCCGACGGCATCGCTAAAATCACAACTCAGGCAGCCACAGCAAACAAAGACATCATGGCAGGAGACACAATCTCCCAAAGCATAACGGCTGAGATTACAGGGCTTACATCGGACATAAGCGGCAAGACCTTTGTGCTTTATTTTTACGCTGTGGATTTGTTTGACCAGCTGGAGGAGGAGTTAATCCCTTTTGGCAGATATAAAATAACCTCCTGCAAGCAGAGCGGCGTTAAGTGGACGATTGAAGCAAAGGACGGCTTTTACAAATCGGACGACGCATATACGTCTACGCTTACCTTCCCCACAACTACCGACGAGATAGAGCAGGAGATATGTAATCAGCTGGGTATACTCTCACCGAGATATGATTATTCCCAGCTGTGCGACAAGGACGGACAACCGCTTCTTGATTCAGAGGGCGAACAACTCTACGTAAGGGATTCCGCTCCGGTGGTTATAGACGCACCTTTAGAGGACTGCACCTGCCGTGAAATGCTCAGCTACTGCGCAAGCCTTGACGGCGGCAAATGTGCAATGCTTGACAGAGAGGGGCATTTAATTCACAAGGCGTGGACAGATATTGACTATACAATTACTGCCGGACGAGCCGACGAGCCGCAAACGGACAACAGCAACATAACAATCACGCAGATAAGCTGTCAGGTTGACCAAAACGAAAACCTTATCATTGCGGCAACCCCGGGCAGGCTAATGTCTTTTACAAATCCGTATATGACCCAGAGCCTGCTTTCAAAAGTTGCAAGCAACTATCTTATGAAGCCTTACAGACCGCTTTCAATTTACCACAGGCTCGGCGACCCCCGACTTGACATACTGGACGTTGTTACGGTGGAAAAAGCCGACGGAACAAGCTACCGGGTGCCGATAATGTCCATGTCCTTCACTTTTGATGGGGGACTTGGGGCGAACATCACCGCTACAGGCACTCCCGACGCAGATAACAAGAGCAGCAGCAGTCCAATGATGAGGCAGGTAAGCAAGGTTGTTGCCGCCGCTCAGAACGCAACGGAAGAAAAGCTGGGCGCCGCATTTCAGGAATCCATTGATTACATTGTGGGCAACGAGGGCGGATATGTGGTCACCAGATTCAACGCAGACAACCAGCCGATAGCGACCTATTACACCGACAATCTTGACATTGAGCAGGCTAAAGAGTTTCTGCTGATAAACAATCACGGCATTGCAGGCGGCACAAACGGCATACACGGCGCAATTAACACGGCAATTGATATTCAGGGCAGAATAAACGCCGCACAGATACTGACGGGTATTCTTTCGGCGATAGTTATTCAGTCGTTGAATTACAACGAAGCAGGCAAAACTGGGTCGAAGATAAATCTTGAGGACGGTTCTTTCGACTTTGCAGGCGGAATGCTGACTTATAAAAACGGCACGTTTTCAATAAACGGCGGTCAGATAAATATTGAAACGGACAATGAGGACACCAGCGTTATAAAGCTGTCCCACAACGAGTGGACGATAGAGCTTTCCCCTCTGGAGTGGAAGCTTACCAACAGCGCAATAAATGGAAATGTAGTGTGTCAAGCAGGTGGTTTATTTTTAAGAAACGATGAAAACGATACGGTGCAAATTTTATCGGAAAGCGGCTCAATAACAACGTTATCAAACGGCGAAGTTGCGTTTAATTTAGATAGCGTAACCAAAACTTTGAATATCTGCGACGGCTTGGGGAACGTAACAACATCGATAGATGGAACCAACGGTAGTATAACGGCGAATGGCTCTGTATGGGCTGACGATTTCCTTGTGAGAACAACAGGCGGCGGATATGTTTCCATAAAAGACGCTCTGGGAATATAACAGTATTCTTATAGCAAAATTGCAAAGATAAAAACACGAAAGGAAGAGATTAAATGAGCTACATTCTTAATTATTCAGGCGAACAGGTAGATACGGCGATAGGGAATGCGCTGCCGCTTATCTGCGGGCGAGAAACAGTGGTACTGGAGGAGGCAAGCTCGGGCAATTACACCTCAAAGGCTTTGAGCCTGCCCTTCACGCCAAACAATAACACCAAAATAATAGCAACCCTCAGTAAAACAGGAGCGCCGAATCCATGGTATTACTATTCATTAATGCTGGCTCGTATGGGGTCAACTATATATGCTGTTATTTCAAGTGAATATGGCAGCGGCAATACTGTTTCTGCCGGCACATACTACATTGACTGGCTTGTCCTCGACAAGGGCGACACCACCGAATAAGCGGGAGGGGTAAACCATGAAACGAAATCAGCAAAACTTAAGGAGGCTGAATAGTGAGAGGCGAAACAACGGAGGGAAAGTAATGACCGAATTAAAAGCGGCAGTGCTTGCCATTGTCGGAAAGATAGGGGGCGAGGGATAGAGATGAAAGACTTTCTGCTGCAAACTTATACAATTGCACTGCCTATAGTGCTTACCGCTTTGACGGGGTACATAGTCTGGCTTTTGAAAAAACAAAAGAAAGACCGTGATGCAAACAGCAAAGGCACAATGCTGCTTCTCAGGTCGCAGCTTATCAAATATCACGACAAATATATGTGCTCAGGGGAAATTCCGACCTACGCATTTGAAAATTTCTGCGAGATGTACGACGCTTATCACAATTTAGGCGGCAATGGAATGGTAACAAAGCTCAACGATGAAATTCACGAGCTTCATATTAAAACGAAAGAGAGGGAAAAAACATGAATGTAAACTGGATAGTAAGGCTGAAAAACAAGGCTTTCTGGCTTGCCATAATCCCGGCAGCGCTGCTGCTTATTCAGGTGATAGCGGCGGTGTTCGGCTTCACTCTTGATTTAGGTGAGCTGGGAAACAAGCTGATTGACGTTGCAAATGCAGTGTTTGCGGTGCTGGCAATTCTGGGCATAGTGGTTGACCCTACCACCGCAGGAACAAGCGACAGCCAGCAGGCTATGACGTATACAGAACCTAAGAAAACGGAGGGATAATTAATGAAGCTAATTATCTCAAGCGACTATAGAGCCAATGTAAACACTGGCTTGCTGGGCTATACCGGCGAAGCCAACGCACGCACTATAGAAGTAGAACAGCCGGAGGTTGATGGAGCAGACACTTATCGGCTGCGGTTTGATTACGGCAACAACACGATTTACGATGTGCCTATTGAGGATGGCAAGATACTTATCACAGGTTCACTTTTGCCAAAAGCCGGGCAGGTAAAATGCCAGTGGCTTGCAACGGCAGCGGAAGGTGAAAGCTACAAGCTGGTCGCCAAGTCGAACATATTCGCCTTGCGAATCGGCGACAGCATATCAAACGATATTACGCCCGTTCCAAGCTACGAGCAATCGGTTGAGGCAATGGACAAGGTGCTGGCTTATGAGAGTTCAGCGGCTGAATATGCCGAGCAGGCACAGCAATCCGTCTCCCTCGCTGAGGATTGCAAAACCGACGTACAGTCGCTGAAAACGGAGGTTGAAACGCTATACGCCGAATCGCAGAAATCAGCAGAAGCGGCTGCGCAATCAGAACAATCAGCTGAGAATCATGCAGACAATGCAGCAGAATCAGCAACGGCGGCAGCACTTTCCGCTGAAACGGCACAAACTGCAAAAACCGAAATTGAAACACTAAAAGGTGCAACTGAATCAGCGGCAGAATCAGCCGCAGAATCGGCACAATTCGTAGAACAGACCGCTCAGGACTTTATCAGCGATTTAAATGAAACCAAAACGGAGCTGCAAGAGACAATTGATTCAGCCGAAACGGAAATGGATAATCTTAACGATGTAATTTCTCAAGCGAATAGTGCCGGCACTGAATTGTTGGAGAAAATCGAGAAAACAGAAACAGCAATAAGCAATGCCAGTACTGCTAGGGCGGAGTTGCAAACAGTAATTGACAATTCCGAAACGGTAACCGGTGAAATTTCAGCCGCCGTTACGGCGGCTGACACCGCAAAGAGCGGGCTTGACGGGTTGGTAACCGTGGCAAACAGGGTTTTGCAATGCTTGACCGATGAAAACACCTCAGCTGAATCCAACCTTGAAGAGCTTAAAAGCGAAAACTTCAAAGCGGATGAAATATTAACAGGAGTGGAGGATATCAAAGCATACCTTGGCTACACAGACGAAGATATTGTCGGGCTTCAAGTTGATTATCAAAACAAGGTTTTCAAAAGACTTGCCGGAGCTGTCGGAAAAGAATCAGGTACAGACTTTGACGTGTTTCCAATGTACGGCGGAAGGAAAAGGTGCAATGTGTCTGATGATGGAACAATAGTCGCGTGGTATGGTGATGAAGGCTATGCGGAAGATGGAAGTAATGGACAGGTTATGGTTTATCAGCCTGCATTTTATTACAAAGTCGTACCGCTAAAAACTGAACCTATCACAGACGGGACGGGTTATCATCTGAGAAAAGCAAACTATTACGTAAGCGCTAAACCCAAGGTAGGGTTTAAGCTTCATCCGGCATTTTACAATGAAAGCGGAAGCCCGGTTGACTACATACTTCTATCCGCGTATGAAGGAAGTATGTATGATGTTTCTACGGGTGAATATGTCAATGATGGAACGAACACTGAAACTGCTATTGAAACTGGCGACCTGCTATGCTCAGTTGCCGGGAAAAAGCCAATTTCGGGATTAAAAAAGAATCTGAACAAAACAAACCTTGAACAAATGGCGCAGAACAGAAGTCCCGGTTGGCATCTTGAAACCATAAAGATAACTTCTGCAAATCAATTGTTGATGATTATTGAACTTGGAACTATGAACACACAAACCGCTATTGGGCAGGGGGTTGTTTCAATAGCTGGTAATTCCACAGACAACTGTGCCTCCCTTACAGGTTCGACCTCAACGCTTGGAAATGGTACAGGTTCAGCGGAAGAAACCATCAATGAAATTGGTGGTGCTGAAACACCGTACACTGCCGCAGGAAAAGTCTCTGTTTCTTATCGCGGCGAAGAAAACCCTTGGGGAAACATTTGGAAGC
The DNA here is from genome assembly GCA_944388405.1 of uncultured Ruminococcus sp. Classification (GTDB taxonomy): domain Bacteria; phylum Bacillota; class Clostridia; order Oscillospirales; family Ruminococcaceae; genus FB2012. The sequence continues at coordinate 77,146 of CALXIQ010000018.1, read as the reverse complement.
ACATTCAGGGCATTAACATTTGGGGGAACGGAACAATGGGCGGTGGTCAGCTGTACGTTTCAAGCGACTTCAATTTCAGCGAATCAAAAAACTCTGATAATTATGAAGAAGTCGGATTTACCCTCCCAAATGCAGGCGGATATATCAGCGCAATGGGGTATGGCAGTGAAAAATATGACTGGTTATTTATGCCGTCTGAAATCGGTGGAACATCCGCACTGCCTGTTGGCGACAACATCTACGCTTCAGCAAATCTGAACGATAATCACAGTGTCCAATTGGGCGGATATTATAGTAGTGGCGCTGCTGCGGGAGGCTTCTTTTGGCATTGTGTTAACGCTGACGGTAATCGTAGCCGTATTATCGGCGGACGCTTGGTGTATGTACCGCAGGCAACTTAAAACCTATAGATATTATCTGGGATTTATAAAATCAAAGAGAAAGGCGGCGTAAAACATGGTTGACTATGGCAAAGTAAGAAGCACTGTTAAGCCGGAGGCTAAGGTCATTGACGAATATAGCGTATGGATAAATACTGATATTCAGGAGATTGCGGTCACATACGAGGGAGAAAGTCACACGGAATACGAATTTAATCAAACTCGGTATTCAAAAGACGAGTACATTAGCCTTATCGACGATAAAAACACACAGCTTGAAGCTCAGGTAACCGACACACAGCTTGCGCTGGTGGAAGTTTATGAGATGATGTTGTAAGAAAGGGTGATTTAATGGCAAAGGTTTATGCGAATTTAATCAAAAAAGGATTGAAAACAATTGACGATGTGCCGGATAATTTAAGGACTGCGGTACAAGCTTTAATCGAAGGTTAACAAAATTAGGAGGTAAAAACATGATTACATACGACAAATTTATTAAAAATCACAATGGCAAAGCGGTTGACTACGACGGAACGGCAGGGGTCCAGTGCGTTGACCTTATCAAGTGCTACCTTAACGAGGTTTTCGGCATTAAGCCGGGCGCATGGGGTGACGCTCATGATTACTACGACAATTTTAGTGCTCGTCCTCAGCTGGTGGAGAACTTCACAAGGATAGCAAACACTCCCGACTTTGTGCCGCAGAAAGGCGACATCTGCGTGTGGAAGTCCAGTCTTTCAAGCGGCGGCTGGGGACACGTGTCCATTGCCACCGGCGAGGGTGACACCACATATTTTTACTCCCACGACCAGAACTGGACAGGCAATCACGACAAGTGCACAAAGGTTAAGCACAATTACAGCCACTTTGCGGGAGTGCTCCGCCCCAAAGACCAGAGCAGGATTACGGCGGCGACAAAGAGTGTATCGGAGATTGCCTCAGAGGTTATTCAAGGCAAGTGGGGGAACGGAAATGACCGCAAGGAGAAGCTTGAAGCGGCAGGGTATGACTATTCTGCGGTTCAGGCGGCGGTGAACAAGCTGCTTGGCTCAAGCTCGAGCGGAAAAAAGAGCAATGACGCCATTGCCACTGAGGTTATTCAGGGCAAGTGGGGGAACGGCTCGGAGCGCAAGCAGAAGCTTGAAGCTGCGGGGTATGATTACGAGGAGATTCAGAAGATTGTGAATCAGAAATTGAAGTAGAGGTATGAGGAAAGCCGCTCCATTCGGGGCGGCTTTTTTGTTTTAATCATCAATTTTTTCAATCCGATAAAATCCCCGAGCATTAACGCTCTTTTTAGTCCCGTCTGCACGGTAGAACCAGCCATTCGAACGCCGGCACAGGCGGCAGCCGGAATCCTCTCTGTTTGGTGTCGCTGAATCAGACCCTCGAGCTGGCAAAGCTCCACTGCACCGACGCATATGATTTTGCACAATTCGCTGTAGCGTGTCCGGGGCTGTATGCGTGGCGGAAATACAAGGAAATATACAGTTTCAACGACGAGCTGGCTGAAACGCTGCTTGAGCAGAACGACGACATCAAGCTGCCGGTTGAAGCTCTCAGCAGGTTGCCAGCTCCGGCGGTGTGGATTCAGTTTGAGGGGAAAAACAACGGTTTTTTCGTGTGGTACGACAGCGTTTTCGTCAACGGTGAAGGTGACATTTTGACGCTGAGGGTTTTCGGGGCTGATGATAAAAATAAGGTGTTTATTTTCGCAGTCAGCTTGATTGAGGGAATGACTATTTCGGAGGGCAGCGCCCACGCTGTGAGTTACGCTCCGAGAGACCCCCTTTTTGATGAAAAATTCGCACGTGGACTTATTTCCGTGATTCTCTACCTGTGCGCCGAAAATAAAGAAGTTGAAGAAAATCCAGAGCAGAAACAGATTACCGCTCGGACGGCGACCAGCGTCACCGCTCCGAAAGATGTTTTCAGAGAAATTCGCAAGTGGGATGTAGGTTTCCGAGTTGGAAAGAAAATTTCAGCGGCGAAGCGTGACGCCCATCAGCAGGTTGGACACACTCAGGGCGGCGGCGGTTCAGTTGGAACACCCAAGCGATCTCATGTTCGGCGGGGGCATTACCACTCCTACTGGGTAGGCAGTCGCAGCTCCGGCGACAGGAAGCTGGTGCTTAAGTGGGTTGCACCGACGTTCATCAACGGCGGTGGTGATGATGTTGCGGCGGTGGTGCATGAGGTGGAGTGAGTAAGTGAGAGCCTTCAAGGACGGTGGACTTGGGGGCTTTTTTGATATAAATCGCATATCTTTTATACTATCCTTAGTATAAAGGAGATGAGTATATGCAATTAGTACATCAAATAGTTGCTGCTATAAGATTTGTTTTTAAGAAAAGTTGTTCTACAGTTTTACAAGTTTTGCTCAACAAAATATTCGATTATGATACAAAATGTGTGAAAATGCACAAAAGCAGAAGAAAAAATTGTAGAATGTTGATATATACAAATTGTTTAGGCTTATGTTATAATAAAAAGGGGTATTATAGGGAAAATAATTTATTGAAAGGAGGAATAGTTATGAACGAAGCACAGTATGACTACAAAGATATTTGTAATTATATCATAGCACGAGCTGAAAAGTCTAAACATTCAGTAACAAACCTGCAGTTGCAAAAGATACTTTACTATGTACAAGGTTATTTTTTGCGTGAGTTTGAAGTTCCGGCTTTTGACGCTGAGATTGAAGCATGGCAGTATGGTCCGGTGGTTCCGGAAGCTTATTATGATTTCTGCATTTATGGCAGGAATTATATTACAAGTGAAGACACTGATAATGCATTGGGCAAAATTGAATCCAAGGAACACAAAAAACTTATTGATAAAGTTATAACCGCATGCACGAAAATGAGTGTAGGGGATTTAATTGATAAAACGCATAACGAAACTCCATGGAAAAACAAAATTCAGCTAAAAGATAAAATACCATTGGATGTAATTAGCGATTACTTTACAGAAAATAATCCTTTAGAAATTTAGAAATAAAGTGAGCGGATGTCTATGGCAAAAGATAATACGGACGATTTGCTTGATGTGTTGCAGGATTTATCTAATAATTACGAGTTGACTGATGAATCAAGCGAAGAATTTTATATAAAACTCAAGAATATTTATTCCAACGAAGATTTTAGGCATTCTTATGCGAAATTATCTCGATTTGCTGAAAAAGAAATTACACCAGACGCAAGAGAACAATTAGTTCATAACCTTGATTCAATACTTCGTTATGCTGACGAATTTGTAGGAAATGGTCGTGGAACGGATTCTGATGTTATAAAAAAGATTAAAAAATTAGAAGACCACCTCGAATTAGAAAGCATTAGATTATCCAGAATGGAACAGATAAAAATTATTGGTGAAAAAGTGTTTTTGGAAAAAGCTGATGCTGAATCTATTATCAAAGAAAACGAAGGTAAAATATTAAAACAACAAGAGGAGATTAAAAATATGAACACGCAAATGGTGTCGGTATTAGGCATCTTTGCGGCAGTGGTTGTAGCCTTTTTTGGCGGGATGTCATATTTTACAAGTGCATTTTCAAATATTAACGAGGCACCTTTATACAAAACTTTAATAATTACCTCTATTTTAGGCATGGTAATATGTGATTCTATATATATGTTATTAAATTTCATCTTTATCATACTTAGACAGGACAAAATTCATAGAGGAAAAGTTTTTGGCAACTGGGTTATCAAGTTGGTAAATATTGTTCTGGTGATAATGCTGATTATAGGCATTGTGGTGTGGAGGTTCAGTCAATTTTAAAAGCCGGTGAGGATTTTTTCTTGCCGGCTTTTTTGTGCGCTTCCGTGTCATATTTCGTGGCATATATGTTGTGATTGTGTCATATTTTCTATGATTTCAGCTGATTTTATAAAGTAAGAGGATATAAGAAAACCGCCTACCTACGAGGTTTTGCGTAGATAGGCGGTAAAATTTTGGTGAGCTATCGGGGATTCGAACCCCGGACCCTTTGATTAAAAGTCAAATGCTCTGCCAACTGAGCTAATAACTCACATATATCACCACAAAATATCATTCTGCGGTGACTTAATAATTATATCAAATTGCAGACGGTTTGTCAAGGGCTTAACTTAATTTTTATTATACCTACAAAAATGTTTTCCATGTAATTTGATAGGTTATACAGTTTGTACAACCGCCGCAGAAATAACTGCGACCATCGGCAAAGGCTTATAGCCTCAGCCCGAAAACATAATCGTCCATAACAAACCCACCGCCGATGTCGGTGACTTCATCTCTGATAATTTCCATTCCCCAGTGCTTGTATACGGCAATCGAGGAGTCGTTGTATTTGTTTACCGTAAGCCATACCATAGTGTTTCCGTTTTGCCTGCCAATATTCTTGATGAACTCAAACGCTTTGGAAGCGTAACTGTTGCCACGGTACTCCTTTTTCAGATAAAGCTTGGATAAAAAGAGCGTGTTGTCCGGCTTCTCGCAGATGCCGAAATATCCCACCTGAACGCCGTCAATGAAAAATCCGTAGTATTCGTAGCCCGAGTCTATCTGATTCTTCAACGACGGGTAGGACTGAAACTTTTCCACCATGTAATCAATCTGCTCAGTGGATAATATGCTGCTGAAATGCTGATGCCATATCTCATTGGCAATTTCGGCGGTTTGTCTGATTTGGTCGTCTGACGTTATCTTTTCAAATGTAAGCACTATTCCTCAATTCCTTTCAGGTACTCTACAAACTGCTTTGCAACTCTTGGGGAGCGTCCGCCTCTTGCAATGGCGAAAGCTTCAGCCTTGGCACAAACTTCGTCCTCCGGCATTTTAAGGCTGTACTGACGAGCCAAATCACGCACAACCGATAAAAACAGCTGCTTGTCCGGCTTTGAGAAGGTAACCGTAAGTCCGAAGCGGTCGGAAAGGGATAAAAGCTCCTGCATTGTGTCGTTGAAATGAATCTCGTCCCCCTCTCTGGCGGAGAAGGTTTCACGCACCAGATGACGGCGGTTGGAGGTTGCATATATCGCCAGATTGGACGCCGTGGATGCAACGCTGCCTTCAAGTATTGCCTTGAGCGCCGCAAAATCATCGTCGTCTTCGGTAAAGGAAAGGTCGTCTATAAAGATAATGAATTTAAGAGGATTTTTGCTTATAATGTTGACGATAGAGGGAATTTCGTGAAGCTGCTTTTTCTTAAGCTCAATAAGCCTTAACCCCTGAGGATAATATTCATTGGCAATAGCCTTGACGGTGGAGGATTTTCCTGTGCCGCAGTCGCCGTAAAGCAGCACGTTGTTTGTAGGCTTGCCTTTCAGCAAAGCCATAGTATTGTCGATAACCTCGCCCCGCTCCCGCTCATATCCCGAAAGCTGAGAAAGTCTGATAGGGTCGGGATATTCCACCGGCACGATCTCCCCGTCCTTTACCACAAACACGTGATAATGAGCGTATATTCCGTAGCCGTATTGGTTTATCTGATGAATCCTGTCGGCGTATATCTGAGAAAAATCCAGCTCCTCGGTTTTGTATCTGGGAAGAAATCCGTCGTATCCGATTTTTGAAATAATCTCCTCGGAGGACACCCGTGAAAGCTCCTGCAAAACCATAAGCTCGTTGGCAAGACATTCATCCAGCAGCATTCCCGTTTCCTTGCCCTCGCCCTTTCTCAGCATATAAAGATTTTCGTTTTCAAGGGCAAGCCTGAGCACGTAGCGGGTAAGGTTGTCCGAATGGGTGTAAAGCTGAGCCACAAAGTCGGAGTATTTCTCCACCGCCTCCTGCTTATCGTCACCCTCGCAAGCTTCCAGAGCCAGCAAAAGCTTTTTTATTACGTTTCTTTGTTTAAGACCTTTAAAAATAACAAGTGTTTTAGCCTGCATAAGCAGATTTTTATAGCCGTTCATTTTAAAATACCTCTTTAAAAATACATATCTATTACATTATAATACTTTAAAGCTTATTAGTCAAGAAGAGGCGGTTAGAGAGTGTTTCTTTAATTACAATGGTATTTATAAACTCATTCCGGTGTTATTTCTTATCGTTAAATGAAGCGTATATTTGGCTTGTTTGGTATAAGATAAACTCTTCCGGGGTTGGTTTTTTGCCTTTGCAGGGAATCTTAGCCCACTCAGCCCGCACCCTGGGGTCGGGACTGGAAAATGCGTTGTCTATCGATTTTTGCATTTCTTCCAACACAACTTTTTTTGTTGTGTTGTTTTTTTGTGCAATTATGTCTATAATTTTTTCGAAATCCATTTTTACTGTCCTCCAATAAATTTAATGATAATGAGTATACTATCATTATAGAGGAAATAACTCTAAAAATCAATAGTGCATATAACTCTATAATATAATATTATCAACAAAAGCTCATAAGCAAGTCGCCGATGTCCCCCGCCGCTAAGGCGGCGGTTGCAATCGTCGCAACGTGATTAAGCAACAGCTTTGAAAGAGATGTTATTATCAAAGCTTTGCTCCGATTTAAAGCGTGTTTTATGCTCATATGAAAGGCGGGTGTAAATCCATGCTCGTCGGTGTTTTGAGTATGGGAGGATATATGCATTATACTCAGAGAATAAGAGGACTTAGGGAAGATAGAGACCTAAGACAGCAGGATATTGCCGATTTGCTCAATATCGGACAAAAGACCTATTCCGACTATGAGCTGGGCAAAACCAGAATACCTGTGGACAGTGTTATTATGCTTGCGAAATTTTATGATGTAAGCATGGATTACATCTGCGGCGTAAGCGATGTTAAAAATAAGTTTCCGTTAAAATAAATTTTTCGCGCCGTCGGTTGGCAGATTGCCGATGCCGTCCGGCTGTTTTTGTGTCGTAAAAATACTGATAAGACAAGTCATATTCCTTTAATCCCATGAATATAATTATATAAAAAGGACATTGAAAGGAAGATTGACTTGAAAAATCACATTCAGTTTATGGCGGTTTTTGCGGTGTTTCTGATACTTGTTCCCTGCATAGCTTTTTTTAATAATCAGGGAGGACAAGCCCCTGCTAATGCCGCCGCAGATTCAGACACGGTGAAATTCCTATTTACGGAAGAGGACAGGGTAGAGGAAATTCCCATGGAGGATTATATGATAGGGGCGGTGCTATCGCAGATGCCTGCCGATTTTGAAGTGGAAGCATTGAAAGCACAGGCAGTGCTTGCTCATACCTACGCTGTAAGGCGCGGGCTTAATGAAGCGGAAAACCCCACCGAGGAGCTTAAAGGCGCAGTTATGAGCGACGATACTTCTCTTTATCTGGGGTACTTTACCGAAGAACAGGCTAAGGAGCTTTACGGCGACGATTATGAAACCGCCTATGAAAAAATCTCAGCAGCGGTGAAAGAGGTTAGTGACGATATTCTCGAATATGACGGCGAGCCTATAACCGTAGCCTTTCACGCTATAAGCGGAGGAAAAACCGAATCAGCCCTTAACGCCTGGGGAGAGGATATTCCGTACCTGACCGTCTGTGACAGCTCGTGGGATACCGAAATATCCGGCTATGAAACAAAGACGGAATTTACCACGGACGAGCTGTCCGCCAGATTAACCGCTCAGTTTCCCGACGCCGATTTTGACGGAATCTCTCAAGAAAGCTGGATTACCCCTGAGGAAACCACCGACTCGGGCACGGTTCTTTCGGTGAAAATAGGGGAAAGCTTTTATATAACCGGTCAGCAGTTTGCCAACGCTCTCTCGCTGCCTTCCCCCTGCTTTGAAATAGAATATGCGGAAGATAAGTTTGTTATAACCACCAAGGGCTACGGCCATCTGGTGGGAATGAGCCAGTACGGCGCAAACTACCTTGCTCGTGAGGGCAAAACTTTTGAAGAAATACTATCTCACTACTTTCCGGGAACGGAGCTGTCCTGAAAGTGAAAATTAAAAAGCCTGTTCATATAAGCGCAACTGCCAATTGGCGGTCACTTGTGTGAACAGGCTTTTATTGTGTCATCAGATTTATTTGTTTCTTAAATCGAGGATACGCTGCGCCTTGCCCTGGAATCTTTGCAGCGTTTTGTGACCTACAATAGTGATTTTTGTGTCAATGCCCAGCACAGTTTTCATTCCGTGATGAATGTCTTTATACAGCTGCTCCAGCTTGGGGAAGTTGTCAAGAATATCGCTGCACTTGTCTGAAAGCTCAACCTTTATTTCAAGATGGTCGGTGAAATTTTCTCTGGTAAGCACCAGCTGATAGTGAGGCGCAATCTGCTCAAACTTCATAAGCACGCTTTCAATCTGAGAGGGGAACACGTTTACTCCTCTTATCTTCAGCATATCGTCCGAGCGACCTCTGGGCTTTGCCATTCTGGCGAAAGTTCTGCCGCATTTGCAGGTGTCGTAGTTAATCTGGGTGATGTCCTTGGTGCGGTAACGCAGCAGGGGAATACCCTCTTTGGTAAGGGTGGTGATAACAAGTTCGCCCTCCGAACCTCTGGGCAGCACCTCGCCGGTCTGAGGATTAATAACTTCGGCGTAGAAGTGGTCCTCGTTGATGTGCATACCGTCACGCTCTATACACTCGCCTGAAACGCCGGGCCCCATAAGTTCGCTCATGCCGTAGTTGTCGGTAGCGAAGATATTAAGTGTCTTTTCAATCTGGTCTCTCATCTCGAGAGTGCAGCCCTCAGAGCCGAACAGACCAAGCTTAAGATGTATGTTGTCGATAACTCCCATTTCACGAGCCTTTTCACCTATGTACTGAGCGTAGGAGGGTGTTGAAACCAAAGCGTTTGTGCCGAAATCCTGCATAAGCATAATTTGCTTTTCGGTGTTTCCGCTGGAGGTGGGTATAACGGTAGCGCCTATTTTTTCAAGACCGTAATGAAGTCCCAGAGCGCCGGTGAAAAGTCCGTAGCCAAAAGCTATCTGCACTATGGTTTCGTCGTTTGCCCCCACGGCGGTTACAAGACGAGCCATGCAGTCGCTCCACATTTCAAGGTCGTTGGCGGTGTAGCCTACCACGGTGGGCTTACCGGTAGTGCCGGAGGAAGCGTGAATACGGGTAATCTTCTTCATTGGCACGGCAAAAAGCCCAAAGGGATAGGTATCCCGCATATCAGCCTTTGTGGTGTAGGGGATATACTGAATATCCGACAGGGTTTTGATTTTATCGGCGTTCACACCTGCTTCGGTAAGTCTTTTGTTATAAAAAGGAACGTTGTCCATGCAGTATTTTACAAGTCTTTTTAGCCGTTCAAGCTGCAGCTTTTCAATGTCGGCTCGGGGCATTGTTTCAATATCCTTCTGAAAAAACATAAATAAATCTCCTTTAAAGTTTTAAAGCATAATATATTATACTACATAAAACAAAATATTTCAAGGGCTATTGATAAAATAATATACAAATTTCCTCACTTGATTTTATGCAATATTAATAGTATAATTAGTTAAGCAAGCAAATCCGAAGGGAGCGAAAAGCAGACTTATGTTTGAAATGAGCAGAACGGTAAACTGCAGCAACATCGGAGAGGAAGGAAATGCCAGAAACAGTGCAATTGTGGACTTTTTGCAGGATTGCAGCATTTTTCACCTTGATTCTCACCCGGTTATGTCCCCCTTTTTCAGGGAGGAAAACTGTGTTATGTTTCTTGTGTCAAGACAGATTGATATTATAAGGCGTCCAAGCTACGGGGAGAAAATACTCGTCAGAACATGGACATACGAACTTAAAAGAATGTACGGCTACAGAAACACCATAATCTATGACGAAAAAGGTCAGCCGCTGGTTAAAAGCATTGCGTCGGGGGCGTTTATGGATAATAACAGCCAGCGCCCCCGCAAGGTGCCTCAGGAGCTGGTGGACAGGGTAAAGCTTTACCCGAAGCTTGATATGGAATACCTTCCTAGAAAGATTTCTCTGCCTGACAGTGAGCCTGAGGTTTATCCTCCTCTGCACATAATGAAGTGCTACATAGATATGAATCATCATGTAAACAACGCCAGGTATATCGACATTGCCGATGAATATCTGCCGGAGGGCGCTGATATAAGCCGCATGAGAATAGAATACAAAAAGCCCCTAAAGCGCACCGATACGGCGATACCCAGAGTTTACACCGGCGACGCCTTTGTTACGGTGGACATTGCAGACATGGAGGGTAAGCCTTTTTGCATTGTTGAGTATACATTAAAATAGGTTTTGTGCACACAATATTTGTGTATATAACGACCAGTGATTATTGCCGATTTAAAAGAACCTCAATGTAATTTGTGGCAGTGGGGAAATTTCGGATAATTCATATTGACAAAGTAGGAATTGTCGTGTATAGTATAATCAAACAGTACAGACAAGTTATAAAAGTTACAATTAAAAAGCCAAGCTGCTTGTATGGATACGGTTTTTATTTACCGAACATAGCAGAGTTTGCAGCAGGAAAGGAAGGATTTCATGTCTAAAATCTACAGAAATATATCGGAACTGGTGGGTAAAACCCCTTTATTTGAGGCTTCAAAGCTTAGTGAGCGGCTGGGGCTTAAGAGTCCTCTGTTGGCTAAGCTTGAGTATTTCAATCCCGCAGGCAGCGTTAAGGACAGAGCAGCCAAATACATGATTGACGACGCCGAGCAAAAAGGCATTCTCAAACCCGGCAGTACTATTATCGAACCCACATCGGGAAACACCGGAATAGGTCTGGCAGCCATAGGAATCTCAAGGGGATACAAGGTTATTCTCACCATGCCGGAAACTATGAGCGTTGAAAGACGAAATCTGCTGAAGGCCTATGGGGCTAAGATTGTGCTCACAGAGGGTTCAAAGGGTATGCAGGGAGCTATTGACAAGGCAAATGAGCTTAACGCCCAGCTTGAGGATTCGGTGATTTTAGGACAGTTTGAAAATCCCGCAAATGCTCAGGCACATTTTGAGACCACCGGTCCTGAAATCTGGGAGGACACCGATGGCAAGGTTGACATTTTTGTAGCCGGGGTAGGCACAGGCGGCACCATTACTGGTGTGGGCAGATATTTAAAGTCCAAAAATCCGGACATTAAGATAATCGCCGCAGAGCCTGACACCTCTCCAGTGCTGTCAGAGGGCAGGGGAGGAGCACACAAAATTCAGGGAATAGGAGCAGGTTTTGTGCCGGAGGTTCTTGACACATCGATTTACGACGAGGTTATCAGAGTAACCGATAAGGACGCCTTCACAACCGGCAACCTTATGGCAAAAACCGAGGGAATACTTGTGGGAATCTCGTCGGGAGCGGCGCTTTATGCGGCGGCTCAGGTTGCAAAGCGTGAGGAAAACAAGGGCAAGGTGATAGTTGCGCTGCTGCCCGATACCGGCGAAAGATATTTATCCACCGATTTGTTTAACGACTGAAATTTACAGAATTAAGAGGTGCATTATGTTTGAAATCAAGGACAATTTTTATCTCAACGGAAAGCCGTTTAAAATAATTTCCGGTGCGTTTCACTATTTTCGCACCATGCCCGAATACTGGCAGGATCGTTTGGAAAAGCTGGTGAACATGGGCTGCAACACGGTGGAAACCTATATCCCCTGGAATTTTCACGAGCCTGAAAAAGGAAAATTTATTTTTGACGGAATGCATGACATTGAGCGTTTCATACAGCTTGCACAGAATCTGGGACTTTATATTATAATTCGCCCTTCGCCGTATATCTGTTCCGAATGGGAGTTCGGCGGACTGCCTGCCTGGCTTTTAAGGGACAGGGGAATGAAGCTGAGATGCAGCTATGAACCATATTTAAAGGCTGTGCGAGAATATTATGATGTGCTTATCCCGAAGCTTGTTCCCTATCAGATTGACAGAGGCGGCAGAATAATTTTGTTCCAGCTTGAAAACGAGTACGGTTACTACGGCAACGACACTGCTTATCTTGAATTTCTCCGTGATACTATGCGGGAGCTTGGTATAACAGTGCCCTTTGTAACCTCGGACGGACCGTGGAGCGAGGCTATTTTCAAATCAGGCATGGTTGATGGCGCGCTGCCTACAGGAAATTTCGGCTCAGGGGCTGAGTGGCAGTTTGGGCAGATGAAGAAATATATCGGCAATGACAAGCCGCTTATGTGTATGGAGTTTTGGAACGGCTGGTTTGACGCCTGGGGAGAGGAGCATCATACCACTTCTCCCGAAAAGGCGGCGGCCGAGCTTGAAGAGTTGTTAAAGCGAGGCAGTGTGAATTTCTATATGTTTGAGGGCGGCACCAATTTCGGCTTTATGAGCGGCAGAAACGGCGGCAGCAGGACTGCAGATGTAACCTCCTATGATTATGACGCACCTCTTACCGAGGACGGGCAGATAACTTTGAAATATCAACTGTTCAAAGAGATAATTTCAAAGTACGCGCCTATCCGTGAAGTGCCTATTACAACCGAAATCAAACGCAAGGCCTACGGCAGGATTCCCTGTACGGGCAAAGTGGGGCTGTTTGGCACTCTTGATAAAATCAGCAAGCCTGTAAAATCTGTTTATCCTCTTACGATGGAGGACATCAGTCAGAATTACGGCTACATACTATATCGAACTTATATCAAGGACAACGAAACTTTAAATGAAATACGCTTTGAGGGTGCAGCAGACAGAATACAGTGCTATCACAACGGCGAGCTTATCCACATCGCTTTTGCTGAAAATATATATGACAAAGCAGAATTTTCTCACAGAGAACAGGGCGGCAGGGTAGATTTACTATGTGAGAACATCGGCAGAGAAAATTTCGGCACAGGACTTGAAACCCAGCGCAAGGGCATTTCAGGGGGAGTGAAAATCAACGACCACAGACAGTTTGGATTTGAGATTTACCCCTTGCCGCTTGATGAAAAGCAGATTAAAAGCATTGATTTTAACGGTGGATATATCAAGGGTTCTCCTGCGTTTTATAAGTTTGAATTTGAAGCAGATGAGCTGTGTGATACATTTCTTGATACAGACGGCTTTGGCAAGGGCTGCGCATTTATAAACGGCTTCAACCTGGGACGATTCTGGGAGATTGGTCCGCAAAAACGGCTTTATATACCTGCCCCACTGATAAAGAAAGGGCATAACACAATCATTATTTTTGAAACAGAGGGCAAGGCAGCAGACAGCATAGCTCTCTGCGATGAACCGGATTTGGGATAATAAAATATAACAAAGTCACCGATGTTCCCCGCTTCTAAGGCGGCGGGTTCCATTCAGACTTTCAGTGGGGGGTCTTAATCCCCCATTGAAACCCTGAGGAGCAAAGCCCCTCGGCGACGGTTGCAATCGTCGCAACGTGATTAAGCAACAGCTCTGAAAGAGATGTTATTATCAACGCTTTGCTCCGATTTAAATTTCACAACAAAAAAGGCTGTGCAGAATTTCTACACAGCCTTTTGTCATATAAACTTATGTATCACCGAATTTCAATCAAGCTTTTGCGCACTTAATTAGAAATCAACTTCGGTATCATAGTAGCAGCACTTAAGCAGCTTTTCCATCTCTTCCTGTGAAGGCTGACGAGGATTGGAGCCTGTGCAAGCGTCGCCGATAGCGTTCTTAGCAATCTCAGGCAGTCTTTCAAGGAATACTTCCTCAGGAACAAAGCCCTGCTCGCAAGGATAGCTGTCTGCGCCGTAGTTCTTGATGCAGTGAGGAATGTTCAGCTTATCGTTCATGTCACGAACGTACTTGATAAGCAGAGCAACCTTCTCATCGTCATTAGCGCCGCCCAGATGCATATAATCAGCAATTACGCCGTAACGCTTCTTAGCGGTTTCGTCCTTAGCGTTGAAAGCAATTACCTTAGGCAGGTACATAGCATTTGCAGCGCCGTGGATGATGTGAGCGCCGTAGTCTGCAAAAGCAGCTCCCGTCTTGTGAGCCATCGAGTGAACAATACCAAGCAGAGCGTTTGAGAAAGCCATACCTGCCAGGCACTGAGCGTTGTGCATACTGTCACGAGCTTCCATGTTGCCGTTGTAGGAATCGATAAGATCCTTCTGAATCATTTCGATAGCGTGGATAGCAAGAGGATCGGTGTAGTCGCAGTTAGCTGTTGAAACATAAGCTTCAATAGCATGAGTAAGAGCGTCCATACCTGTATGAGCGGTAAGCTTTTGAGGCATTGTCTCAGCCAGCTCAGGGTCAACGATAGCAATATCCGGAGTAATCTCAAAGTCAGCGAGAGGATACTTGATACCCTTGTCGTAGTCTGTAATAACAGCGAAAGCGGTAACTTCGGTAGCGGTTCCCGAGGTTGACGGAATTGCGCAGAAATGAGCTTTCTTTCTCAGCTCAGGAATTCCGAACACCTTGCACATATCCTCAAATGTGCAGTCAGGATACTCATATTTAATCCACATAGCCTTAGCAGCGTCGATAGGTGAACCGCCGCCCATAGCAACGATCCAGTCAGGCTCATACTCAAGCATAACCTTTGCGCCGTTCATAACTGTTGTAACAGAGGGGTCGGGCTCAACGTTTTCGATAAGCTTAACCTCCATGCCGGCTTCTTTAAGATAAGCCTCAGCCTTCTGAAGAAAACCGTTTCTCTTCATAGAGCCTCCGCCCACTACAATAATTGCCTTTTTACCCTTCAGAGTCTTAAGGGTTTCGAGAGAACCTTTTCCATGATAAAGATCTCTCGGAAGCGTAAATCTTGCCATTGGTGATTCCTCCTCAATTAATGTCAATAAATGTTGAAACGCAGTAAACTTTATGTAAAAACTGCACAACAATAATCTTATTGTTTGAAACAATTATAGCATTATTGACATTAATTTTGTGCTACATAGCCATGAATATTCTGTGACTTGCGTTAATTTATATGCGGTATGTATTTTTGGTGAAGGTGTGACAAACCATAAAGTATCAATAATTATAAGGATTTATCAAGCCATGCAAGGAGTATGGGATTTACATCGGATTAATTACGATGAATCACGCAGTAAAGGAATATTTCTCTTCAATTTGCAAGAAAGCGGTTTTGTTTGAAACTACAAATCCTCGTATAGCCGTCAGGTAATACACCGAGCCAATAACGCCAATTATACCTCCGAAGATTAAATTATATATTAAAACTATAATTGCTCCCGTCAAAGGTTCAAAGCGTTTGACAATACCAGTGGGATTATCCAGAACGGTTTTGGAATAGGTCAAATCGTTAATAGCAGAAATTATATTCAGCACGCCGATAATCAACAAAATCCAATCGAAAGCGATTCCGGCTAAAATCTGAATACTCGCTATGCAAATCCAGATAACTCCATTTGTTTTTAGCCTTGAAGACAAATCATTTAATAAAACACCGTCAGAAATAATCGAATCCTTTTTCACCGGACAGCCGCAGTTCATGCAAATAACTGCTTCATCCATAATCTCTTTGCCGCAATGAGTGCAGTATTACATTAAGATTTCACCTCATTTGTTTTAGGGTAATAAATCAATAAAATCTGATCGTAAAATCGCCCGTGGGCAAATAGTAAGAGATCTCCAGATTGCCGTAAGAAAATATATGAAACAAGTCTGATAAATTCTCTTCAAAATCGCAGTGGCTTTGGATTTCATCGTATACGTCATCCTTGTATTCATCGTCAAAGTAGAAAACGCATCTATCGTCTGGATAATACTTAAAGGTAGATGCAGGTATGCCATAAAACTGAATACAGTCGTCATATGCCCAATAGTTCTCCATATCCCAGCTGGGGATTCCATAATGAAACAGCGCACCGATGTATCCGTCGTCTTTAAAATCTTTCATTTTTAAATCGGGATGAGGCAAAATTAGTATTGCAAGTATGCCGAGTATTAAAACTACGGATATAACAGGAACGAAAACACGACAAATAATTCGCTTTTTTCTTTTGGTTAATCTGTGCCACCATGAGTGTTTAGGTCGTGCAGTGGAAACATCAGTTGATTCTGTTGAGTCTATCGTGCACTTACAACCGGGACATACAACAGCTTCGTCAAGCAGTTCTTTTCCGCATTTTGAACAAAATTTCATTTGGATTCCCCCTAAAAAAATAAAATGTATTTAGATGTAACAAATTGTTACATTTTTATTGTAACATTCTGTTACAATAAAGTCAAGACTTTTTTTAAAAAAATATAAAAAATATTTTCAGGAGATATCATATGGTAATGAAAGGCTTGAAAGCTATCCGGAAGAAAAAAGGACTGAACCAACTTAAAGTGGCAATGGATTTATGTATCAGTCGTGAATGTCTTTCGTATTACGAAAACGGAAAAAGAAGCCCTGATATCCAAATGCTCTGCAAATTGTCCGATTACTACGGGGTATCGATAGATTATCTTATTCGAGGAGAAGAATATAGTAAAGATCGTCAATAATTGTGGGCGATCTTTTTATTTTATCTCCTCCCGCACTTGAAAATATCACAAAACTATGCTATAATTCTAAGTAACAATTATAAGAAAGGTTGATAATATGGACGTTTTTAAGGAGCAGATAGTGCGTAAGCTGTCAAGCAGAAACGATAAAATATCAAAGGTGTTTATTATGATAGCGGCAGTTGCGCTGGCTATGGGTTGCTTTATGCTTACCTTCGGAACACAGCTTATGATGTTCGGGCTGCTTTTTGCGGCGCTTGTCCTTTACGGCGGATATTACTTTGTCACAAATCTGGACGTTGAGTATGAGTATATCCTCACTAACGGCGATCTTGACGTTGATAAGATTATCGCTCAGAGAAAAAGAAAAAGGCTGTGCACTCTCAAGGTAACTGCCGCTACCGAATTCGGACCGCTTTCCGATTCAAGCAATACAAGCGGTGCGCAGACTTATGTGAAAGCTTCCGCCGACGATGCAAGTCAGACGGACTATTTCCTCAGAGTAAATCACAAAAGTCTTGGAGATACGGTGCTTATTTTTACTCCCAACGAGGAAATGCTTGAGGAGATAATGCCTTACATTCCCAGAAACATTGCAAGAAACATTCAGAAATAACGTGAACGGGAGGCGGCGCTGTGTATACGGTAGGAATTGATCTGGTGGAGATAGCCCGTATAGAAAAAAGTGTTAAAAGCCGCAGATTTGTCGAAAGGGTTTTCTCCGAAAAGGAGATTGCCCTTTTTTCGTCAAAAAATAATCCCGCACCGTCAATGGCGGGCAACTGGGCGGCTAAGGAGGCGTTTTCAAAAGCCTTGGGCACGGGGGTAAGGGATTTCAGCCTTAACGAGGTTTCAATACTCCGGGACGAGCTGGGCGCTCCCTATATTGAACTTAGCGGAAATGCAGAAATAATCGCCAAAAGGCTGGAACTTGAGTTTTCGGTAAGCATTACCCACACCTCTCAGCTTGCTCAGGCGGTTTGCATAGGATACAGTAAAAATGACAGAAAGGGTGAATAATATGCATGAAATTTTAACTCCCGCACAGATGAAAGAAGCGGAGCAGGCTTCGGTGCGGCTTGGCAAGGGGCTTGACCTGCTTATGGACACCGCAGGGGAAAAGCTTGCACAGCGCATTGCGGCGATTTCCCACAGGCTTATGAAAAAGAGTGTTGTGATACTTGCGGGAAACGGCAATAACGGCGGCGACGGTTTCAAAGCGGCAGGGTATCTTGCCGCACAGGGAATATACCCTGCAGTGGTGCTTTGCTGCGGCGAGCCAAAGACTGAGCTTTCAAAGGCGGCTTTTGAAAGTATGCCCATGAGGATAGATGTTTGGGATATAAGCGACGAGCGAATCGGCGGAATTATTTCCGGAGCAGGAATAATTGCCGACTGTGTATTCGGAACAGGCTTTCACGGAGAATTAAGCGAAAACCTTAGAAGGCTGTTTGGCAGGATAAACGAACTTTCAACTTTTAAAATTGCCTGCGATATTCCCTCTGGCGTAAATTCCCTTAACGGTCAGGCAAGCGGAGGAACATTCAAGGCAGATGAAACTGTTACCTTCCACCGAAAAAAGACCGGTATGTTCTTTTCGCCTGCCAAGGAATACTGCGGCAAGATTATTACTGCCGATATAGGAATACCGGACGGCTGGGAGGAAGGCTTAACTCTTGATATTTCTGCGGTTACTCCCTTTGAGGCGGCGGAGCTGCTGCCGGCAAGAAGCGATAACAGCCACAAGGGCACATACGGAAAATGTATGCTGCTATGCGGTTCGGACAGATATCCGGGGGCGGCAATAATGTCCGCAATGTCGGCGATGAGGTCGGGAGTGGGAATTGTCAATCTATGCACTCCACAAAGCGTTGTCATGCCTGCGGTGACAAGAATCCCCGAAATAACCTTTACCGCTTTAAAGACTGATGATAACGGCTTTGTATCCGCAGACAACCTGCCCAAAATACTTGATGCCCTCTCAGATGCCGACGCCATAGTAGTAGGCTGCGGGCTGGGTAAAACGGAGGACACCCAAAGAATCCTGTTTGAACTTGTCAGAAAGGCAAAATGTCCCTTGATTATTGACGCCGACGGCATAAACTGTCTGTCCGGGCATATAGATGTATTAAAAGAAAAACAGACGGAGATTATACTTACTCCTCACATCGGCGAACTGGCAAGGCTGCGGGGCGTTGGAATCAAGGAAATTCTCTCGGACGTTATAGGATACGCCGGAGAAATTGCCGAGAAATACGGAGTGGTGGTTCATGCCAAAAACGCTCAGACCGCAACTCTGTATGACGGCAGGTGTCTTATAACCGATTTCGGCTGCTCGGCGCTGGCAAAGGGCGGTTCGGGAGATATGCTGGCAGGGCTTATCGGTTCGCTGTGCGCTCAGGGCGTTGCCCCGGGAGACGCTTGCATTCTGGCGGATTACATTATGGGAAGCTCAGCCCGGCTGCTGTGCGAAACCAATTCGCCCAGAGGGGTGCTTGCCGAGGACATTATATCCTGTTTTCCGAAAATGCTGTGGCAGGTGGAGCGAGGAGTAATTGTATAAGCGCTTTAAAAATGCTGTCTTTCTTTGAAAGGCGGCATTTTTTGTGTCACAACAAGCCAAACAAGAATGTTTATTGAGAAAGGCAGGTGCAAGGCTTGTGATAGGATTTTCCTTTGCAGGCGTTGGGTTAAGAAAATTGGTGGCTGTGATGGTTGCGGTGTCCATAGCGGCGTTTGCCACAGGGTGCGGTGAGGAGGAGATTCCCCAGCTTGAAAAGAACTTTACCTGCACAGCAATCATAACTCAGGACGATATTCAGTACAGCGCACAGCTTGAAAGGATAGACGGCGTGGGCTGGAAGGCGGTGTTTTCTCAGCCTGAAACCATCGAGGGAATGGAGATTTCTCTTTTAAGCGACAGCTGCACAGTGAATTTCAAGGAGCTTACATACACCGCCGACACATCGCAGCTGCCGGAAAACGGAATGGTGCAGCTGATAGCCTCCGCCACCGACAGATGCATTTCCGGCAAGGGAGTAGAATGTTCTGCCAAAGGTGATAACTTCATTCTTGACGGCAAGGTGAGGGACATCGATTTTACGGCGCAGGTCAGCGGCGACACTATTACCTCCCTCGAAATAGCCGAGGAAATAACCGCACAACTCTCCGATTATTCTTTTTAACTTCGTTACGCTTTTTTAACTTCGTTACGCTCACTGGCGTTCGCTCCAATTTTGTCTTGGCTATTAATTTGTCCCCGCTAGGTGAGCTTTGATGTGGTCGGAAGTTTGCTACATAGTTTGATGTGCACTATTTACCCATCTCACAAAATTGGCTGAGCAAATAAGTAGGGGGCGATGCCTACATCGCCCCGCAAGGTGCGTATTTCTTTGCTGCATGTGATTTGTTGCATAATTGACATGACGCATATTTTACCGGACGGCTTTTAAGTGTGTCCAAGCTTTTGTATGCATTAGTAAAAACACCCCCTTGGCGATTGTCAAGGGGGTTAAAAATTAGTCCGTCACTCTGGTGCAGTAGACTACATAGCGTTGGTAATTGTAAGGATATGGATGACAGGTGATAAGGGTTACAAGGTCGCGAGCGGGCTGGATAAGCAGCTCTTTAACATCGGTTGGGGAGATGATTTTAATCTCGTCCACACGGTAGGTAAGGGTTTCACGAAAGTTTTCAATGTAGATTTCATCTCCTATCTCAAGCTTCTGAATTTCACGGAACATTGCCGCACGGCTGTAACCACGGTGAGCCGCTATTACACAGTTTGTGTTGTCGCCACCGATGGGGTAGGAGGTCTCGGTGAGATGAACCGCACCCTCTTTCATGTTTTTCGTGTTGGCACCCAGTAAAATCGGAAGCTCAATGTCCATTTTGGGTATTGAAATAAACCCGATTATGTTTCCTTCAAGCCCGTATTCGGTTAGGTCAATTCCCGGCTGCTCGTAAGAAAAGGGGTCTTTAAGGTCTGACTGGTTTTCCTCATACAGCTGTTCATTGCGGCGTTTTAACTCCTGATACAGCTCCTCAAAAGGGAGGGCGGGGGAGTTATTATCGCCTTGGGTTTCAAGCTGCTCTCTGGCTTGCTCAATTTGCTGATGAAAAGTTTCCTTTTGCTGCTCAACTTCCATGTTGTACAGAGTGTTTGTAAAGACAGGAAAAAGCAGCACAATAAGCCCTGCCAGAAAAACTACTGCGGCTATAATAATCAGCAGGCGGTAGCCTTTACGCTTTTTTGTGTTTTCCTGCATTTTTCTTTCCCTTCTTTCTGCGACGTCTGCGGGCAAGCAGCACGATTATTAAAATTACAATCAGCACAACCCCGCCCACAGCTGCGCCAAGATACTGCATTCGTATATCCACACCGAAAACCGATACAAGCCCTGCCGTCTGACGGTATTCGTCGGCTTCTTCGGGAATGTAGGGCACCCGTGTTCCACGGACTAACATACGATGGGTGTTGACGCCGTATGGGGTGCAGGTTACAAGGGTCACAAGATCCCGTCCTTCTATTGGCTGAAGCTCCTGAAGCTGGTCGGGAAGAACGGTGTTTATTTCGTCTATTTCGTAGGCTAAAACCTCATCCAGCACGTGAATGTAAAACTGGTCGCCGATTTCAAGCCGGTCAAGGTCGGTAAACAGCTTGGCGCTGGGCAGACCGCGATGACCGGTCAGCACGGCGTGAGTGTAATCTCCGCCGATAGGCAGGGCAGTGGATTCAATGTGTCCTACGCCCTGTTGAAGAACCTCCTCGCTTGAACCGTGGTAGATGGGCAGACGAACGTCAATTCTGGGGATTTCAATATAGCCCATAACACCGTCGCCGTTGATGTTGAGGCATTCAAGATAATTCTGCGGCAAAGCGAAGCCGGAGCCGGGCACAAATGGGTCACGAACCGGATCGCCTGCAAGATTGTCGTTGTATATCTGCGCCGTTTCCCAAGCATCCTCATAAAATTCCTCGTCCGCATTAGTCAGCGTATCATTGTACTGCTGAATAACATCCGACTGGTTAAGCTCGGCAAGCATGTTGCTTATGGTGGGGTAGAGGAACACCGCCGCTCCCCCAAGGAATATCAGTATGGCAAAGATTATTATTATAAGCGTAGCCTTGCTTTGCTTTTGTCTGCTCTGGGCAGGAGTTTTGCGCACCTTTCATCACCTTTTTGATTCTCCGTAAATTAACAGAAAGGGCGGGACAGTTACGCCTCGCCCTGACCAATATTATTTGAATAAGCGTTATGCTTTTCTCTTTTTAACAGCTATAATAACAAGTACTATTGCCGCACCCATAAGCGCAACGCCTACAGCTGTGAATATAACAGTACCCATACCGCCTGTTACAGGGAGCTGGAAGCCGTCGTCGTTGGCAACCTCAAGGAAGCGAAGAGCGTTATTATCTGTGCTTGCATTCTGTACAGTTCCGTCAAGGAGACCTGTAGAACCATCTGTATTTGCAACAATTTGAACCTCTATCGGGCTTTCCAGCAGGTTATAGCTGTCTGGAGCTTTGGTTTCCTTCAGATACCATGTGCCTGCGTCAAGACCCTTAAGAATAAGCTGACCGTTTTCGTCTACTGCAAGGGTGGTAGTGGTGCCGGTATCTGTAGTAGTAGCCTTGCGATAAACGCCTGCGGACTCCATGACAAATGCTATTTTATTTTCGCCGGAAGTAGCATTTTCAGATGAAGCATACAGCTCAAATTCTGCACCTGTCAGAGTTTGTTCTGTGTTGTCTGCATCAACCTTGCTTATATCAAGACCGTAAGTATAAACTGTAGCTTCGTCTTCTTTTGTTGTTGAGCTGTTCTCAACATAAGGGTTGTTTGTGTAGGTTACCTCAGCATTGTTGGTATTTGCTGTGCCGGGTACTGCATTGCCGTTGAGCATTGCGGTGTAGGTTACATGAATATCTGCGTATGTGCTGATTTCATCATAGTCGAAAGTAAGAGTGAAAGTTTTGCCGTTTGTGTTGTAAGCAACAGTATAATGAGTATCAGCAGACAACTGAGTTTCAGTTTCGCCTTCAGCAACACCGTAAACCTGGATAGAACCTTCTGTCAGTGTCAAACCTGTAGGCAGTGTATCGCTTATGCTGTAGTTCTTAGCAAGAGCGTTTGCAGGGAATGTGGGAATATCAGCAATGATGTCAAATGTAACGGTATCGCCGATGCTTACATTATCTGCTTCAACGTCGTTAACAGTCTTGTCAATTGTGATGTCTTCGGCTTTAGCCGTTGCTGTTGCGTCGTTCAGTAACCATTCTGTCTCATTCCATGTGGGAACAAGGTTAACTGCTACAGGGCTGTAAATTTTCATACCACCCTCAATAAGCACCAGATAATTACCCATTGTCATTTCATTAAAGGTAGCTGTACCTTCTGTTACAGATGTTGCTGTTGTTGAAGTTAAGGTAATATCGCCACTTTTAATAGCAGCTGCCAGTGCGTCATAGAACTCTGCGATTGTAGAAGTGTCAGCAGCGCTGAATGCAGGCTGTACACTGTCATCATCGCCTGTTCCGATATAGGTAGAGTAATTTGTCCTTGCCCAATCTGAAACCGCTTCAACCCATGTGTAAACAGGGTCCTGAGGCTGACCGTTGGCATTAACCTTAACGTCCATCAGACGATAAGCATTAACGGTAACATTTTCAGTGTCGGCTTCATCAATACCGGTTACCGTAATTGTGCCTGTCTGACCCGGCGTAATAGCAAATGTACTTGCCGAAGCGAACGCTGTTGTGCTAAACAGACCGATCGCCAGCATTAACGTCAGGCAAATCGCCAATGCTTTTGAAAGTTTTCCATACTTTTTCATTGTATTCTTCCTCCTGTATAAATTTTTTATTTTGAAGCTGTATATTTATGCTTGTCGTACAGCTTTTTAACGAGTAAGATTTCTACCGATATAAGCATCAGCAGAGCACCGCACAGCATATACTGAACCGCTCCCCAGCCGCCTGATGACGGAATATCCATAGGAGTCATGTTTGGAAGCAGCAGTGCGCCTGTTTCGTCCGTCGCAAATGCGGGGGGCTGGCTGCCGTCGGAAGCAACCATTGCTATTTCAATTCTGTTGCTTCCGTCAGTGGTTATCTTCCACTGACCTGATGGCAGAACACGGCCGTCGGGAGCTTTGGTTTCTATCAGACGGTATTCGGAGTTTTGCTCCAAAGAACCGAATGATATTATGCCGTCATCACCGCTTGTTTGTGTTGAGCCAACCTGTTGCCAGCAATCACCCGGGTTATCCGGGTCGATTATTTCGTCATAATTATGGTCGGAATCGTTGCAGTGAAGCCTGTAAAGCCTAAACTCTGCGCCTGCCAGCGGCTGAGAGTGGTCCTCGGAAGCCACCTTTGTAAAGCTAAGCACGCTTTGCTTCAGGTTGGTGAACTGCGCCTGCGACGTAATATTTTCAGTTATGGTGCCGTCGGCGTCACCGTCATTGTCAGTGTCACCGTCTACCATAACCGTAAAGCCGTCTTGATTTGTTTCCATTACCTCGTAGGTCGCATCGTCAGGGATATCATTGATGGTTATGCTCTGACCGTGGGCAAGGGTAATCGTAGCCTGACCGTTTTGAACCGTTAAATTTCCGTCCGCAGGCTTAGTTACCCCATCAATTGCACTGCCTGTATAAGAATATGTTCCTTGCAAGGGAACTCCGTTTTTATCTTGCAGAGTAACAGTAAAGGTAAATCCTTTCGCTCTGTCTTCATCTGTCGCCTGATCTCCCGCCACGGTTTTTGATATGGTCAGCTGACCTACGTGAGCGGAGTTTGTGAATGTGACTTTCTGAATTGCTTCATCACTGTTGCCAAGGGCAATGGAACCTCTTATCGCACGGTATCCATCAATTACTTCGTATTTTTCTGTTCCGCTCCACTCAATTTCCGTATCCCAGTCATCTTGAAGCTCATTTCTGCTACCGTTTTCTCCCACAGCGTACTCATAAACGTAATAGGTTGCACCAACGGGAAGTCTGTCAACCGTAATGGTCTGCCCCGAATGAAGAGCAAACTGAGCTACCACCGCTTTTTCAGCAGTGTCGGAGGACATATTGTATGCCAGCTTGTAACCGTCGCCGTCTTCATATACGGTAACATCTCCGTCGCCTAATCCGGTTCCGTCCGGCGGCAGGTTTTCATTTACTACAATACGCTCTTTATCACTTACACTGCCGTCAGCTTCCGTAAATACTGCATCAACTTCGCCATGAACGGGAACGTTTAAAATCTCTTCCAACGTAGCGTACTGGAATCTGTCGGTGGCAGTAAAGCTGTTTTGTCCGCCGGCAGTAAAGGTTATTCCGTTTATCACAACTTGTGTAATATTGTAGTCCGGGTTTTGATACAGGGTTGCTTCACCGTTGGTAAAGGTTACATTGCTTGAATATCTCTGTTCTGTGAATGCCACGTGCTGTAACTCAACCTCGGCATTGCCGCTTTGGTTTAGGTCGCTCAGGGTGAGATGCGTTTCCACAAGCCCCATAAGCCCCTGACCTGTATCAAGATCATTATATACCTCATGGTCCGTGTTTTCGGGAATGTAGATATACTCAACGTTGTAATCGGGATTCAAATAGAACGCACCTATGCCGTCTACAAAGTCTACTGCAATATTTGTGGCAGTTTCCTGTGTTGGAGTTGTGTCATCGGCGACTATTTCCCTCAGACGAACGTTCAGTGTACCGTTAAAATTTACTTTTTCCGGTTCACCGGTAGCATCATCGATTATCGGTTCACCGTTCTCATTGGTCTTGGCAAGAATAACCTTAGTTGCGTCTTCAAAAACGCTGTATACTCGGAAGTGGAAAATCTCATCCTCCTTCAGCGCCGAGCCGTCGGGAGTATTTTCCGTTTCCTTTGTTATCGACAGACCGCCGTAGCCCTGGTCGAATACCTGAACCAGAGTTTCAACCGCAAATATACCCGAAAGGTCATCGTAACCCGATAAGTCTTCTACATAGGGAGTGTATACGTGATAGTCAACGTCAGGTTCAAGGGGTGTATCGTTTATCGCTACGCTTTCAAGCGTATAAGTGGCATTGCCGTTTTCATCGGTCGGCAGATAGAAGCCTATAGTGCCTTCCGTCGCCCAGCCCTCAATGGTGTAGATAGATTGGGATTCGGTATCATGGAGGTTGATTGTTACAGGACCGTTATAGTGCTCATATTCATCATCAATTGCATGATATACATAGTCGCCGTCAAGAACAATAACCTGCGGCTTTATGCCAGTAAGCTGCTGAATTACCAGCCTTGGTGTGCCCTTGTCGGTAAAATCGTAGAGGTTGTGTCCTGCTGTAATATAACGTCCAACATCTTCGGCAAAGACGATATAACGGTCATACTGGTTGCTATACTTGTTGACGTAGGTAAACTCGCCTTCGACCGGAGAAGTAAGTTCGCCGTTTTCGCCGATTATCTGAAGCTTTGAATTTATAAATGTAAGGGTTTCGTCAACGACGCCCTCGGTTGCGAAGGTTGAAAGGGAATTCATAATATATCCCGAATACTGTCCTGCTCTGATTCCGTCGTTTATCTCGCCTGCGTCGGAAAAAACGCCGTCGTCGTTGACCGTAACGTTAATAGGGTTTTCGTTTACCTCGTACCCCTCCGGAGCGGCGGTTTCGTATATTACATACTCGCCCTCCTCAAGATAAGTGGAGGTGTCGTTTGGGTCTACCCGATAGGGCTGAGTATTCTGATGTTCCTCGTAAACATAATCGTCAAATGCCGAGGGGAATATAAATGCTCCGTCAAGGTCAAGTCCGCCTGTTCCCGTCGAGCCTTCCGAGATGGTTGTGCCTCGGTCCCAGTAATCCTCAACTTGAATGATTTCTTCACGGGATTTAAGCGTGCCGTCGGGGTTTACAACTTGAGTATTACGGTACATACCGTTTTTGTCCTCAACATACTGTTCTCCGTTACCGTCTCGATCCCAAGTTGAAAACGCCTGATATATGGTAAAGGTTGCGCAATCAAGTCGGTTGCCCTGATAGTCAAGCTTCTGAACACGCACACGGTTAAAGTTGTTTGGAACGTAGAACTGAGAAGCATACTGTCTTTCAAAGCGCTGAACATTTCCGCCTTCGTCTTCAGGAGTTGATGAGGCAATACGCACAATCGTGTCTGCGTCTGTAATCTCATCAATAGAGGTTACGTTTGGAGCAAAGTAAAAAGCAATATTATATTCGCTCTCGTTAACCCGATCACTATCCATAAGATATGGATAGGTAAGCTTAACGTTACCGGGAATGTTGGTTATTTCTAAATGAAACAACTGGCGGGCGTTTCGTTCGGCGATAATAGTGCCCGTCTGTCTGGTTTCCTGCATTACTCTAACCATGCCCTTTGCCGCTTCAAGTACCGACTCCTTGTCTGTAATGGGATTATGCATTATGGTCCAGCCGGTGTTCATCGTGCCGTAAAGTGCATAGAGGTTGCTCTCGTCGTAAATAGACTTGGTCATGTCAATTCGTTTTACGGGCACGGCAAAGATTATTCCGTTGTCAAGATATTCATCTACGTTAATATCGGAGCCTTCGGGAGGAGCAATAAGATTTCCCGCCTTCGGTAATCCGTCTGTATTAACCGTATATTCATACAAATCTTCCGTCATGGTAACTGACAGCGTTGCCTGAGCGTATGCGCCGGTTTCCCAGTAGTTGTAGGAAAGAAGCACGCCCTCGCTGTTGTTGAAGCCGTACATACTGTAGTATAGTGAAATATCGCCGTTTGAACGATACCCGATGGGGATTTCGACCTCTTCCAGAACATAGTAAAACTCATCGTAGCTTTCCGCTCGTTCCTGAAAGCTTATGATTTTTCGCTTGTCGGTAATAAAGTTCAGATGACCGTTTCGGTCGGTTGTGGCTTCGCAAATCGGTTCGCCATCGCTTTTATCTGCTATATACAGTCCGTCGCCGCCTATCAGGGGAGCGGGATTGCCATATTCATCCACTTCGGTATTGCTTACCCGCGCCGGCCAAAGCTCAAAGGTAGCTCCTTCAACAGGGTTACCGTCCTGGTCTGTTTTGGTGATTCCTGAAGCGGGAACAGCCAGCATGTTAAATTCAAGCACCAGGTTTGAAGCACCTGCGCCACGTTCAAGATAGAACATCTTAAGCTCGTGCTGAGTGTTCTGGTCGAAGGTGTTTGCGCTCATGCCGCTGTCTTGGTTGCCCCATTCCTGAGAATCGTAATATTCGCCTCCAGCAGCTTCAAAAATTGCTCTCAGCGTTGTTACTTGAATACCGTGAGCTTCACAGAACTCATCAAACGTTCCTGTTTGTACTACGTAACCATTGGCAGTATTACCGGGTTCTCCCCATCTCCACTGCTTATCAGTACCGTTTTGTAATTCCGTTCTCAATTCCTCCAAAGTCGGAGTATCTTCAACCAAAGAACCGTTTTCCGATGTAACAGGTGTAAGACCTGTATAAACATTTCCTGTTTCAAAGTCGATAATGGTAAAACATTCGTTATGTATACCGCCCAAGTCGGACACCAGCACTCCGTCTATAAAAATCCATACGTCGTCGTCACCGGAAAAGGTGAAAGACATTGGCGTGTCCGCATCAATTCTACCTTCCTCGGGCTGTAGAAACACAGTTTCCATTGTCATGCCCATATGGTGGTTAAGATAACGTCCATCTTGGGTAGTAACATCATTAGCAGTATTAACAGCAGTTGACGGCACCAGATTTCCGTTTCCATCTTCGATGTAGTTTCCGCCATTCCGTACGAAAACTTCATCTGCACTGTCAAAAGGAAAAAACTGACCGTTGGACGAGGTGGCTGCATATACCGCCCAGTTGTCATATACTTCAAAATATCCGTCGCTTGCTTCGCCGTTTGAACCTACAGTTCCTGTAGTTTCCTTAAATGAAGCAAAGTTTTCATGACTGTTGTAAACATAACCGCCGTTGCCGTCGTATTTTACAAGCCCCTGTACGTTTTCATACACTGCCTTATAGTCGCTTTCAATATCCGGGTCAAAAAGATAGTCAAGGGATTCAGTTAAGTAACTAATGTCAGTCAAGTTGTAATCGTCCATAAAATCCGGGTAACCTTTATTTGGAAAATCATCATCAAGGTCAAGAACCGGGAATCCATCATCACCAAGCAGCGTATTTACAATACCTTTATACTCGCCGTATTGAATAGCGGGAGGGTGATTAGTATTATAATGATCTCCGTGACCTGACCAGACGTTCCAAGGACCTCTACCTGGATCGCCATTTGCAAAAATAAAAGGGTGTCCAGCATTTATTCCGGCTTGCAAGCCCCAGTTCTGCCAATAAACAGCATCCTGTTGATAAGTCCAGTAGTCAAACAAATTAAACTCAACATGGGCAGGGCTTACGGTATCAATTACGTGTTCCGACAAACCGCCGTCGTTAGCTACCGCCGTAACACGAGCAGGAAAAAGCTCGGGAAAGTTATCTGTCAACATGGCCGATGCAGAAAACATAACCGCAAGACACATAGCAGTTATGCGTTTAATTTGTTTGCTGTTTCTCCTTTGAAGTTTAGTTGTGTTTGACATTTTATACCATTCACCTATAAATATGTTTGTAAATAAACTATATCTGATATCTCCACACCTTTCAAAGCCTGAGGCTTGCATTATTTTTATGAAATTGTAGCTGAATACGATACTTCACCGCAAAGTTACCTTTAAAGCCTGCTTGCATAAGCCTTGAAAAGCAGAGGAGCTTATTGACATATTCTTATATATATATATATATACTCAATTGCATATTATTGCAATTTGTGTGTATGTATTATACCACAATGTAATATATATGTCAAGAGGTTTTACATAAAAGTAAAATAAATGGGACAAAAATGGGACACTAAACAGTCTGTGTAAACAAAATCTTAAGTTTGATTGTAAAAATTAGTATCTTAGTATTTATAACCTATTTCTTGGATGGTGAAAAATCTTAGCCGTAGTCGGCACAATGTGGCATCCCTCGTGCCGTAAGATGTCATTCAATGGGGGCGGTGTGGGCATCGTCCCCTACAGTGCACCAATGTACGGAACGCCGCCGTATTGCAGGTGAGCAAAAGCACCCAAGTTTCCGCGCATAAAAATATCCGCTACTGCACAAACAGTAACGGATTTTCACGTTTCGCACTCGCTTGCCTTACCAGTTTTGAGCCTCATCAAACCATGTTTAAAACCGATGCCCGGACAAACTACCCTTGACGGGTCCTATCGCGGACGGCGCAATACGCGAGCCGTTCGCTGCCGCTCACTTGGTTTGTAAGGGCGGTAAGTTTGTTACCGCAGTCAAAGGAAGCATATTACCAGACTTTTTTGGTTTATATACCGATGCCCGAACAAACTATGTCAAAAACCAATGTCCGGACAAACTACCCTTGACGGTTACGAACTAATAGCCCAAACAAAACGAAGCGAGCAAAGCGAGCGGATCGATATTGCCCCGTCTGGGCTAAGACTGGTGCGCTTGACAGGAATCGAACCTGCGACCTCAAGAGTCGGAGTCTTGCACTCTATCCAACTGAGCTACAAGCGCATGTGTGGAGCGGAAAACCGCTCCTTGAAAATTATCTTATTTTTGCTCCGCAGGGGAGGGATTGATCGGGGAAAATAACCTTTGCCGAACCGTCCGGGGCGTCGGCAGCGCAAATCATGCCGTTTGATTCAATGCCGCA
The DNA here is from genome assembly GCA_944388405.1 of uncultured Ruminococcus sp. Lineage (GTDB taxonomy): Bacteria > Bacillota > Clostridia > Oscillospirales > Ruminococcaceae > FB2012. Next base: position 46,756 of record CALXIQ010000018.1, on the reverse strand, counting down.
AAGTTTGGCGGGCTTCAGATTTGCTACAACTATAACTTTCTTGCCGATTAAGTCCTCAGGGGCGTACCATTGGGAAATTCCCGATACTACCTGACGTCCGCCCATGCCGTCGTCAAGCTGTAAGCAAAGCAGCTTTTTGGACTTCTTTACCTTCTCGCAGGACTTTACAAGGGCAACCCTCAGATCAACTTTTGCAAAATCTTCAATAGAAATCTGTGGGGCTACAGCCTCGGGCTCAAAGCCGTCAGCCTTTTCTTCCGCCGGCTTGTTGTCGCCGATAATCTTGTTGAGCTCGTCAATTTCCTTGTCAACGTCAATTCTCGGGAAAATAATCTCGCCCCTCTTGACGGTTACGTTTTTAGGTAGAACACCAAATTTTCCGGCGTTTTCGTAGGAAATGTCCGATTCCGTTGCACCAATCTGTTCCCATACCTTGGGCATTGTGGTAGGCATAAAACAGCTGAGTAGGGTAGTGGAAATTCTGATTGCTTCAAGCAGATTGTACAGCACCGTGGCAAGCCGAGCTTTCTTGCTTTCGTCCTTGCCTAAAACCCAAGGGGCAGTTTCATCAATGTACTTGTTTGCTCTGGAAATAACCTTGAAAATCTCCGCAAGTGCGTTGTTTATCTGAGTCTTGTCAATAAATTCGTCCGCCTTGTCACGCAAAGCCAAAGCTTCGGAAATAAGCTCACCGTCAAATTCGCCCTCCTCACGGTCTGTGGGAAGTGTTCCGCCAAAGTATTTGTCAACCATCGCTACAGTCCTGGAAACCAGGTTGCCAAGTCCGTTTGCCAGGTCGGAATTTATGCGGTTTATCATAATCTCGTTGGAGAATGAGCTGTCAGCGCCTAACGCCATCTCACGGAGAATGTGGTATCTGATAGCGTCCGCACCGTATCTTTCTCCCAAAATAAAGGGGTCAACCACGTTGCCAAGAGATTTTGACATCTTCTGACCGTTGAAGGTTATCCAGCCGTGAACAGCTAAGTGCTTGGGCAAAGGCAAATCCAGAGCCATCAGCATCGCAGGCCAGATTATGGCATGGAATCTCATGATGTCCTTTGCCACCATGTGAACATCGGCAGGCCAGAACTTTTCAAAGTCGTTATACTGTTCGTTCCAAAAGCCAAGAGCAGAGATATAGTTGGAAAGTGCGTCTATCCAAACATAAACTACATGACCCTCGTCAAAGGTAACGGGAATGCCCCACTTGAATGTGGTTCTGGAAACGCATAAATCCTCAAGTCCCGGCTTGATAAAGTTGTTTACCAGCTCCGTAGCCCTTGTTTTAGGCTGTAGATAGTCGGTTTCGGTAAGCAGCTTTTCGATTCGCTCGGCAAAAGGCGACATCTTGAAGAAATACGCTTCCTCCTTTGCCTGTGTAACCTCTCTGCCGCATTCGGGACATTTTCCGTCAACAAGCTGAGAATCTGTCCAGAAGCTTTCGCAGGGAGTGCAGTATTTTCCCGAGTATTCACCCTTGTAGATGTAACCCTTGTCGTAAAGCTCCTTGAATATTTTCTGAACCGTTTCGATGTGGTAATCATCGGTGGTTCTGATGTATCTGTCATAGTTGATATTCATGTAGCTCCACAGCTTTTTGAATATTTCTACAATCTCGTCAACATACTGTTTTGGAGTAACGCCCTTTTCGGCAGCCTTCTGCTCTATTTTAAGACCGTGCTCGTCAGTGCCGGTGAGGAACATTACATCATAGCCCTGCATTCGCTTGTATCTGGCAATAGAATCGCAAGCCACAGTTGTGTAGCAGTGACCGATATGCGGATTGCCCGACGGATAGTATATCGGGGTGGTAATATAAAAAGGCTTTTTGGGCATTTTAATTCCTCCTGAACCAATAGATTAGTGCAGCGCACTTTTAATATTATACAACTTTTCCTTGCCAACGTCAAGCTTTTCAGAATATTTTGCCTGAATTAGTTTTAACATATGACACCAGAAAAAGCGAGCCGCAAATCAAAACCCCTCCGTCGGGATTTTCCCTTATGGCATGGCGTATCTCCTCCATTATTCCGCCTTGCGCCGCAGCGGCGTTCCCTCCTGCTTTGCGGATAAGCCGGGCAAGGTCGTGCTTGTCAAGGTCGCGGTTTCCTGCCGAGAAGCCGTCCACGGTTATAAACTGTTGTGCAAGCGGTATAAGATTTTTCACCGCCTCAAAGGAGTTTTTATCCTTGTGCATACCTATTATAATAGTATACCTTTTGTTATCGGGCGAACTGATAGAACGTGCAAGGGCTTTCATTCCGTCGGGATTGTGAGCTCCGTCAAGAATTACCAAAGGCGCTTTCGAGAGAACCTCCACCCGGCCGAAAATGCGAGCCTTTTTTATTCCTGCTGAAACATTTTCATAAGTAACGGGAAAAGACTCTGATATAAACTTCATTGCTTCAATAACAGTAACTGCGTTTGAAACCTGGTGAAGCCCCGGCATGGAAGTGCGATAAACTTCTCCCTTGTAGGAAAATTCGCTGCCGGTTATATCCCTTGTTATAACCCTGCAATCCCTTAAATCCGGTATTATCAGGGGAGAGTGCTCTTTTGCCGCCTTTTCCTTTACCATCCTTATCACCGCTTCATCGTTTCCCGGAGAAAGCACGCAGGGACAGCCGGGCTTTATTATCCCGGATTTCTGGAAGGCAATCTTTTCAAGGGTGTCCCCCAGAATTGCCGTGTGGTCGTATGAAACCGAGCCGATTACGCAAGCGACGGGATTCCGGATAACGTTGGTGCTGTCAAGCAGTCCCCCCACTCCCGTTTCCAGCACCACAACATTGCAGCCACACTTTACAAAATAGAGAAACGCAACAGCCTGAGTTATTTCAAACTGAGAAAATTCCCCTCTCTTTGGGTGAGCGTCAATTATGGGACGTATTTGCCTGACTATGTCGTCAAGTTCATCGGGAGAAATATTGCGGTTGTTTACCTTTATCCTGTCGGAATATTCTATTATGTAAGGGGAGGTGAAAAGCCCTACCCTGTAGCCTGCATGAATGAGAATCTCATTGAACATCTGCGCCATGGAGCCTTTGCCGTTGGTGCCGGCAATGTGGATAAACCGCAGCTTGTTCTGAGGGTTGCCCAATGCGGACAGCAGGGAGGTTATTCGCTCAAGGTTATCCACAGCCTTTCCCGTGCCGGAAAAGGTGTTAACATATTTTTCCGATTCAGTCATTTTTGTCTCACCCTCCGAATTGAGTGTTTCTCCTTTCAATTTATCATGCTACATCTCCTGAATTAACTTGTGCAGTTCCTCAGCGGTGGCTATGCTTACGCCTGCCGCTTTGGCAAGCTCCTCCACAGTGGCTTTTTTCAGGTTGTCCTTGGTCTTAAATTCCGTCATAAGCTTAACCGCCTTTTTCTCGCCGATGCCTTTAACTTTTGTAAGTTCCAGCTGATAAGAGCTTTTTCTGTGCTTTGCTGCCTGGTAGGTTATAGCGTAGCGGTGAACCTCGTCCTGTATCCGGGTGACAAGATTAAAGGCGCTGCGGGATTTTGTCAGGCTTATTTCCCCTCCGCCCGTCGCCACCGCTCTGGTTCGGTGCTTGGAATCCTTCACCAGACCGAAAACCGGAACATCTATTCCCATTTTTCTTATAACGGGAGTAACGGTATTGACATGACCCTGACCGCCGTCCAGCAGAATAAGGTCGGGGAGGATTGAAAAGCCTTCGTCGGTTTTTTCAAAATAATTGCGGAATCTCCGCTCCAGCACTTCGCACATACTTGCGTAGTCGTTTTGCTCCGACACAGTTTTTATGGAAAACTTCTTGTAGTATTTCTTGCAGGGACGGCCGTTTTCAAAAACCACCATTCCCGCAACCATGTCAGAGGACGCAAGGTTTGAAATGTCGTAGCACTCAATAAACTTTGGCGGCTTTGGAAGCTCCAGCGCCTTGGCAAGCTCCTCAAGAGCCACAATCTCCTTGCCGGTGCGTCCTACCTTTATGGACAGATATTCTGACGCATTGCTTTTGGCAAGGGTTGTAAGCCGCAGCAGATGCCCTCTTTTAGGGGTGGAAATGTGAACGGCGTGACCCGATTTTTCTCTCAGCCACTGTTCAAGCAGCTGATAGTTTTCTATCTCCTCATCAAGGAGAATTTCCTTGGGAACGGAATCACGGTTGGAGTAAAACCGAGTTATAAAGCTTTCCCGCATCTCAGACTGTTCCTCTTCCTCGCCTAAGAAGAAATCCGCCTTGTCAAAAAGCCGTCCGCCACGGTACATAAGCACGCTGGCACAGGCTTTTTCGCCGTTTTGCGAAATTGCAATTATATCCGAATCCTTCATGTTGGGGTCGATTATTTTCTGCTTATCAGCCGCCTTGGTTATAGCGGCGATTCTGTCCCGCAGCTTGGCGGCAAGCTCAAAATTAAGTTCCTCTGCGGCAGCCTCCATCTCCTTGGTAAGCCGCTCCACAGAATCCTGAGAGCCGTTTCTGATGTAATCCACCGCCTGACGTATAACGGCGTTGTATTCCTCCTGAGAAATCTGTCCGGTGCAAACTCCCATGCACTGCTTTATGTGATGGTTAAGACAGGGACGATGTTTTCCAAAATCCTGCGGAAATTTCCTGTTGCAGGTGGGCAGCATAAATACCTTGTTGGCTTCGATAACCGCCTGCTTTACGGCGTAGGAGCTGGTGTAAGGACCGATATATTCGGCGTTGTCGTCGTATTTCTGCAAAACGCTCTGAAGTCTCGGGAAAGGCTCGTTAGTTATACGGATATAGCTGTAGCCCTTGTCGTCTTTAAGCAGAATGTTGTACTTTGGAGAATACTGTTTTATAAGAGAACATTCCAGCACCAGCGCTTCAAATTCGCTGTCGGTGACGATAAAGTCATAGTCGTTTACATGAGAAACCATTTTCCATACCTTGGGGAGATGGTCCTGACCCTTGCGGAAATATGAGGTTACCCGATTTTTCAGGTTTTTCGCCTTGCCTATATAGATAATCTTTGAAGAAGCGTCCTTCATTATATAGCAACCCGGCGAAGTGGTAAGCTTCGAGGTTTTGTCACGCAGATAGGGAAGTCGTGGATTATCCTCGTCGGTTATTTTCATTTTCATACCTCCCAAAAAACTAAAGATTACTTACAGTATATCATAACAAGCTGCAAAACACAAGACAAGCGGATTTTGCGCAAAAAAAATGCAGAGCAACGGTGCTCTGCGAAAAATAAAAAAACTATGTGTAGAACAAAAGAAAGGAGACAACAAAACGGATGTTAAATCAAACAAATATTGTTCAATTCCTTAACATCAATATGATTATACTCCATTTTGATGAAATAGTCAAGGAAATATGAAAAACATTTTCAAACGCTTAATTTTTTCGTCGCTTTGTACAAATAGCGTGGGCTTTTACTGGACATTTTCACATGAATAATTTGATTAGCCGAGGCTTTGGATAAAATTTATTCAAAAATTTTTAATTATCAGTGGTATGATATGTAAAGCAAGCGCCGTATGAATTTTGATATAAGGGAAGGAAGTCTGCTTTTACAGCAGCTCCCCGCAAGCCGCACACGGCGTTACGGACTGCGAGGAACTGCCGTGAAGACGAAACAGAGCAAACCCGCTTACCTGAACCGTTCTTCAATTAAAAACAGGCTCCCTTTCCTTATGTCAAAAAACAATTTTTGCTGAAAATTGAATTATGACATTTCCACCAGCTCGTTATCCCTGAAAAACAGTGAGATGCACCAGATTGCCGAAATTGCAACCAGCACATAAATAATTCTGCTGATAATCGCCGCCGAACCTCCGAAAAGGAAGGCCACAAGGTCAAACTGGAATATTCCTATAAGACCCCAGTTGATACCTCCGACAATAAGCAGAAAAAGCGCTATCTTGTCAAGCATTTTTTATACCGTCCTTTCTGTAAATGGTATCACAAGCCAAAGACAGCTTTTGTCCTTGCACTCATATTATTGCCCCGATAAAAATATTTATTCGCATAAAATCAGGAAATTTTTGTTTGAAAAGCGCTTTGCCGTCCGTAAAAAGCTACGGAAGCCGCTCGAACCGCTTGAATTTTATTTAAATTATTGAGGATAATATAAAAAAACACTGGACATTCGTTGTTTTATATGTTATAATATCAATGTTAAACGATTACGTTACTAAAATATAAGGGGGAGAAGCGAAAAATGAGCTGTCTTATTGACGCTGAATACGTTTTCAAAGGAATGAAATGCGTGAAACTTGAAACCGAAAAATATCTTGCTGTCGTTTCACCCGAAACCGGCGGAGCGGTGCTCAGGTTTTATGACAAGGCAAACCGCATTGAAATCTTCCGTTATCGGGAGGACTGCACTGCCAAGAAAATAAACGAGGCGCGAGTGCTGTGGGGACTTCCCACTCTTTATCTTGCCAACCGCTTTGACGGGGGAGTTATAAAGACCTCCGACGGTTTGTATAGGCTGCCTATAAACGAAAAGGATCTGGGCAATTTCCTCCATGGCTGGGTTCATAATCGCAGCCACAGCGTTGAAGAAACTTACGCAGATGAGCATAAAGCCGTGGTGAAAACCTGTTTTTGTCACGACGCTTGTGATGAAATGTATAAGTATTTTCCTCTGGATTTTAAAATTTCCTATACCTTTACCCTTTCGGACGAAAAGGGACTTGAACAGGAAATATGTCTTGAAAACAAAAGCGATAAAATGCTCCCAGTGTCAATCTGCACCCATACCTGCATCAATGCGCCGATGACCGAGGGCGGCAGGGAGGAGGCAATGCGGCTGTGCGTTCCCACAGAGAAAAAATGCGAGCTTGACGAAAGATGCCTGCCTACCGAAAGACTGCTTGAGCTTAACGACTGGGACAATGAATACAAAAACGGCACAAAACGTCCCACCTTGCAGGTTATTTCAAACGATATGTATACAGCCTGCATGAATAGCCTTGACGGCAAGGATTTTTACGGTGCGGTGATTACCGATACCGACACGGGACACAGAATACTCAACGAGGTTTCAAAGGAATTTAAATTCTGGAATATGTGGAATGACAACGGTGATAAAGGTTATTTCTGTCCCGAGCCTATGACTGCTATGATAAACTCCCCCAATTTAAGTCTGCCCCGTGAAGTAAGCGGGTATACCGAAATCGCAAGGGGAGAAAGCTTTGTCTGCTCACAGAGATTTTTTACCGATTAAGCTGAATTTATTTGCGAACAATCAATTGTGTGGATTAATATATATAAACATTGAAAGGTGGATTTTTAAAGATGAAATTCGGTTTCTTCGATGACGCAAACAAGGAGTACGTCATCACCAACCCAAGAACTCCCTACCCATGGATAAACTATCTGGGAACGCAGGAGTTTTTCTCTCTTATTTCCAATACGGCGGGCGGTTATCATTTCTTCAAGGACGCAAGGCTCAGGAGAATTACACGTTACCGCTACAACAACGTTCCTGTGGATATGGGCGGAAGATATTTTTACATAAAAGACGAGGATACCATCTGGTCGCCCGGCTGGAGTCCCGTAAAGACGGAGCTTGACAGCTATTCCTGCCGTCACGGTATGGGCTATACTATTATTGCGGGCGCAAAGAGCGGCGTCGAGGCTGAGGTAACCTTCTTTGTTCCCCAGAACTTTAACGGCGAGGTTCAGAAGATGGTTTTGAAAAACACCTCCGGCTTAAAGAAGAACTTCAAGCTGTTTTCGTTTGTTGAGTGGTGTCTTTGGGACGCTCAGGACGACTCTACAAACTTTCAGAGAAATTTCAACACCGGCGAGGTTGAGATTGAAGGCTCTACCCTCTATCACAAGACCGAGTACAAGGAGCGCAGAGATCACTTCGCATTCTACACCGTAAACGCCGAAATTTCTGGCTTTGATACTGACAGAGAAAGCTTTATCGGCCTTTATAACGGCTTTAACAATCCTCAGGCGGTGCTTGCGGGAAAGTCCAACAATTCTGTTGCCGACGGCTGGTCGCCTATCGCTTCCCACTGTCTTGACGTTACACTTGAGCCGGGCGAGGAAAAGACCTTTGTTTTCCTGCTTGGTTATGTGGAAAACGGCAAAAACAAATGGAATGCCGACGGCTCCATGAATAAGTCAAAGGCTTATGAAATGATTGAGGCTATGAATACTGCCGAAAAGGCGGACAAGGCTCTTGCAGAGCTTAAGGATTACTGGAACGAGCTGCTGTCTCAGTATCATGTTGAAACCGCTGATGACAAGCTCAACAGAATGGTAAACATCTGGAATCAGTATCAGTGTATGGTTACTTTCAATATGTCCCGTTCCGCTTCATATTTTGAGAGCGGTATAGGCAGGGGAATGGGCTTCAGAGATTCCAACCAGGACCTGCTGGGATTTGTGCACCAGATCCCCGAGAGAGCAAGAGAAAGAATCCTTGATCTTGCAGCAACCCAGCTTGAGGACGGCGGCTGCTATCACCAGTATCAGCCTCTTACCAAAAAGGGCAACAACGAAATCGGTGGCGATTTCTCCGACGACCCGCTGTGGATGATTCTTTCCACTGCTCAGTATATCAAGGAAACAGGCGATTATTCGATCCTTGACGAAATGGTTCCTTATGACAATGACGAAAGCAAGGCTCAGACCATGATGCATCACCTGAAGCAGAGCTTCTGGCACGTTGCGAAATTTATCGGTCCTCACGGTCTGCCGCTGGCAATGAGAGCCGACTGGAACGACTGTCTTAACCTTTCCTGCCATTCCGATACTCCAGGCGAAAGCTTCCAGACTTATACCTCTCCCAAGTACGGCGAGGATAAGTTCAGCCGCACTGCGGAATCTGTAATGGTTGCGGCAATGATGTCCTACATCGGACCTGAATACGTAGCGCTGTGCAAATATAAGGGCCTTGATGAAGAGGCTTCAAAGGCTCAGTCTGAAATTGAGATAATGAACCGCAACACCATGGAATTTGGATGGGACGGCGAATGGTTCCTGCGTGCGTACGACGATTTCGGCAACAAGGTAGGCTCTCACGAGTGCGAGGAGGGCAAGATATTCATCGAGCCACAGGGCTTTGCGGTTATGGGCGGTCTCGGCAAAGATTCCGGCAAGGATATTCTGACCCTTAACAGCGTAAAGAAATATCTTGATACAAAATACGGTCTGGTGCTGAACAATCCTGCCTTCACAAGGTATTATAAGGAGTACGGCGAGATTTCAACATATCCCGCAGGATATAAGGAGAATGCAGGTATCTTCTGCCACAACAACGCATGGATAATCTGTGCCGAGGCGGTTGTAGGACGAGGCGACCAGGCGTTTGAATACTATTCAAAGATTGCTCCGGCATATCTTGAGGATATTTCCGATCTGCACAGAACCGAGCCTTATGTTTACGCTCAGATGATCGCCGGTAAGGACGCGAAAAGACATGGCGAGGCTAAGAATTCATGGCTTACGGGAACTGCCGCATGGAACTTTGTGGCGATATCTCAGTTTATTCTGGGATGCATCCCTGATTATGACGGATTAAAAATCGACCCGTCGATACCTGAGGCATGGGACGGCTTCAAGCTTACAAGAAAGTTCCGCGGCAATACTTATAACATTACGGTAAACAATCCTGAGCATATTTCTAAGGGCGTAAAGAGTGTAACCGTTGACGGCGTAAGAATCAACGGAAACATTCTGCCGGTATTTGAAAAGGATACTGTTCACGAAGTTGAGGTCGTAATGGGATAACGATTGGTTTAAAAAGCGTATCTTCGTAAAGGAGATGCGCTTTTTTGTATTGTCTGAGGTGGGCGAAAATGCCGGTGGTTTCTGCTTGATTTATTCGGCTTTGTGTGGTATAATATATCTGTATATGACAAAACGTGTGTAAAGATAAACTGGATGGGAGATGAAGGAAAATGTATTTCAAAAAAATACTGGCCGCCGTTTTGTGCGGTGCGGTTTTGGCAGCCGTTTTGACCTCCTGCCAGGAGGATGAAAGCAGAGCGGCAAGCAGCATCGGCGACTCGACAAGCAGCGGCGTTAATTCCGTCGTTCCGCCGGTTGAGATAAAAGATTATTCCTTTCCTGAGTTTATGGAGAAGATTGATACCACCGATGTGCTTTCAAATCAGGTGTATTCTTCCTTCAACCGGGACGAGCTGGTGCGGGAGGTTGAGGAGCAGCCGTTTGAGGGTTATTCGTGTATTGAATGTTATCTTGACGCATATTATGTGTTTGAGGATAACGGTTTTGTGGGAATTATAAACGAGCTTGGCACCGTCGTGCTGGAGGCTGATACCTACGTTTCGGCTGAGCTTGTGTCAAACGAGCTTGTAAGACTGAACTATCCAGAGCGATCGGGTATGGCTGCGGATTATCTGCAAATTAGCGGCGGATACGGAAGGCTTGTGGAGTATAATGAGTTTGATTCGGAAAATATAACCATTTCTACCGTGTATGATTCGGAAGCCGGGACTGAGCTGTATGAGCTGAGGGCCAACGGAGAGGTCGTTTACGATAAAATATGGGACAGTATTGAAGAGATAAGCATTGAGGATATAGATACGAATAAAGCAGCTACGGCAGTTTACAAGGCTTCCTCGGGCGGGCAGCATTATTTTATTGTTTTTGATAATTACTACAATTTTGAGGTTTATGAGGGCGTTTACGGACTCATACGGCTTAAGGTGGGAGATGTGTATGGGGAATGTTATATTCTTGACGCCGACGATTACAGCGAGCTGGATCAAATGATAGACAGCTTCGGCAGCGAAAGCTATGCTTCGGTGCCGGAGGGAGATGAAAATCTTGATTACATACAGATAGTATTCGGCCTCAGCGCACAGGACCGTGTTCAGGTGACGATTTCCGCAGATGGGTATTGCTTTACCGATAACCTTACCCACAACAGACAACCTACCAATAAATATTTCTCGGTGCTGAGCCGTGAAACGTTTATTGATCTGGTAAATTGGGTGGATAGCACCCTTTCTCAGGAGTATGAATAATATATAAACTTTTTGCAGGATTTGGGCGAAAGCTTGCAGATTTCACCTTGATAATGTTGACACAGCGGCGTTAATGTGTTATGATTAAAAACGTTTGGAATATTTCTTGCATATTAATCAAAGATCTGACCTATACTAAGGTATATAAATCTTTGTGAAAGGAGCAGCGCTTCCCTGATAGGGAGCGAGGGTCGCTAAATATGTCGGAAAATGTGAAAAACGGAGAGATACAGCAGCCAAGGGAAGATGAAGCTCACGAGTCTCCCACCCCCGAGGAAACAGAGCAGCAGCGTGAACAGATTAAGGAAATGGGCGAGGTTGCCACACCAAATGCAAAGCATCTGATTCATTGCCTTAACATAATCGGTCAGGTGGAGGGGCATTATATTCTGCCGCCTCAGAACAAGACCACAAAATATGAGCATATTATCCCCGCTCTTGTGGCGATAGAGCAGGACAGGTCGATAGAAGGGCTTGTAATTATCCTTAACACCGTAGGCGGGGACGTTGAAGCGGGGCTTGCGATTGCAGAGCTTATTGCAGGAATGAAAACGCCTACCGTGTCGCTGGTGGTTGGGGGCGGACATTCCATCGGCGTTCCGCTGGCGGTATGCGCCAAAAGGTCGTTTATAGCGCCGTCGGCGACTATGACGATTCACCCGGTGAGAATGAACGGGCTGGTGCTGGGAGTGCCTCAGACGCTATCCTATTTTGACAAAATGCAGGAGAGGATTGTCCGCTTTGTAACAGACAATTCCTCCATAAGTCCGGAGGTTTTCAGAGAGCTTATGATGACTACCGGCGAGCTTATGATGGACGTAGGCACAGTGCTTGACGGCGAACGGGCGGTGGAGGTAGGTCTGATAGACAGACTGGGAGGTTTGTCAGACGCCATAGAGTGCCTTTATGAAATGATTGAGCAAAAAGGCGGGGAGGAATAAAATGCTCTATACCGTTATAGATTTTTACGAGGTTTTGCGTACCGACAACGTTTATGAGCCGCAGGTAAATAATTATCTTGAGGTGGAAACGGATCCGTTTCGGTATTTATAAATAGTTAAAGCCCCCGTTTTTGGGGCTTTGGTACATAATACAAGCAACATACAATGCAATAGTTTTAGAAAGGAAAGTACATAATGGGAATGATCAACGCTATTTTTCAGGCGATAATTCAAGGATTAACGGAGTTTCTGCCGGTATCAAGTTCGGGGCACCTGTCGCTGTTTCAGCATTTTACGGGAACAAGCGGAGACGGTGCGCTTATGTTTTCCGCAGTGCTTCATCTGGGAACTCTTGTAGCGGTTTTTCTGGCTTTTAAAAAGACGCTGATTGCCCTTATCAAGGAATTTTTTGTGCTTATAAAAGATATTTTCAAGGGAAATTTCAAATGGCGTGAAATGAATCCCGAGCGCAGAATGATAATAATGATAATTATCTCCACCGCCTGTCTTATACCGTTTGTCTTTTTCAAGGACTGGTTTACGGAAATATCGGAGGATTCAAGCATTTTTGCAGAGGGACTTTGCTTCCTTTATACCGCAGCTCTGCTGTTTATGGCTGATAAGTGTATCAAGGGAAAGAGAACTTCCAAGGACATAACGGTGAAAAACGCTGTTACCGTAGGCTTTTTCCAGGGAGTTGCCTTGCTTCCGGGCGTTTCCCGTTCAGGCTCTACAATTTCGGCGGGACTTTTTTCCGGCTTCAGCCGTGAAACGGCGGTGCAGTATTCCTTTATACTTGGAATCCCCGCAATCTTAGGCGGTTGTGTGCTGGAGATAAAGGACGCTGTAGGCGAAAGCGCAGGCACAGGAGCAAGCGTTGCGGAATGCATTGTAGGCTTTATAGTTGCGGCAATTGTAGGAATCTGCGCTATAAAGCTTGTAAACTGGCTTGTAAAAACCGATAAATTCAAGATATTCGGATATTATACTTTTATTTTAGGAATAATCGTTATAGTTGTTTCGATAATCGAAAGATTTGTCGGAGGCCCTCTTATAATAGGATAAAAACAGCATTTGCAGGACTGCCTTGTGCGGTCTTGCAGTGTTTTTTACGGATATGAACCGAGCCGCTTATTACAGACTGACATATGGCGGCAGAGAAATTTTTGTGGTGGTGAAAGAATAAATGGCGGCGTCAAAGAAAGCTGCAGCTTCAAAATCCTCGTCCGGCAGTAAGAGTAAATCCTCATCGGCAGCAAAGGCAAATACCAAAAAAAGCGCCGCAAAGAGCCAACCCCAAAAAGGAGGAGCGGTCAAAAAAACTCAGGCTCAGGCTGCTCGTGAAAGGGAAAAAAGACGTTTCTGGTCATACATACTGTTTTTTGCAGGAGTATTGGAGCTTCTTGTTACTTTTATAAGGGGCGACGGTCTGTGGACAAGCCTTTATGAAATAAACAGAGGTATTTTCGGCATGTCTGTATTTCTGGTGGGACCGATGATAATTTACGTTGCCCTTCAGATAGCTTCGGACAAATCCTCAAATACCATAATTGCAAGGATTATTCAGGGCCTTGTGCTTATGTTGCTTTTAAGCGGAACGGCGCAGATTATTGTAAACGGAACGGTGGAGGGCAAAACCTTCCTGCTAAAGCTGAGAGGGCTTTACAACGACGGAATAAGACTTGACGGTGGCGGAGTGGCTGCCGCTCCCATAGGCTGGCCGTTGCTGGCGGCGTTTGGTCGTGTGGGCGGAGCAATAATTATATGCCTGCTTGATTTTACTTTTATAATGCTGCTTACAAATCTGACCCTGCCGGATCTGTTCAAAGCCATATCAAAGCCCTTTGTGGGAGGATACAAGGCGGTAAGCGAAGAACGTGTTGAAAGGGCGATGCAGCCGCCTAAGGATAAGAACGACAAAAAGCAGAAAAACAAGCCCGAAAGAAAGGTTCGCATTGATATTGCCAAGTATTATCAGGACGATGCCGACTATCAAGGCGAAGCCGTTAAATCGGAGGATATGCACAATACAGAAGAGCCTGCTGTGGATAATAATGTAAGTGAAGAAAAGCCGGTCTATGGCGATTTTGTCCCGGAGGAGCTTTCTCAGGAAACAATGGACAAGCAGTCTGACGACCGTGAGCTTAAACGTATTATTGAAAAAGCGGTGGCAAAGGAACAGGAGAAGATTGGCGAAAAGATAGAAAGGGAAAAGTCTCCTCAGCCTAAAGAAGTCTTTGTTGATAAAGAGGGACAGACCTCGCTGCTTGAACAGCAGGAAACTGTGCCTGCTTATGTTTATCCGCCGGTGGATATTTTAAAGTATGCGGATAATTCCACTCCCCCTGAACTGGCGCAGAAGGAAATAGAGGAAAAATCTCACAAGCTGGTGGAAACCCTTGAAACCTTCGGAGTTAAAACCAGAATAATCGGAATTCACCGAGGTCCGTCGGTAACAAGGTATGAGCTTCAGCCTGCGGCAGGCGTAAAGGTAAAGCAGATAACAAATCTTGCAGACGACATTGCGCTGAACCTTGCTGCCAACGGAGTAAGAATAGAAGCCCCCATTCCCGGCAAAGCGGCGATAGGTATAGAAATCCCCAACATTCACCGTGACAGCGTTTCAATGAGGGAGCTTATCGACAGCGACGAGTACCGAAACGCCAAGGGTAAGCTTTCTTTTGCGGTGGGCAAGGATATTGAGGGCAACATTGTTATAGGCGATATAGCTTCAATGCCCCATATGCTTATTGCCGGAACAACCGGCTCGGGCAAATCGGTGTTTACAAATTCCATTATTCTGAATATACTGTTTCACGCCTCTCCCGATGAGGTAAAGCTTATTCTCATCGACCCCAAAAAGGTTGAGTTCCCAATGTACAACGGAATACCTCACCTGCTTATCCCTGTAGTTACCGAGCCTCTGAAGGCAGCGGGAGCGCTGGGCTGGGCGGTAAACGAGATGATGAGAAGATACAAGCTTTTTGAAGCTAACGGAACCAAGAACCTTGAGGATTACAACCAGTTTGTAGATGAAAATCCTCAGCTTGAAAGACAAAAGCTTGCCCGGATAGTTATAATCGTGGACGAGTTTGCCGACCTGATGCTGGCGGCCAAATCGGAAGTTGAGGAATCGGTAATGCGTCTTGCTCAGCTGGCAAGAGCGGCGGGAATGCATATGCTTATAGCTACCCAGTCGCCGAGAGTTGACGTGCTTACTGGACTAATCAAAGCTAACATACCCAGCAGAACTGCGCTTTCGGTATCAAATAATACCGATTCAAGGGTAATTCTCGACGAGATAGGCGCGGAAAAGCTTCTCGGCAAGGGCGATATGCTCTATAAGCCGGTGGGAATGCCCAAGCCGTTGCGTATTCAGAGCGGATTCGCTTCCACTGCCGAGATAAGAAACGTGGTTAAGTTCCTTAAAAACGAGCACACGGCGGAATACAGCGAAGAGGTTATTCACGAGGTGGAGCAGAACGTTCCACAGCCAAAGAGCAAGGGTTCTGACAGCGACATTTCCGTAAATACCGACGACGACCTTACCACCCAGGCTATCTCCATAATTGTGGAAACCGGCAATGCTTCCACGGCGTTTTTGCAGAGAAAGCTTAAACTGGGATTCCCCAGAGCCGCAAGAATTATGGACGAAATTGAGGAAATGGGCATCATAGGTCCTCAGGAGGGTTCAAAACCCAGAAAGATAAATATTACCAAAGAAGAATGGCTTGAAAGACAGGCTATGAAATAAAGGCATCAGGTGAAAGCTGTCAGATAGTTGCCGGTCGGCGACTAAGAAAAGGAGGGTGACGTTTATGGCGTTTATGCCGGTTTGTCAGCGTGATTTGACAGAAAGAGGAATAGAACAGCTTGACTTTGTATATATAATCGGCGACGCATACGTTGATCATCCCAGCTTTGGCGTGGCAATTATTTCAAGAGTACTGGAGAGCCACGGCTACACCGTGGGGATAATTTCTCAGCCCGATTGGAGAAACGTAAGCGACTTTCTGCGGCTGGGAAAACCTCGGCTTGCTTGGCTTGTAACGGCGGGAAATATCGACTCTATGGTGGCGCATTATACTGTGGCTAAGAAAAAGCGTTCGGACGACGCCTATTCGCCGGGAGGAAAGGGCGGAAAGCGTCCTGACCGTGCGGCGACGGTTTATTGCCGTATGTGCAGGGAAGCCGCTCCCGAAATTCCCGTGCTTTGCGGAGGACTGGAGGTTTCCCTCCGCCGATTTGCTCATTACGATTACTGGAGCGACAGCGTAATGCCGTCGGTTCTGGTGGATACGGGTGCTGACCTGCTTATGTACGGAATGGGCGAGCATCAGATTGTGGAGATTGCCGACCGTCTTAACGCAGGGAAGGATGTAAGGTCTATCCGCGATGTAAGGGGGACCTGCTATCTGTGCGAGCCTGTCGAAACACCCTACGGAGCGGTGCAGTGTCCGTCATTTAAGGAAGTTTCCGAGAATAAGACGCTTTATGCAAAGGCGTGCAGGATACAGTACGACCAGCAGGACGAGATTTACGGCAAAATGATAATTCAGCGGCAGGGAGATAAAATGCTGGTGCAGAATCCCCCCGCCCTTGCCCTTACAACCGAGGAACTTGACAAGGTCTATTCACTTCCTTATGAAAGAAGATACCACCCTATGTATGAAAGTCAGGGGGGAGTGTCTTCAATTGAGGAGGTGCAGTTTTCCATCACCCACAACAGAGGTTGCTTCGGTTTTTGCAACTTTTGTTCCATCGCCCTTCATCAGGGCAGAAAGGTCACCTGCCGCAGCGAGGAATCGGTGCTGGAGGAGGCTGTGAAGCTTACCCAAATGCCGGAATTTAAAGGATATATTCATGATGTGGGAGGACCGACGGCAAATTTCAGAGGTCCGTCCTGTGAGAAACAGCTTGAATACGGGCTTTGCAAGGGCAGAAAATGTTTAGCGCCCGAGCCTTGTAAAAATCTTGACGCCGACCACACGGAATATCTTGATATGCTGAGAAAGCTGCGGAAAATACCTGGGGTCAAAAAGGTGTTTATCCGCTCGGGAATACGCTACGATTATCTTATGGAGGACAAAAGCGACGAGTTTATGCAGGAGCTTATAGAGCACCACATAAGCGGTCAGCTAAAGGTTGCCCCCGAGCACTGTTCGGCGGCGGTGCTTGATAAAATGGGAAAGCCTCACATCGAAGCCTATAAGAAATTTCAGAAAAAGTTTTATGAGATAACCAAGCAAAAAGGAAAGGAACAGTATCTTGTGCCGTATCTTATGTCCTCTCACCCCGGCTCGGAGCTTAAGGATGCAGTGGAGCTGGCATTGTTTTTAAAGCAGAACAGGATACATCCCGAGCAGGTTCAGGATTTTTATCCCACCCCCGGTACTCTTTCCACCTGTATGTTTTATACAGGGCTTGACCCTTACACCTTAGAGCCGGTATATGTGGCGAAGGACCCTCAGGAAAAAGCTATGCAGCGGGCTTTGCTGCAATATTACAAGCCGGAAAACCGCAGCAAGATAATAAAGGCGTTGTGCAAAGCCGGCAGACAGGATTTGATAGGTCACGGCGCAGGAAAGCTTGTTCCGCCCGACGCCGAATATCTGAAAAGACAGAAAAAACCTCAGCCTGCAAAGGGTAAAGGGGAAAAATCAAGGGGAGCAAAAAAACGCCGCAGAAAGTAAATCGGGAGAAAGAGTATGGCAACGAGAGGAAATCACAGAAGATCGAAGGGTAATGTGAAAAGCCTGAGCAAAAAGGCGATGAGTGGAATTTTTGTGCTGCTTACAGCGGCGGCGCTGCTTGTCCTTGACCTGACGGGGGTATATACCTTTGAGGATATGCGGGTATCCCTCGGGTTTGCCGACCGGCCTGCGGTGGAAACTGCCGATACTACAGTGCATTTCATAGACGTAGGTCAGGGTGACAGCACCCTTGTAATCTCAAACGGCAAGACAATGCTTGTAGACTGCGGCGACCTTGACGACGACAACACTGTGATAAAGTATCTTCAAGGGCTTAACATAGAGAAACTTGACGTTATAATCGCAACTCACCCTCATTCCGACCACATCGGCGAGATGAGCGAGATAATAGCAGACTTCCAAACGGACATGTTTATAATGCCGAAAGTCCCCTCCGACCAGACGCCCACCACAAACGTGTATGAAAATATGCTTTTGTCTCTGCAGGACAAAGGTATGAAGATAACAGAGGCAAATGACGAAAGTTTTCAGCTGGGAAATGTGGAAGTGGAGCTTTACACCGTCAAGGAGGAGTACAGCGATTTAAATAACTATTCCGTTCTTGTGAAGGTTGTCCACGGGGAAAACAGCTTCCTTATAACAGGCGACTGCGAAACCCAAGCGGAAAAGGAGCTGCTGGAGCAGGGCTTTGATTTGTCTGCCAAGGTGCTTAAAGTGGCTCATCACGGCAGCGCAAATTCCTCATCAAGCGAGTTCCTTGCTGCGGTTGCTCCAAGATACGCCGTTATATCCTGCGGACTTGACAACAACTTCGGTCACCCCAGCGATGAGGCTTTGGCAAGACTGGAGAAGTACGCCGAAAACATCTACATAACCCGTGACGACGGTACAGTGATATTTACCTCCGACGGAGAAGGTCTGTCGGTTGATACAGCTAAATAAGCCGTCGGATATGTTTTTAATCAGGCGGCAAGGAGAGAAAAATGAAACTGATAATAGACCGAAAAGAGGGCGAAAGCTTTGTCTGTGAGGACGAAAATGGCGGGCAAGTGGTTATTTCCTGTGCTCAGGCTGAAAACGCCAAAGCAGGGGATATTGTGGAATACTCCGATGGAAAGTACATAGTGCTTGAGGAGGAAACCGAAAAGCGGCGGCAGAGGATAAATCAATTGCAGGATTCTCTGTGGGAGTGATTTTTATTCATGATTATAAATAAAATGGCATAACGCAACAAAAAATTATGTAAGAGGAGGGACAACCCATGTCAGGCTCTTTTGAGCTGGTAGCAGACTTTGCGCATGGGCGTTTTTATGAAAAAGGATTTATTTGCGCTTATAGAGGAGCGGCAGCCCACCCTTTCAAAGGGGCACAAGCTTATTTCAAACTATATTTTGTCCCATTATGATAAAGCGGCTTTTATGACGGCTCAGAAGCTGGGCAAAACCGTGGGCGTAAGCGAGTCTACGGTAGTAAGGTTTGCGTCAGAGCTTGGCTATGATGGTTATCCGTCGCTCCAGCGGGCGTTGCAGGATTTAATGCGAAACCGCCTTACCGCCGTACAGCGAATAGAGGTAACCTCCGACCGTATGAGCCGTGACGACGTACTTGAAAGAGTGCTTAACCTTGACATAGAAAAGATACGCCGCACCCTTGAGGAAACCTCAAAGGAAGCTTTCAACAATGCGGTGGATAAAATCATGACCAGCAATACAATCTACATTCTCGGCGCAAGAAGTGCTGCTCCCCTTGCCAGCTTTCTCAACTATTACTTTACCCTTATTTTCCCTCGGGTAAAGCTTATCAGAAACACCACCACCAGCGAAATGTTCGAGCAGATTATGCATATGGACGAAAAGGATGTTATCATAGGAATTTCATTCCCGAGATATTCCCGGCAGACTGTAAAGGCTTTGCAATACGCAAGCAACAAGGGAGCGCATGTAATCGCCATAACCGATTCCTCTGAGTCGCCCCTTGCCAGATACGCCGACAATCTGCTGCTGGCAAGCAGTGATATGGCTTCATTTGTGGATTCCCTTGTAGCCCCACTGAGCCTTATAAATGCGCTGATAGCCGCAGTTTCCATAAGCGATGTGGACAGGGTTTCAAGAAGCTTTGAAAGCCTTGAACGCATCTGGAAGGAATACGACGTGTACGAGCCGTAAATAATGGAAGTGAGGATTATGTCTGAATTTGATGTTCTTATAATAGGCGGCGGAGCGTCGGGACTGTTCTGCGCCGTTCAGTCGGCGTGGCTGGGAAAAGACACAGCGATAATCGAGCATATGAAAAATCCCGGGAGAAAGCTGCTTATTACCGGGAAGGGCAGATGCAACGTAACCAATAACTGCGATGCAGAAACGGTAATGAAAAACATTCCGAGGAATCCAAGCTTTATGTATTCAGCCCTTTCACGTTTTGCCCCCGAGGACACAATGGCGTTTTTTGAATCGCTGGGGGTGGAGCTTAAAACCGAGCGGGGAAACAGAGTGTTTCCTCAAAGCGACAAGGCGCAAACGATTGTGGACGCCCTTGTTTCGGCGGCAAAGCAGGCGGGCATAAGGTTTATTTCCGACGACGCCCGGGAGCTTATCATTGAGGATGGAGCAGTTAAAGGTGTAAGCTGTGAAAATGGCGAGTATTATGCCAATAAGGTTGTAGTCGCAACGGGAGGACGCTCATATCCTCTTACAGGCTCGACCGGCGACGGATATAAGCTGGCAAGGCAGGCAGGTCACAGAGTTACGGAAATATCCCCCTCCCTGTGTCCGATAGTTACCGAAGAAAGGCACTGCGCCGAAATGATGGGTCTTTCTTTAAGAAACTGCACCCTGACGCTGTATGACAATCAAACGGAAAAGGCTTTGTTTTCAGAGCTTGGGGAAATGCTGTTTACCCATTTCGGCTTGTCGGGACCCCTTGTGCTGTCCGCCTCCGCCCATATGGATAAAATCACAAAAGGCAGGTATTCCGTTTCAATAGATTTGAAGCCCGCCCTTTCCCACGAAAAGCTGGACGAGCGGATTTTGCGGGATTTTGGTGAGTTCCCCAACCGGGATTTTTCAAATTCCCTGAAAAAGCTGCTGCCGGCTAAAATGATAGATACGGTGGTAAAGCTCAGCGGAGTTGAGCCGTACAAAAAGGTGAACCAGATAACAAAAGCCGAGCGGGGAAGGCTTGCGGAGCTTTTAAAGGATATGCGCTTTAACGTAAAGTCCCTTCGCCCAATAGAAGAAGCGATAATTACCCGGGGTGGTGTAGACGTTAAGGAGATTTCTCCTAAGACCATGGAATCAAAGCTTGTACAGGGACTTTATTTTATCGGCGAGGTGCTGGACGTAGACGCTTATACCGGCGGATTTAACCTGCAAATTGCCTTTTCTACGGCGTATGCCTGCGCATCGGAGATGTGAGCAGGATTATGGTATAATGCCGTTAATAAAAAATGCGTGGCTTGAAAATCGTCCTGTTCCGGGCGATTCAAGCAATATGATATACAGGAGGAAGAATTATGGGAATAAATATTGCCCTTGACGGGCCTTCGGGCGCAGGCAAATCAACCATAGCAAAAATGCTGGCTGAAAGGCTTGGGTATGTGTATGTTGACACGGGGGCGCTTTACAGGTCTATTGCTTACTATGTAATCTCACAGGGCGCTGACCCCAAGGAGAGTGGGCAGGTATGTCCGCTGCTGAGCCGGATTGACGTCAAGCTTGCCTATGAAAACGGTACTCAGCTGGTGCTGCTTAACGGCGAGGACGTTTCCGATAAGATACGCACTCCCGAAATATCAATGGGGGCGTCGGCAGTTTCGGCTATTCCTGCGGTAAGGGAATTTCTCTTTGAGCTTCAGAGGAGCATAGCCCGTGAAAACAACATTATAATGGACGGAAGAGATATAGGCACGGTGGTGCTTCCCAACGCTGATGTAAAGATATTTCTTACTGCCACCGCCGAGGAAAGAGCCAATCGGCGTTTCAAGGAGCTTCAGGAAAAGGGCGACAGCTCAACCTACCAGCAGGTGCTGGAGGACATAAAACAGCGTGATTACAACGACACTCACCGTGAGATTGCTCCCCTGAAAAAGGCAGAGGACGCAGTGGAGGTTGATTCCACAAATCTTTCTCTTGATGAAGCGGTGGAGGCTATATATAAAATCGCAAAGGACAAATTAAACCCTCACAAAGACGATACCATACCGAAAAAGCATGAGCCTAAAGAGGTAGCCAAAATACGACCGGTAAAGCGCGGGAAAAAGCTTAATCCCATCAGAATGTTTCTTTATACCGCTTTAAGACTTGTGGTAAAGGTTATATTCAGATGCTGGTTTAATCTGTCCTTTGAGGGAACGGAGAACATCCCTAAGGACGGAAGCAATATTTTTGCCTCAAACCACCGCAGCTATTCCGACCCGATTTTTATTGCGCTTCCCATAAGAGTTCCGATTTCCTATATGGCTAAGGAGGAGCTTTTTGAGAAAAATGTGTTCTTTACATGGCTGATAAGATTTTTCGGAGCGTTTCCCGTAACAAGGGGAAAGGGCGATACCACCGCAATAGATACGTCAATAGAAAAGCTTGAAATGGGAAGAAATCTGGTTATTTTCCCTGAGGGCACCCGTTCAAAGGACGGCAAGGTTGGAAAGGGCAAGACAGGTGTTGCACTTGTTGCGGCAATAGCCCAGGTTCCCATTATCCCGGTGGGAATTAATTTTGAGGGAAAGCTTAAATTCAGAAGAAAGGTAGTTGTTCGGTTCGGCAAACCGCTCAGACCTGAGGAGCTTGCCGTTAAGTCTGCAAACCCTAAAGAGCTGAAAGTACTGAAAAACAGGATAATGGACGCCATAACCGAATTGGTGCATTAAATGTTAAGAAGTTGTAAAATTTGTACCGCTAAGACGGCAGGATTCTGTTTTGGTGTAGACAGAGCCGTGAAAATAGTGTATAATGAATTAGATAACCGAAATAATGTTGTAACGTTAGGTCCTATAATTCATAACAAAAATGTGGTGACCGATCTTGAGGCCAGAGGCTGCAGGTCGGTTTCGCTTGATGAGGTAAAGCCCGAGCATACCGTTATTATACGCTCTCACGGGGTCGGGCGGGACGTTTATGAACGTTTGTCGGAAATAGGCTGCAATGTTGTGGACGCAACCTGTCCGTTTGTGGCGAGGATTCATAAAATAGCCTGTGAAAAGTCCGAAAGCGGTTTCACTGTACTGATAGCCGGGGATATAAGTCATCCCGAGGTTGTTGGAATAAGAGGACACTGTAAGGGTCCGTCGTTTGTGTTTGGCGGATGTGAAGAGCTTGAAACTTTGGTGAAACAACAGGATTTTGACCCCAAAAGGCTTGCAATTCTTGCGCAAACCACGTATAATAAAAAGACATGGAGCGAATGTTGCGCTCTGGCTGAAAAGCTTCTGCCGGGGGCGCTTATATTTGATACCATATGCAGCGCTACTTCGGAGCGTCAGCAGGAGGCGGCGGACATTGCCAAAAAAGCTGACGTGATGATAATTGTTGGAGGGAAAAACAGCTCCAATACCCACAAGCTTCAGGCGGTTTGCAGCGAATATTGTAAATGCTATCTTATAGAAGGAGCGCAGGAGCTTGCCGATATAGACTTATCGGGTGCAAATTTTATCGGGATTTCTGCCGGTGCATCGACTCCGGCTTATATAATCAAGGAGGTACAACAAACCATGAGTGAAATGTTGAACAATGAAGAAGAATTTAACTGGGTGGAGGAGATGGAAAACTCTCTGAAGCCAATACATATTGGAAAGAGGGTAACGGGCACAGTACTGAGCTATAATGCCAGCGAAGTTTATGTAGATCTGGGCACTAAGCAGCAGGGCATAATTCCTGTATCTGAGCTTAGCGATGACCCAACCAAGTCGGTTGAGGACGTTGTTAAGGTAGGCGATACCGTTGAGCTTATCGTTGTAAAGACAAACGACCAGGACGGCGTTGTAACTCTGTCTAAGAAGAGAGTGGACGCTGCGCTGGGATTTGAAAAGATCTGCGCCGCCAAGGAAGAAAACGCAGTTCTTACCGGAACAGTTACAAACGTTGTAAAGGGCGGAGTGTTGGTTTCCTCTAACGGAGTTAAGGTATTTGTACCTGCTTCACAGGCTGCTCCAAGAAGAGATTTTGATCTTAACGACCTGCTTAAGCAGACGGTAAGATTCAAGATTCTTGAGGTAAACGAAGGCAAGCAGAGAGCAGTAGGCTCGATAAGAGCGGTACAGCGTGAGGAGAGAGAGGCGGCTCAGGCTAAGTTCTTTGAGACTGCCAAGGCAGGAGATATTGTAAACGGCGAAGTTAAGTCCATTACAGATTACGGCGTATTCGTTGATCTGGGCGGAGTTGACGGTCTTGTAAGAAGAATGGATCTGTCATGGAACAGAATCAAGCATCCTTCCGACGTTGTAAGCGTAGGCGATAAGATTGAAGTAAAGATCAAGGATATAGACCCCGAAACCAAAAAGGTTTCTCTGATTTACAAGAAGGATTCCGAAAATCCGTGGGAGATATTCAAGGCGAATTATCAGGTAGGACAGGTTGTTAAGGCTACAATCGTTTCAATTACATCCTTCGGAGCGTTCGCTCAGATAATTAACGGAATAGACGGACTTATTCACATTTCTCAGATTGCAAATCAGAGAGTTGACAATGTTGCGGATATTCTTTCGGTAGGTCAGGTTGTTGACGCTCAGATAACTGAGATTGATCTTGACAAAAAGAGAATCAGCCTTTCGATGAGAGCTTTGCTTAAGGACGAGGAGCCTGAAGAAGCTGAGGAAGCTCAGGCTGATGAAACAGAGGCAGCCGAGGAAGCTGAAGCTGAGGAATAAGCCTTTTAAGGTCTTAAAAAATTCTTAAAACTCATGGGGGCGAGTTATCGTCCCCTTTACTTTTTTGTTTTTGTGTGGTATAATATTAAAAAGTCTTTGCATATGTTCAAGGCTAAGCGGAATATCGACAGCTTTTTGGTTAAGCATAACCATAAGCAGTACGTTATTTGTATGATTTTTACGACGGAAGATGTAATGTGTTGAACGGTAAATGGATTCCGAAGGCGGGAGGTGCGAAATTCCTGAGCAGATTCGGAATTTACTATGAAAGGTTTGCATTATGGAAGAAATAAAAAAGACGGCTTCTAAGACCAATAAAAAGAATAAAAAGAAACCCAGTCCTGCGGTAAAGGCGCTGAAGATTTTCGGGACGTTAGTGCTTTCTCTTTTCCTTATTGTTATTATTACCGGCTCGATTTTTGTTACGGCTCTTACCATATACGTGCTTAATTTCGCCGATACAAGCGATACCGTAAATCTTGACAGAAGCGTGGTTTCAAGCAACATTTCAAGATTTCTGTATGAAAATCCCGATTACGACGAAAACGACCCGGAATCACAGGAGTATCTGCTTTACTATGCTTTGAGAAATCAGCAGAAAAAGATTCAGTGGGTTGATCTTGAGGATATTCCCCAGCATGTCAGGGACGCATTTGTATATACCGAGGACGAGCGTTTTTATTCCCATGACGGCGTGGATTTCAAGCGAACCTTCGCCGCAATCATAAGAACCCTTACAGGCATAACACAGGGCGGTTCTACAATAACCCAGCAGACTATAAAAAATATAACCGGTGATGACGAGGTCAGCGGAACTGCGGGCGTAGAGCGTAAGATAAGGGAAATTTTTAGAGCAATAAACGTTGAGAAAACCTATACCAAGGAGGATATTCTCCAGTGTTATCTCAATATCATATCTCTGAACACGTGGGAGCATGATATTATAGGCGTGCAGGCTGCTGCGAATTTCTATTTCGGCAAGGACGTTTCTGAACTGTCCCTTGCAGAAGCTGCGGTGCTGGCAGGAATGACCACATCGCCTGCCAATTACAATCCTTATGATAATCCCGAAAGATATAAAGTAAGACAAAAATACTGCCTTGACCACATGCTGGAAAACGGAGCTATCTCCGACGACGAATACGAACAGGCGCTTAACGAGGAAATCGTCGTAACGGGAGATCCCGATTATTCAAGCACAACGATTTATGAGGACGAAACGGTAGACCAGGGTCCAACCTCCTATTTTATGGACGAGGCGATAGAGCAGGCAATAGAGATTATTGCTGAAAGGTCGGGCATTGATACTTCGGTGGCTCAGACCAGACTGTACGACGGCGGATATACCATATACACCACCGTTGATATGGAAATGCAGACCAGAGTGGAAGAGGAAATGCAGGATGCGTCAAATTTCCAGAGCTACTATTTTGACGACGACGAGCTGCTGGCAGGATTTATCGCCATGGACTACGAAGGCAACGTGCTTGCCGTAGTGGGAGGGCGAGATGAAAAGACGGAATCCCGTATCTGGAACAACGCAACCGACGCTCAGAGGTCGCCGGGTTCCTGTATAAAGCCAATTGCTTCATATGCCCCTGCCCTTGACCAGGACCTTATGACGTGGTCAACGCTGTTCAGGGATGAACCTATTACAATTATCGAGGACGGCGAGGAGCGGCAGTGGCCGGTAAACTATTCAGAAACGGGAAGCAGTGAAAACTGGTCTTATAACAACTACTTCACCTGGCAGATGCTTATGAGGTCGCTTAATACCTGTCCTGCACAGCTTATTGAGCAGATGACTCCGGCTTATTCCTACAATTTCCTTGTAGAAAAGCTTGATATAACCACCCTTACCGAGGACGATATAAACTACTCTCCTGTAACGGTAGGAGGTCTTACCAACGGTATCAAGCTTGAGGAGCTTGTGGGTGCGTATATGATTTTCGGAAACGGCGGTAAAAAGTACGAGGTTTCCTACATTTCAAGAATTGAGGACGCCGCAGGCAACGTTATCTACGAGAAAAACGAAGGCTACAAGCAAGCAATAAGCGAATCTACCGCTTATGTTATGAACGAAATGATGCAGACTGTTATCACACAGTCCCAGGGAACAGGTCGTTATGCAAGGCTTAACACCACAACTCTTGCCGGAAAGACCGGTACATCCTCAGACTGGAACGACCTGTCGTTTGTAGGCTGTACTCCCGAGTATGTAAGCGGAGTATGGATAGGCTACGACCAGCTTGAAAGAATCCCCACAAGCCAGTATCAGAACATCGGCGCTATCTGGAAAAACATTTTCGGAGATATAGCTGAATCGGAAGAAACAAAAGATTTTGAAATGCCCGATTCCGTAGTGGAAGCAAGGTATTGCACCAGAACGGGATTGCTGGCAGGCAACGGCTGTTCGTCAACGGCAACAGGTTACTATAAGCAGACCAACGTTCCTGAATACTGCTCGGGCTCACATTGGTAAAAAGCTTACGGGAAAAAACAAATATTAAGCCTCCGTTTGGAAATCCGACGGAGGCTTTGCTGTGAAAGGAAGATTGTGAGTATGAATAAAATCAGGCTTTGCTGTCCCTGTCATTTCGGTCTGGAAAGCGTGCTTAAGTATGAGATAAACAAAATAGGCGGAGAAAATCTCACCGTCACCGACGGGAAAATATCCTTTGACGGAGATTTCTCACTACTTGCCAGGGCAAACCTGCGGCTTTCCACTGCTGAAAGGGTGCTTATCGAGCTGGGCAGCTTTGAGGCGAAAAGCTTTGAACAGCTTTTTCAGGGAGTAAAATCCCTGCCGCTGGAGGATTTTATCGGCAAAAGCGACGCCTTTCCTGTTAAGGGACATTCTCTTAATTCACAGCTTCACAGCATTCCCGATTGTCAGAAGATAATAAAGAAAGCGGCGGTGGAGCGGCTTAAATCAAAATACAAAGTAAGCTGGTTTGAGGAAACCGGAGCGGTGCATCAGTTGCAGTTTACCATTTTAAAGGACATCTGCACCCTGTATCTTGATACAAGCGGCGCCGGTCTGCATAAAAGGGGCTATCGCAGAAACAGCAACGCCGCGCCTATAAAGGAAACCCTTGCGGCAGGAATAATTGACCTTGCCAGAGTAAGGGCGGATTCGTTGGTGTGCGACCCTATGTGCGGTTCGGGAACGTTTCTTATAGAAGCGGCTTACAAAGCCCTTAATGTGGCTCCGGGGCTGAGAAGAAAATTCGCCGCCCAGAATTGGGAGCAGATACCCCAGGAAGTCTGGCAGCAAGAACGCAGCGACGCCATGGACGAAATAGACAGACAGGGCAAATTCCACGGAATAGGCTTTGATATCGACGACGAAGCCATCGCCCTCACTATGGAAAACGCCAAGAAAGCAGGGGTAGCCTCAAAATTGGAGGT
Source organism: uncultured Ruminococcus sp. (assembly GCA_944388405.1). Classification (GTDB taxonomy): domain Bacteria; phylum Bacillota; class Clostridia; order Oscillospirales; family Ruminococcaceae; genus FB2012. The sequence goes on along the minus strand of CALXIQ010000018.1, from coordinate 18,865 downwards.
AAGGCGACAGGATATTTCAAAGCTTGTTCAGCCTGATAACTCCATTACCCTGTGCAATCCCCCTTACGGCGAAAGAATGTTGCAAATCAGGGAAGCGGAGGAACTTTATAAAAAGCTCGGTCAAGTTTTGTCCCCCTCAAAGGATAAGGCTTGCTATATAATTTCGCCTCATGAAGATTTTGAAAAGTTTTTCGGCAAAAAGGCGGATAAAAAGCGCAAGCTTTACAACGGAATGATAAAGTGCACACTTTATATGTATTTTAAGTAATAAGGAGAAGCTGTTATGAGTAGAATCAAAGCAGTAGTGTTCGATATGGACGGCGTTTTGTTTGACACTGAAAGAATGTATCTTGACGCCTGGAGCGTGCTGGGCGAGCATAAAAACATTTCCGATATCGAGGGGACCGCAAAAAAGTGCATTGGTCTGAGCATACCCGATACCGTGGCTTTGCTGAGACGTACATACGGCGAGGATTTTCCCGTGGAGGAGTATCACAGCTTTATTGAAAGCTGGGTCAGAGAGAAAATTCAGCGTGACGGAATGCCCGTAAAACGGGGTGCCGTTCAGCTGCTTGAGTATCTTTACAGCATCGATTTTACCGTAGGGCTGGCGTCGTCGTCAAGATACCAAAAAATTATGGAGCATCTTGAGCGCACCGGGCTTAAAAAGTATTTCAAGGTTATTATCGGTGGGGATATGATTGCCCACAGCAAGCCCGACCCGGAAATATACAAAACCGCCTGTATGCGCCTTGGAGTTGAGCCTTCCCAAACGGCGGCAATAGAGGACAGTAAAAACGGCATAATTTCAGCTTATTGTGCAGGCATGATACCTCTGCTTGTGCCAGACCTTGTTGCGCCTGACGGGGAGATGCTTTCAATGGCAGAGAAATGCTTTGAAAGCCTTGATGAGGTTATGGTATATCTGAAAAGCGAAATCGGCAGATAAAATAAAAAATCAGAGAGTGCTTGCAAGGTCTTTTGACTTTTGCAAACGCCCTCTTTTTATCAAGGCACATGGCTTTGTAGGAAAAAATGTCCCCAGCCTTTAAGACAGGGGACAATGTTAAGCTATGATTTTATTGATTATCTTGCTTCAACCACATCGCTGCCGAAGTAAACGTCATACCACACAAGGAAGGTAAACACTGTCCAGATTTTTCTGGAATAATCGTAATGACCTGCTCTATGCTCGTCGAGCAGCTGTACAAGCTTGTGGGTGTTGAAAAATTTTGCGGCGCTCGGGGAAGTAAACTTTTCCTTCACCAGATTGTAATACTTATCTTCCTTAAGCCATACTCTTATGGGAACAGGGAAGCCCAGCTTTTTCTTGTTGGCAGTCTGAGGAGGACACGCTTTTAAAGCGGCAATTCTCATTGCGTATTTGGTGTTTTCTTTGGTTACACGGTGCTTGGTGGGAATCTGCTCCGCCAAAGCCATAACCTCCTTGTCAAGGAAAGGCACTCTAAGCTCCAGAGAGTGAGCCATGCTCATTTTATCCGCTTTAAGCAGAATATCACCGGTCATCCACAGGTGCAAATCAAGATACTGCATCTGGGTAACCTCGTCGCTATCCTTGCATCTGTCATAGAAAGGCTTTGTAATAGCCTGTGGAGAGGGAGCGTCGGTTTTTATTTTAAGCAGCTCCTTGCGCTCCTTTTCGGTGAAGATAAAGGCGTTGCCGATAAACCGCTCCTGCAAATCCTGAGAACCTCTGATAAGGAAATTTACTCCGTGCTTATGGGGAAGATGCTGAGCCACCGCGCCGATTGCACGCCTTATAGGCCTTGGTATTTTGTTGTAGGACGCCATGTCGGCAGGATTGTGATAGATATTATATCCTCCGAATATTTCGTCTGCACCCTCTCCGCTAAGCACAACCTTAACCTTCTGAGCGGCAAGTTGACACACAAAGAAGAGGGCTACCGCCGCAGGGTCGGCAAGAGGTTCGTCCATGTGATACTGAATTTTTGCGAAATTTCCCCAGTACTCTTCGGGAGTAATAACTTTCGAGTTGTTTTCCTTATGTATATATGCGGAAAACTCCTTTGCATAGCCTATCTCGTTGTATTTCTCGTCCTCGCCGAAGCCTACGGTAAAGGTCTTGTCAACGTCCGCAACGGCGGCAACATAGCTGGAATCTACTCCGCTGGAAAGGAATGAACCTACCTCAACGTCGGCTATCTTGTGAGCCTCTACGGAGTTTTTAAAGGTTTCGGTTATTCTGTCCACCCATTCGTCAAGGTCAGGCTTGTCGTCGGGAGTGAACTTAACCTCCCAGTAACGCTTGACTTCCATTTTGCCGTCCTTGTAAATAAAATAGTGAGCGGCAGGAAGCTTATATACGTTCTTGAAAAAGGTTTCGGTAGTAGGGGAGTACTGGAATGTAAGAAAATTCTCAAGAGCGGTTTCATTAAGCTCCTTTTTGAAGTGAGGGTGGTCAAGAAAGCTTTTTATCTCGCTGCCCCACATAAAGGTTTCACCCATCTGGGCGTAGTATACCGGCTTGATGCCAAAGAAATCACGTGCGCCGAAAATCTGATTGTTGTTCTTGTCGAAGATAACAAAGCCGAACATACCTCTCAGCTTGTTAAGCATATCAACGCCCCATTCCTCGTAGCCGTGGACAAGCACCTCGGTGTCAGTCTGGGTGTAAAAGCTGTGTCCCTTTTCAAGCAGCTCTGCTCTCAGCTGCTGATAGTTGTATATCTCGCCGTTAAAGGTTATAACAACCGACTTATCCTCGTTAAAAATAGGCTGGCTGCCCTTGTCGGACAGGTCGATGATAGAAAGCCTGCGAAAGCCCATTGCAACCTGCTCATCAACATACTTACCGTCGGAATCGGGACCGCGGTGTCTTATTCTGTCCATCATTTTGCCGAGGACAATGGAAGCGTCGTTTATTTTATTTGTAAAGCCAACAAAACCGCACATATAAGTTCCTCATTTCTGCATTAGTAAAACTTAAAAACACAGGTTATACCGCATAAATAGTGTGTGCAAGCCTGAGGGGCACACTGCGGTATTTTCTGCATACTGTCTATTTATTATACAACAATTTTCCCCTATTTGCAATAGCATAAAATTAAATTTTAGCGCAGTGGCTGTCAAATCGCCAAAGCGCACAAAAATAAAATTTCCTATTGCAACGCCGAAAAAAATAAGTTATAATATATATTAAGAAAAAAGGCTGATTTTTGTTACCGATTTTAAAGATAACCGCAGCGGAAGTTAAAATATTTATGAAAGGCGCTGAGCGTGTGAGCAAAAAAGACAATGAAAAACCCCGTAAATTCAGATACAGAATAGACATACTGCTTATTATAAGCGTGTTTATAATTGTTGTAACATTCTGCGCTTATATGATGAATACCGAGCTTGAAGAAACCCTTGAAAAAGAGAGGGGAGCTGAAATCGTAACCCACGATTACACCTACGACGATTCATCGCAGGCTGAGGATTAAAGCCGTCAGCAGTGTTTTGGGCAGTTTAAAATGCAAAAGGGCAATGCCGCAGGAAATTTGCGGTATTGCCCTTGCTTTTTATGATTACAACATATCATCCGCCGTAACAGCCTTTCCCTGTTTAAGGGACTGCTTTACGTCGATGTATCTCTGGTTTGCGCTGCCTCGGAATTTCAGCTCAAGGCTTCTTTGCTCCAGAATAAACGGCCCATCTATAAGAAAGTCCACTTCTTTAAGTAAATCCATATAACCGTTTTCGTCGTTTGCGTTTTCAATAAGATATTCATAGGTGTATCCCGTGTAAGCGATAACGTTCAGGGGAAATCCTTTGAATTCGTGAATTTTCCTTGCCAGCTCTGCCAGCGGCTTGCACTGGCAAAAGGGTTCGCCGCCGCTTAGAGTTATGCCATCAAGCATGGGATTTGAGATAACTTTTTCGTAAATCTCGTCGGTATCGCATATGCTGCCGCCGTTAAAATCGTGGGTCTGGGGGTTGTGGCAGCCGGGACAGTTGTGGGGACAGCCCTGGGTGAATACGGTAAATCTTATCCCCGGACCGTCTACAATTGAGTCCTGCGCAAAGCCTGCTATTTTCAGTTGCATTTTATTTTGTTCCTTTCATGTTGTGTGGGATGAGATAAATAATGGACGAATTAGTTTTGTAATTCGTCCGTTATTTTCAGTTAAGCAATTGTCAGCAGCATGTAATGCGTGGGATTCTTTCCTTGTATACCTTGGAATGTTCCTCCTCGCTTCTGCCGCACATCGGGCATTTGTCGCCAATAATACCGGTGTAGCCGCATACCGGGTCACGGTCTACAGGGTGGTTGATTGCTCCGTAGCCGATACCCTGCTCTTTCATGCAGCGTATAACCTTTTCAAATGCAGCGAGGTTTGTGGTTGGGTCGCCGTCCAGCTCAATGTAGCTGATGTGTCCTGCATTTGTGAGAGCGTGATAGGGCGCTTCAATCTTTATCTTCTCAAAAGCGTTGATGTTGTAGTAAACGGGCACGTGGAATGAGTTTGTATAATAATCTCTGTCGGTAACGCCTGCAATTTCGCCGTAACGCTTTTTGTCCATTCTGACAAATCTGCCCGAAAGACCCTCGGCAGGAGTGGCAAGCAGTGAGAAATTAAGCCCCGTGCGCTTGGTTTCCTCATCCATACGCTTACGCATATGAGTAACAATTTCAAGACCCAGCTCTCTTGCTTCCTCCGATTCTCCGTGATGCTTTCCGATAAGGGCTTTAAGAGTTTCAGCCAGGCCGATAAAGCCTACCGAAAGAGTGCCGTGCTTGAGTACCTCTGCTACTTCGTCGTTGACGCCCAGCTTTTCAGAGTCAATCCATACGCCCTGTCCCATAAGGAAGGGATAGTTTTTAACCTTCTTCGAGCACTGTATTCTGAAACGGTGCATAAGCTGTTCAATGCACAAATCCATCATTTCATCAAGGCTGTCAAAGAATGTGCCTATATTTCTCTGTGCCTTTATTGCCAGCCTGGGAAGATTGATGGAGGTAAAGGAAAGGTTTCCTCTGCCGGTTACAATCTCTCTTGTGGGGTCGTATTCGTTGCCTATAACTCTGGTGCGGCAGCCCATATATGCAATCTCGGTGTCAGGATTGCCCGGCTTGTAGTACTGAAGATTAAAGGGAGCATCTATAAAGGAGAAATTGGGGAAAAGTCTTTTCGCCGAAACCCTGCACGCCAGTTTAAACAGGTCGTAGTTGGGGTCGGTGGGATTGTAGTTTACTCCCTCTTTTACCTTGAAAATGTGTATGGGGAAGATAGGCGTTTCGCCGTTTCCAAGACCCGCTTCCTGAGCAAGCAGCACGTTTTTGATTACCATTCTGCCCTCGATAGAGGTGTCGGTGCCGTAGTTTATTGACGAGAAGGGAGTCTGAGCGCCCGCTCTGGAATTCATGGTGTTAAGGTTGTGAATAAGGGCTTCCATCGCCTGATAGGTAGCCCTGTCGGTTTCCTTAGCAGAGGACTTAAAAGCAAAGTTCTGGATTTTCTTTACCGTGGCGGCGTCGGCAAAAGCGGAAAGCAGTTCAGCCTCAGCCTCCTGATAGCCGTTGTCGTTGGCGAGTACGGGAGTAAGTCCCTTTTCGGAAGCAAGCTTTTCTGCCAGCTTTTTGGCAATCTCGTAGCTGTCGGTAACCCCTGCCATCAATGCCAGAGCCCTGTGGATGTTGTCACGGTAACGGTGACGGAAGGTTTTCCTTACGCCCTCTGCCATATCATAATCAAACTTGGGGATAGACTGTCCGCCGTGCTGGTCGTTCTGGTTGGACTGGATAGCGATGCAGGCAAGCGCCGCATAGCTTGAAATGTCGTTTGGGGTTCTTAAATATCCATGACCCGTTGAAAAGCCTTTGTTGAACAGCTTTGTAAGGTCAATCTGAGTGCAGGTTGTAGTAAGGGTGTAAAAGTCCAGGTCGTGAATGTGAATATCACCCTCAGCGTGAGCCTTGGCGTGCTTGGGGTCAAGCACGTACATCTCATAAAATTCTTTTGCACCGGCAGAGCCGTATTTAAGCATTGTACCCATGGCGGTGTCGCCATCAATGTTGGCGTTTTCACGCTTTAAATCCATATCCTTGGCAGGCTTGAAGGTAAGATCCTCATAAACCTTCATAAGACGGGTGTTCATCTCTCTCGCCCTTGTTCTTGTGGAGCGGTAGAGGATATAAGCCTTTGCCGTAGCGGCATGACCCTCTTCGATAAGGACCTTTTCAACGCAGTCCTGAATTTCCTCAACGGTGGGATAGGTAAGGTTCATTTCCATAAGCATATCGACAACCTTACCTGCCAGCTCAAGTGATTCTTCGTAATTGCTTCCGCCTACCGACTGAGCCGCTTTGAATATAGCGTTTGCTATCTTCTCAATGTTGAATGTAACGTTTCTGCCGTCTCTCTTTTTAATTTTGATAATCATTTTTCTCTTACCTCCATATATTGCAGATGATTGGCAATCATAATAATGTAAAGCCATTTTATATATCGGCACATCAATCTCCTTGATGCTGCCGGTTCAAAAACAAACACAAGATATTGTGGTCGTTCAACCGCCATAAACAAGTATATAGTATTCCGCCCATCTTGTCAAGAGTCTTGCAAAGTCAGAAACGCCAAAAAAAACGCTGTAATTTTGTATATGTTGCACAAAGTAATTTGTAATAAAATTACCGTGATTTCACAATCACAGATTGGCGTATTGCGTGTAACGGCTTAAAGCTTTACATATAAACGCAGTATAACCACATATGTAAAGCAAAAAAGTTGACAGCTAAAAGGGCTTGTATAAATATTTTGAGCGGCTGCGGTAAAAAAATAGAAAAAATCAGCTTGCATATAATTACATTAGTTCATTTATGATTATATTGGAAGAAGCTTTTTTTAGCGGCAGTTTTTGATTACTGTCAAGTAAAATCACATTACAGACAAGTCAACATTCCAATTTTCACATAGATTATATATGCGATTGCACATTGTAGCGAGAGAATGTCACACTAAAGGAAATAAAGTGCAAATTATTGCCGATACAGCGTGACAGAAAAAACGACCGCTTCAGCCGTTTGGAGGTTAAAGCGGTCGTTCAGATGAGAATTATTTTCTGCGGATTTTAGAGGAAAGCTTTGCGGCAATTCCTGCGGCGACAGGTATGGCGGCGGCGAAGCCTACCGAGATAAGCCAGCCTGTTGCTCCGAGGGGGGCAATGGCAAAAATTCTGCTTAAAAACGGAATAAACATGCACGCTCCAAGACAGAGCAGCGAGATTAAAACTGAGAATATAAGAAACGGGTTTGAAAAATAGGGCACTGAAAACAGATTTTTTTCTTCGCTCTTACACTCAAACACATGAATAAGCTGGGAAAGTATCAGGGTTATAAGGGCGCCTGTTCTTGCGGCGTCAAGAGCGCAGCCTGTTTTCAGCAGGAATGTAAACGACGCAAGGGTACACAAGCCTATCAGGACTCCCCGGAGTATTATTCTTGACAGCAGCCCGCCGCTGAAAAAGCTGTCGCTTTCCTTTCGGGGCGGTTTTCGCATAACGGATTTTTCCGACGGCTCAACACCCAGCGCAACAGCGGGAAGCCCGTCGGTAACAAGGTTTACCAGCAGTATTTGACAGGGTATAAGCACCATAGGGAGCCCCATTATTATTCCGCCAAGCATTGTCAGAACCTCTCCTATATTGCAGGAAATAAGGTATCTTACAAATTTTCTGATGTTCTGATAAATTGTGCGTCCTTCCTCAACGGCGTTTACAAGGGTTGCAAAGTTATCGTCAAGCAGTATGCAGTCGGCTGCCTGTTTGGTTACGTCTGTGCCTGAAATACCCATTGATACGCCTATTGAAGCTTCTTTTATGGCAGGAGCGTCGTTGACGCCGTCGCCCGTCATGGCGCAAACGTTTCCCTTATCCTTAAACGCTTTGATTATCCTAAGTTTGTGGGCGGGGGTCACCCGTGCAAACACGGCGGTTTTTTCCGCAGCCTCGGCAAGCTGTTCATCAGACATTTTGTCAAGTTCGTCGCCGGTCAGTGCAAGGTCCCCGTTACGCATGATGCCTGTTTCCTTTGCAACTGCGCAGGCGGTCAGCTTGTGGTCGCCGGTGATCATAACCGTCTTGATGCCGGCTTTTTCACACTCCCTCACTGCCTTTTTGGCTTCGGGACGGGGTGGGTCTGCAAGACCCATAAGTCCAAGGAAGATGACTTTTCCGTGATATATTTTTGAAAACGCCATAACTCTCAGTCCATCCGATGCCATTTCATCGTTCTTTTGGAGTACAGCTGCCTTTTGCTGAGGTGAGAGCTTTTCAAGATTACCATCAGAATCTGCAATTATGTACTCACACTCTCTTAAAATAACGTCGGGAGCGCCTTTTCTGTATATGTATTTTTCACCCGAAGCATCTGTACAGGTCACAGACATTGCTCTTACCGAGCTGTCAAAGGGTTGTTCGTCTATGCGTTTAAGTTGAAAGTTTGCAACGTCGACGCCGCATCTTGCGCAGGCTGAAAGTATGGCGGCCTCTGTGGGATCCCCCTCGGCGGCGAATTTTGAGAATACTTTTTCATGGCGGTTGCGCCCCGACGACAAGGGAGCTTTTGCCATGCGCGCGTTGTTGCAGGCTGTGCCGCAGATAAAAAGCTCGCTGAGAACCTGACTGTCCCAAGCCATAAGCTTTTGACCGTCGGAATTGAAAAGCCCCTGAGAGTCGACGTCGTTTTCTAACGTATACTCTCCCGTAATATCTCCCACGGCAAAAACTTTTTTCACCGTCATTTTATTCATTGTAACCGTCCCGGTTTTGTCGGTGCAGATTACCGAAGCGCATCCAAGTGTTTCAACCGAATGAAGCCTGTGGACAAGCGCATTTCTTTTAAGCATCTTGCGTACGGCGATTGCAAGGGCGATTGTAACGGCTGCGGGAAGTCCTTCGGGAATTGCGGCTATTGCGATTGAGATGCCCGTCATAAGCATATCAAATACCGGCTCGCCCCTCAGCACACCTGCGGCAAATACCAGCACGCACACCCCAAGACAGATTATCGCAAGAGTTCTTCCAAGCTCGCCCAACTTTTTTTGCAGGGGAGTGGGTCCCGGGTCGATTTCCTCCAGCAGCTTTGATACCCTTCCCATCTGGGAAAGGGCACCCGTGGCGGTGATTTCTACTTCGGCGTTGCCTTTGGTGCATATGGTGCCCATGTAGGCGATGTAAGGCAGATTAAGAGAGGTAAATTCTCTTTCGCCGCAGTGAGGTCTTTTGTCTGCGGGGACAGCTTCGCCTGTGAGAATTGATTCGTCGCAGCTAAGGCTTTTGCAGGAAATTATGATTCCGTCGGCAGGGATTCTGTCGCCTGCTTCAATAGCTATAACATCTCCCGGAACAAGCTGTGATGCGGGGAGAGTTTCAAGCCTGCCGTCTCGGTAGACTCTGGCGGTGGGAGCGGTCATTTCCTCCAGCTTTTCAAGGGTTTTTTCGCAGCGGTATTCCTGAATAAAGCCTAAAAGGGCATTTACAATAACGATTATCATTATAGGTATGGCGTCGGTATATTCGCCAAGCAAAACGGATATTACCGTAGCCGCCAGCAGAATCATCACCATTATATCATGAAATTGATTGGCGAAGATTTTTAAGGCGCCGTTTTTCTTTTTGGCAGCAAGACGGTTTTCTCCGTTAATCTTAAGCAGTCTTTCAGCCTCCTGCTGAGTAAGACCTTTAGGCTTATCCGTAGCTGTTTTATACAGCGGCTTTTTTTCCAGAACCTCCAGCATTATATCGGCTCTCCTTTCATTTCACAGTTATATTGACAGATTGTCCGTATAGTTAATTGTATTCCGTGAAATTCAGGATATGACAGAAAGAAGATTACCGCTGTGTTTTGAGTGAAGAAAATGTTTACCTGAAAAAAATAAGCGCCGCACGAAATTTGTGCAGCGCCTATAAAGCTAAATTTTTATTTTCTCTTTTTCAGTACAACCAAACCTGCGCCAATAAGCAGAACAGCAATTGTTCCTGCAGCCGCACCTGTAGATGGGTTGTTGTCGGACGAGTCTGATGCAGAGGAATCTGCTGTTGACGAATCAGCCGAATCGGAACTGCTGTCGGATAACGATTCAGTATCAGATGATTCATTGCTTTCATCGGATACATCTGATTCGGTGTTGCTGTCTGAACTTTCATCGGATGATACGTCTGAATTTTCATCGGACGATTCATCCGGGTTTTCAACGGGTATTGCGGTATAAACCGCCTTTACCGTACAGCTTTCTGTAATAGTGCTGAGGTCGGTGTCCCATTCTCCCGTGTAACCGTCCTTTTCGGGAACAGCAGGAGCAAGTGCTGAAATATCGTCGCTGTCGTATGCGTAAACGGTGTCGATAACTTCGTCGTTTTCACCGACAAATGTTACTGTAATTTTGGGATAAATCGCCTTTACCGTACAGCTTGCCGTAATGGCGCTAAGGTCGGTGTCCCATTTTCCTGCAATGCCGTCCTTTTCGGGAACAGCAGGAGCAAGTGCTGAAATATCGTCGCCGTCGTATGCGTAAACGGTGTCGATAACTTCGTCGTTTTCACCGACAAATGTTACTGTAATTGTGGGATAAATCGCCTTTACCGTACAGCTTGCCGTAATGGTGCTGAGGTCGGTGTCCCATTTGCCTGCAATGCCGTCCTTTTCTGGAACAGCGGGAGCAAGCGCCGAAATATCTTCATCGGAATATGCATAAACAGTACCGATAACTTCGTTGTTTTCGTCTGTAAAAATTATCTCCATATCATATGTAAGTACAAATCCGTTGTTTATATCGTATTCATATGTATAGCGGGAATTTCCTATGTTCACTATATGACTTTCGCTGGCAAGATAAGCGTAGAGATTTCCGTCCTCCGGGTCTGCCGCCTTGTGATTTACGGGAGTATAGACCTTATTGTCTATCACTACCGTTTCGTCGCTGTCGTTTGAAAAAGTAAGCAGATAAACGTTATTTTCATTGCCGTCGGTAGGCTGAGCGTTTGTTATGCTGCTTGCCTTGACGCTGCCGCCGTTAATAACGATACCGCTGTTATTCCCGTCATATGGATTGTTTCCGTTACCGATGCCGGCTCCACCACCACTTCCGTTTGCAGTTACAGTGCCGCCGCTGATGGTGATATTGCTGCCGCTTCCTTTAGATCCGCCGCCGATACCCGCCCCGTTATTTCCGCCGGTTGCCGTAACTACACCGCCGCTGATGGTGATATTGGTTCCGTTGCCGGACCACCGACTTGCAGCACTTCCGCCGCCAATTCCGGCTCCGCCACTACCGCCGTTAGCCGTAACTGTGCCGTCGCTGATGGTAATATTACTTCCGTTTCCCCAATCTCCGCCGCCGATACCGGCTCCACCACCACTTCCGTTTGCAGTTACAGTGCCGCCGCTTATGGTGATATTGTATGAGTTTGCATAATCCCCGCTGCCTATTCCGGCTCCGTACATTCCGCCGTTTGCCGTAACGGTGCCGCCGCTGATGGTTATATTACTGACGCTTCCCCGATCCCCGCCGCCAATACCGGCTCCGGACCATCCGCCGTTTGCCTTTAAGCTTCCCTCACCGGTTATTGTAAGAATTCCTATGCCTTCACCGCTTCCGTTTTTCTGCAAGCCTGCAGAACTTGCTCCGCTTTTCAGAGTATTCTCGGTGTTCGCCGCCAGTCTTACCGTTACATTTCCTGTGCTGTTGTCGGCAATTTTAAATGCGCAGACATCATCTTGTCCGCTAACGTCGATATTAACTCCCGAAAGGGTTATATCGGCGTTTACCCCGGCTTCTACCGTAATATTGTTGGTTGTAGCTGTGGAATCGCTCTGGGTGATGATGTAGGTTCCGTCTGTTGAAATAGTAACGTTGCCTTCGCTCAGGTCGTATGTTACCGCTTGATCCTCCGCACCCGTGCCTACAACCGGGAAGTACATAACCGTCACAAACAGCGTCGCCGCAGTAATTGCTGCAGCAAGTCGTTTAAGTTTCTTCAGCATTTTTAGACCTCTTTTCTTGTCAATTTAAGATGTAATAGAAGTTATTTGTATATAAATTTTATCACAAAAATATAGTCGTGTCAACAAAAGGTTAAAATAAATTTCAAAAAACAGTGTTCAGTAGTCAATGATAGTTGACACATACTCTCAAAAAAATATAGTGATAAGTAGAATATCGCAAATTTTCATTTTGTAGGAGCCGGAGGCGACGGAGAAATGAAAATTTGCAGACGGCTTACATTACTGCAAGGTAATCATTCAGAACCTCATTCGGTGTTCTAAAATTCAGACACACCTTGGGTATGTTGTTCGATTTCTTGTTATATCTCGCAAGCTGTGCTCTGCCGTCTTCAAGGCTGTACATACGCATTTTCTTGTAAAATCTCTTTTCGTCTGTTCTGTGCTGGCGCTCAACCTTACCGTTATGTCTTGGCGTAGCTATCCTTATCCTGTGATAAATTATGTCCATATCATCCAAAGCCTTTTCAAATAGCGTTTTACTTCTCTTGTCCTTTACAAGAAGTGCTGTTGTCCACTCTGTTCCGTTATCAGTCTGAACCTCTCTTATCGGGAACGGACATGCCTTTAACAGCTTCATCAGGAAGTCTTTTGAACTGTATGTACTGTGTTCATTATACATCTCTCTGAAGCAAAATCTTGTGCATTCGTCTATTGCGGTGTACTGATAGTACTTTTCTTCGCTTGATACACAATAACTTGGTACAAATTTTACATCTATCTGTATTTTTTGCCCCGGATATGCTGCTCTTTCATACGGCTTCGGTTTGCGTGTTTTTCGTTTCTCTATTTCAGGCTTTATCCATTTCTTTATTACTCGAAGCATACTTGTATATGACCTTGTATAACCGCTTTTACGCAAGCTGTCCCACAGCATGATCATATCGTCCTTATATCGTGGATAACGGCGTAATATCATTTCCTTTTCTTCCTGCGTATGCTCTTTCGGGTGATGGTGCGGTCGGTGGCTCTTTTCCTGTAAGCTCTTCCATGTTCCATCATAACGTTTTATCCAATTGTATATTGCCTGTCGGCTTACGTGATAACGTCTTGATGCTTCCGTTACGCCTTTTCTCTGCGCAAACTTTACTACTCGTTGACGAAAATGTGCTTCCTGTGCTATACTATTCATCAGAACAACTCCCTTTTTGATACTTTGTTTTGGTGGTACTTAACATTATATCATTTTTGGAGTTGTTCTTCTTTTTTATTGTCTACTATCTATTGTAGCATAACAGAAGATAAATAATTAGGCTAAACACTGCAAAAATTCGGTAATGTTTTCAATTATTACTTTTGAATTTAAGTCTTCGTTGTAATCTCTTCAAAGAAAAAACGCATGAACTTAATCATGCGTTGAAAATTCGGTTATACGGTTTTATTCTGTATCGCTTTCTTCCTTTGCTTCGGTAGTAAAGTTTCCGCAGTATGAGCCGGGCATATCGTCGCCGTCAAGTGTTTTTGGGAAAAATTCACTTGTGGGGAATTTGATTTTCTCAAAAAGCTCACAGGGGCTGTCTGTATTGGTTGAACATTCTTTCTGAGGAATACAGTAGTCGTATGCCGGAATAAGTATTGGCACTGCTCTTTGAAGCTGCACAATTGCAAACATTCCTATCGTTACAAGCACCTGCTTTCCGCAGCACTGAGACGAAACGCTGTCTGAATCGTCCGAGGACGAAGCGCAGGAGCAGTTTGAACATCTGTTAATAAGCTTGGTATCCAGACAGATAGGGTCAACAACGCTTACCGTAGCTCTGGGCAGATTTGTGTAGCAGCAGCCGTTTACTACAGGCTGTGAAGTTTCATCTGAGTTGAAATGCTTGGTGTTGCCGTCGCTGCCGAAAAGTATCACCTTTTTGTTAAAGGTGGTAGTACCGCTTACAAAGCAGGGATTCTGGGACGGGTCGGAATACACCTCAAAATCCACCTTAAAGGTATAGGTCAGATCCACTGTAAAAAAGCCTTTGTTGAACGGCACGGGGTCAATCTGAAATGTAGTGTTGATAACTTCCACGCATTTGCACTTGATAAATTTAGCGCTGTTTATGCGTGCCTGGTCAGACTGAGAGCTGAAGCTTATTTCCAAATCCTCAAGACAATCCTGAGAGGAGCAGGAATCAAACACTCTCATTGCGTCGATGCATACCGCTTCCTTAAAGCAGCCGTTCTGTTTTAATTCGCTCATAATAAATCCTCCTGACATGATAATGTAAAATGAAGCTTTTTACTAAAGTAATATGTTTTTTACTTCCCTACATCATATTCAGTTTTGCTTTCTTGTGTGACGGATTTATTGTGAAAATATAAGAAAAAGCCTGAAACAAAGTTCAGGCTCAGGGAAATGCTCAGGTATTCTTGTCAACTTCGTGGAATTGCTTTAGGTTTCCTATCTTCTCATTTCGCTCACTTAGCACTCTTTCAACGTCTGACCAGTCAAGACCCTGATTAGCGGCGAGAACCATTACGTGATAAAGCAAATCGTTTATCTCGTTCATAAGCTCATCATTATCACCGTTCTTTGCGGCAATAATAGTTTCCGCAGCTTCCTCACCAACTTTTTTGCAAATTTTATCCACTCCCTTATCAAACAGGTAGCAGGTGTAGGAATTTTCCTGGGAGGTGTTGTTTTCATATGCCGCTTTACGGGCTTTGATTACTTCAAAAATCTCCTGATAAACTGTCATTTTAATTCTCCTCGTTATAAATTTCATTGAAAAAGCAGCTGTATGACCCAGTATGACAAGCCACGCCTGTCTGCTTAACATTTAAAAGCAGCGTATCGTTGTCGCAGTCGCTGTAAATTGAAACTACCTTCTGCACATGACCGCTGGTTGCTCCCTTGTTCCACAGCTCCTGCCTTGAACGGCTCCAATACCAGGTATAGCCTGTTTCTAAGGTCTTTTTCAGGCTTTCCTTGTTCATGTAAGCAAGCATAAGCACCGTCTTTGTGTCAACGTCAAAAGCAATCGCCGGGATAAGCTCCGACTTTGCAAAATACTTGTCTAAGTCGTTTATTTCAATTTTAATTTTTTTCATAAATTACTCCTTATTAAAGCGAATAATATCTAAACGATACGCTTACCAAACCCCAATAACATGCTGCATTCCAAGGCTTACCGCCGCAATTGCGACCCAGCAGCAAAATCCCATAAATATCGGCTTTCCGCCGGTTTTTATAAGCTTGACGATATTTGTGTTTATGCCTATCGCCGCCATTGCCATTATAATAAAGAACTTGCTTAACTCTTTCAGAAATCCGAAAATGCTGTTTGCAGTATTGAGAACTCCTGTATTATCCGCAAAAATGGAAGTTACAGCAGTTGTGATAACCGAAGCGATAACAAAATACAGTATAAACATAGGAAATATTTTTCCGACACTAAATTTGCTTTCCGCTTCTCCTGATGACGCGTTCTTTTTCTCGCTTCTCATTCTCACAAAGGCAAGCACAAGCGTTATAGGAATGATTGCAAGGGTTCTGGTAAGCTTTACTATTGTGGCAGTGTCAAGAGTGTTGCTGTTATGTATTCCATCCCATGCCGATGCTGCGGCAGTTACGGAAGAAGTATCGTTTACCGCAGTACCGGCAAAAAGTCCGAAGCCTTCGTTTGAAAGTCCCAGCGCTCCCCCCAGTGTGGGGAAAATCAATGCAGCAATAACGTTAAAAAGAAAAATAACCGATATAGACTGTGCAATCTCCTCATCGTCCGCATCGATAACAGGAGCGGTAGCAGCAATTGCCGAGCCTCCGCAGATGCTCGAGCCAACGCCTATAAGCGTCGATATTTTCGAGGGTATCTTCATCAGCTTGTGCAAAGCAAAGGCAACTATCAGCGATGTAGCTATAGTAGATACGATTACAGGCAGCGACTGTTTTCCTGTTTGCAGAATAGTATTTAAATTCAGACCGAAGCCCAGCAGAATAACTGCATATTGCAGCACTTTTTTTGAGGTAAAGGTTATTCCCGGCTGAATTTTACTTTTGTCCTTGAGAAAAAGCGTTAATATCATTCCAGCGATAATTGCGAAAACCGGACCACCCACTACCGGCACAAGCCTTCCTAAAAACCAAGCCGGAACAGAAATGCATAGGCAAAGCGCTATTCCATAAATATTCTTTTTGATAAAATCCATCAATTTACCCCCCATTCATTTAGTCACCTGACAATAATTCCTTTTGAGCGGCAATCCTCCTTCACCTGCTGTACTGTCAGCTCCTTGAAGTGGAAAAGACTTGCCGCCAATGCCGCCGAGCAATCGGTTTCAAGAAACGCCTCGGCAAAATCCCCCAGCTTGCCTGCACCTCCGCTGGCAATAACAGGTATCTTTACTGCGGAGCACACCGCTTTAAGCATAGGCAGGTCAAAACCGCCTCTTACTCCATCGGTGTCGATAGAGTTAAGGCATATCTCCCCTGCGCCCAGCTGTTCGCATTTTTTTACCCAGTCGATAAGGTCAATGTGCATATCGATTCTGCCGCCGTTAATGTAAACCGTCCACTTGTTGTCGGCAACTTTCTTGGCGTCCACGCCCACGCAAATGCACTGACAGCCGAAAATATCTGCACCATCTTTTATGAGCTGTGGATTCTGCACAGCCTGAGAGTTTACCGATACCTTGTCTGCTCCTGCTCTGAGGGTTTCTCTTATATCCTCAACGGTTTTGATTCCTCCCCCCACAGTCAGCGGTACAAACACCTTTTTCGCCGCATTGCGAACAACGTCCAACATTACTCCCCTGCCCTCGTGTGAGGCGGTTATGTCATAAAACACAATTTCATCTGCACCCTGCAAATTGTACTCGTAAGCGCACTCCACAGGGTCGCCAACTTCCTTTATTCCTTCAAAGTTTACTCCCTTTACAACTTTGCCGTCACGAACGTCAAGGCAAGGGATAATTCTTTTTGCAAGCATTTTACCTTACCTCCTCTGCAAGCTTAACAAAGTTTTCGAGTATTTTAAGCCCTGTTTTTCCGCTCTTCTCAGGATGGAACTGAGCTCCGTATATGTATTTGCCGTCTGACACCAATGCAGGTACCCGTCCGCCGTATTCACAGTAAGCGTAAAGATTCTCATCATCGCAAAAAGCCTTATATGAATGAACAAAATATACATACTCATTGTCGGTGAGTCCATTAAAAAGCGGACAGTCGTGATTATAAACCAGTTTGTTCCAACCCATATGCGGAATAACCAGATCAGGTTCGATTATCTTGTCAACATACCCCGGAATAAGCCCCAGACCGCTGCACTCCTCAAATTCATAGCCTTTTTCAAACAGCAGCTGCATTCCCAGACAGATTCCGAGAAACGGCTTGATTTGCGCCTGTTCCTTAATTGTATCCACAAGTCCGCTTAGCTTAAGCATATTCATTGCCCAAGGAAATGCTCCAACGCCCGGCAGAATGATTGCCTGAGCTTTTTCAAGATCTTCTTTTTTGTCTGTCAGCTTGTTTTCGTATCCTAAGTAGTCCAGAGCGTTTTTTACTGAGAAGATGTTTCCTGCTCCGTAGTCGACTATTGCTACCATTTACAGCACTCCCTTTGTTGATAGTACTCCGCTTCCACTTACAGACATGGCGGATTTTAAAGCGTGGGCGACAGCTTTATATATTGCCTCTGCAATGTGGTGGTCGTTTTTGCCGTACTCCTTTTTGATGTGCAGCGTAATTCCCGAATTGAAAGCAAAAGCTCTGAAAAATTCCTCAGTAAGGCAGGTATCATATCCGCCGATTCGCTCATCGTGAAAATCTGCGTCAAATGCAAGAAACGGTCTGCCGCTTATATCAAGTGCACAAAAAGCCAGAGCTTCATCCATTGGAATAAAAGCAGAACCGTAACGTGCGATTCCAGACTTGTCGCCTAATGCTTTTGCAAACGCCATCCCCAGACAAATTCCCACATCCTCGACCGTGTGATGTCCGTCAACCTGCAAATCGCCTGTACAGTTTACCTGTAAATCTATTCCGCTGTGTACGCCAAAGGCAGTTAGCATATGGTCAAAGAATCCTATGCCTGTGCTGACATTGACCTTTCCTTCGCCGTCAAGCTTAACAAAAACCTCTATGTCGGTTTCCTTGGTTTTTCTTTTTATTTCTGCTGTACGCATATAAACACCTGCTTATGATATATTTTTAATACGGCGAGTAAAATCCGCCTTTATGAAAGTTTTCATTGCCAAGATATTCTGCTGTAAGCCTGAAGATAACACAGCCGTCGGGACACACAATATCCTTCACATACTTTCCGCTTCCGCCCAGATTTTCAAGGTCACCGCCGCTTCTGACCGCCTCCATAACCGGAAACATTACCATCATGACTTTTGAACATATTCCCTGACCGTCCTTATTAACGGGACAACCGTAGGTACAGGTATACTTATCTCCGATTTCCTCGCCATTTCTGCAATAATGCTCCGTATGGTCGCCGCGAAGAAAGCCGGTTACCTCAATTTCAAAACGATATTCTTCATCGTACCACTTCTTCATAGCTCTACCTCTCAGAACCTTACCTTTATAGCATTTGCATGAGCCGTAAGACCTTCCTTTTCGGCAATGAGCACGATATCCTCTTTGGCATCAGAAAGAGCGTCCTGGGTATAGTAAATAAAGCTGGAACGCTTTTCAAAGCTATTTACCGAAAGAGGCGAGAAAAATCTTGCCGTGCCGCTGGTAGGAAGCACGTGGTTTGGTCCTGCATAGTAATCTCCCAGCGGCTCGGGAGCGTACTGACCTAAGAATATAGAACCTGCGTTGTCAAGTCTGCCCACATACTCCATGGGATTTTCAAAAAGAACCTCGAGATGCTCGGGAGCAAGCCTGTTTGCAATTTCGCACGCCTG